>NZ_JANJZL010000002.1:0-447204 GCF_024623155.1 Anaerosalibacter massiliensis
TTAACTTACTTTTCATGTGAAATGTAAGTGTCATAGGGTATTATTCCCAGTTTCCCGAGGCTATCCCCTAGTGCATGGTAGATTTCTCACGCGTTACTCACCCATCCGCCGCTAAGTTTATATAAATCCATCCGAAGATTTCTTTATATATCCTTCGCTCGACTTGCATGTGTTAGGCACGCCGCCAGCGTTCATCCTGAGCCAGGATCAAACTCTCATAATAAAAGTTTAATCTCAGAATTACTTACTTTCATATTTTCATATGAACTTAAGTTTTAATTAAAGTTATTAACTTAAGGACTTTTTACACTGTTCAATTTTCTAGGTTCTTTTTTTGCTGACTTATTTAATATAGCATATATTTCTTATCTTGTCAAGTTTTTTTAATTTATTTTTTTATAATTTTTATCTTGTTTTTAATCTGCTATATCAGCGACAACTCTTAAAAATATATCAGGTTTTTCTTGTTTTGTCAACAGTTTTTTTAAAAAATATTATTTTTTACTTTTATATATTATATGATATCAAATTTATACATAAATCTGGTATCATATATACAGTAGGTTTAGCTCTAATAATTTCTTAATATTTCATTTTAAAAAATAATTACAATATAAACTTTTTCTGAAAGTGGTGATTAAATTGGACCTTCGTCAATTAGAAACCTTTGTAGAAGTCTCAAATCTAAAAAGTTTTTCTAAAGCTGCAAAAAAATTATATATTGCACAACCTACAGTTACAAGCCATGTTCAAAATCTTGAAAAAGAACTTGGAACAATCCTTATAAATCGTTCAGGAAAAAATATGACTCTTACTGAAGCAGGAGATCTTCTCTACAAATATGCAATTAATATTATTAACACATGTGAAATGGCTAAATTTCAGCTTGCTTCTTATAAAGGAGAAGTCCAGGGCCATCTCAATATATCTTCTAGTTCAATTCCAAGAAAATATATACTACCTAATATTCTAAAAGAATTTACTTTAAAATATCCTAATGTAACCTTTTCACTAATCAATAAGGATTCTAAGGGAGTTGTAAAAAGTATTTTAAATGGTGATAGTGACTTTGGCATAGTTGGAGCAAAGTATCCATCAAAAAATTTAAATTATATTGAAATAATTGAGGACAAGCTTCTTTTAACAACACCTAATAACTCTAAGTTTCCCCAAAAAAATTATTCTTATTTAGATAAGGATGTAATATTAAAAGAAAAGATAATTTTTAGAGAGGATGGTTCAGGAACAAGAAAACTTCTAGAAAGAGAATTAGAAAAAAATAATATAAATAAAGAACTTTTAAATATAGTAGCATATATTGAAGATACTGAAACTATTAAAAAACTAATATTCCTTAAAGTTGGAATTAGTTTTCTCTCTCAAAGGGCTATTTTAGAAGAATTAAATACTGAAAAATTTAAAGTCTTCAATATTAAAGATTTCAATCTTAATAGGAAATTTTATTTTACTTATCATAAAAATAGACAACTATCTCCTCTAAGTGAAACTTTTAAAAATTTCATATTAGAATACATAAAAAATCAAGCTGTATAAATATAGCTTGATTTTTTACACTCTTATTACTACATATTATGCTAAATAAAAAGCTTTATATCCTTTATAAGTCATATAGACATCTGCTTTACTTACAGCTTCATAAGGAGCATGCATGCTTAGAACTGGTATGCCACAATCAACTACCTCCATGCCATAATTAGCTAGTATATAAGCTATAGTGCCGCCTCCTCCTTGGTCTACTTTTCCTAATTCACCTGTTTGCCAAATAATATTATTTTCATTGAATATTCTTCTAATATAATTTATATATTCAGAGTTAGCATCACTACTTCCTCCCTTTCCACCAGAACCAGTATACTTTATTAAAGCAATACCTTTACCTAAATAAGCAGTATTTAACTTATCAAATACTTCTGGATAGTTAGGATCAAATGCAGCTGCTACATCTGCAGATAAAACTTTTGAATTAGCCAAAGCTCTCCTAGTACTTATTATATCTGATCCTTCTAATAATACTAATTCAGCAACAGTATTCTCAAAAAATTTAGAATGCATACCTGTATTTCCTACACTTCCAATTTCTTCTTTATCTACAAATAATGCTACAGAAGTTCTTTTTGGATGCTCTACTTCTAATATAGAACTTAAGGATGTGTAAGCACATACCCTATCATCATGACCATAAGAAAGAATTAAACTTCTATCAATTCCCAAGTCCCTTGCTTTTCCTGCTGGTACAGCTGAAATTTCTGCTGTAGTAAAATCTTCTTCTGTTATACCATATTTTTCATTTAATATTTTCAATATATTTATCTTAATTTTCTCATCTAAATCTTTTTCATTATATGGTATACTTCCAATAGTTATATTCAAACCTTCTCCTTCAATCCCCTCTTCTAAAGTCTTCTTTTCCTGTTCTTTAGATAAGTGAGGTAAAAGATCAGATATGAAAAACACTGGATCATCATCTTCTTCTCCTATTACAATATTTACTTTCTCTCCATTGTTTTTAATTATTACTCCATGTAAAGATAGAGGTTGAGAAACCCATTGATACTTTTTAATACCTCCATAATAATGGGTTTTAAGTAATGCCAATTGAGCATCCTCATATAGAGGATAAGATTTTATATCTAATCTTGGAGAATCAATATGAGAACCTATTATATTCATTCCCTTCTCTATGCTTTCTTCTCCTATAACAAATAAGGCCACAGCTTTGTCTTTATTATTTGCATAAATTTTCATACCTGGTTTAAGTTTTTCTCCAGATTTTATTATACTGTTTATTGATTTAAATCCATTGTTCTTAACTCTTTTTATAATTTCCTTTGTTGCCTCTCTCTCTGTTTTACTTGTATCTAAAAACCTTTTATAGTCTTCATTTAAATTAAATAATTCTTCTTTTTCCTCTTCATTAACATTTTGCCATACATTTTTAAATTTAAAAGTTAATTTTTCTTTTAATTCCTTTCCATTCATATTATCAACCCTCAATTCCCATTATATCTTTTTTATATTATTTTTATATGCAAATATAGCTGCTTGAATTCTATCATTTACATCTATTTTTTTAAATATATTAGAAACATGATTCTTTACAGTTTTTTCACTAATAAATAACCTTTCAGCAATTTCCCTATTGTTAAGACCTTCTGCTACTAAAGTTAAGACTTCATATTCCCTTTTTGTCAAAGCTTCAATCTTTAATAAGTCTCCGTTAACTTCCTTTTCTTTAGAATTTATCTCTTCTATAAGCATAGAAGCTACACTTGGTTGTATGTAAGTCTTTCCATTATTTACATCTCTAATAGCTTTTATCAAACTATCAGCATCTGAATCTTTTAATATATAGCCATTTGCTCCAATTTTTATAGTTTCAAATAGATATTCCCTATCATCATGTATTGTTAGCATAATAACCTTTGATAAAATTCCTAAATCTTTAAATCTTCTTAAGACTTCTATTCCATTCATCTTAGGCATATTTATATCTAATAATATTACATCAGGGCTATACTCTAATGCTTTTTCAACGGCTTCTTCCCCATCTCCAGCTTGCTCAATAACATCAATATCTTTTTCAAGATCTAAAATCTGTTTTAATCCTTCTCTTAAAAGCACGTGGTCATCTACTATCATCACTGTTATATTATTATCTTTCATAAATATCTTCCTCCTCATTTAGTGGTATAGAAAAATATATCTTGGTTCCCATACCTGGAGATGATTTAACTTTTAATTTACCATTTAACAATTCAGCTCTTTCTTTCATACTCATCAGTCCAAACCCCCCAGAACGTATATCTTTATCTATAGCATCCTCTTCCTTATTAAATCCTACTCCATCATCAGATATTAAAACACTGAATCTAACAGACGTTTTTTCAACTGTGATATCTACTTTTCTAGCATGAGAATGTTTTTGAACATTGTTCAAAGCTTCTTGAATTATTCTAAATACAGCAATTTCCATTGCTGATTCAAAACTACTAACATCACCTAATATCTTTAATTCCACTAGAATACTGCTTTCTTTCATAAAATTATAAATATATCTTTCTAAAGTAGGTATTAACCCTAAGTCATCTAATGTCATAGGTCTTAAATCATATATAATTTTTCTTACATCTTTTAAATTGCTCCTTGTTATATCTTTTAAGCTTTCTAACTCTTTTTTTGTCCTTTCAATATCAGAATCTATAAGCCTTTCACATAGTTGAGCTTTGACTAAAATATTAGCCATAGATTGGGCTGGTCCATCATGTATATCTCTTGCAAGTCTCTGCCTTTCTTCTTCCTGGGCCTCAATAATTTTAATCCCTAAATACTGTTTTTTACTCAAATCACCTACTGTAGCTAAAATATCATCTGCATTCCCTTTTAAATATCCAGTAGCAACACCTATTTGTTTACTTACATCTTCTGCTTTTTTTAAAACCTTTATTGTCTCTTTAAGTCTTATTTCAAGTTCTCCTCTTTTTTCTATGAGTGTTCTTTCTTCTTCCCGTTTTAAAGTAAGACTAACTCTTAGATCGTTTGCCTTTTCATAGGCCTCTTTTATATCATCTTCATCATAGATATGAAAATTTTTACTTACATTTGCTAGTAAAACCCTACTTCTTTTCTCTTCCCTGTCCAAGCGGTCTACTTCCTCTATAGTAGTATCGACTTTTTCCCTGATTTTTTTTAGCTCATATTTAATATTTTCACATTCATTTCTAGCATGTTCTACAATATCAAATAGCTGACCTCTGCTCTTTTCAATAGCAGAGATAGTTTCAACTAATATATCATTTATTTTTTTAAACCCCATGAAAGAATCACTCATTATAGCACACCTCTATTTTTCCAATTCAATTTTCCCTATTTGTTCCTTCTCCTCTTCACTTAATACTTTTTCGAGATCTATAAGTATTAAGAGTCTATTTTCATCTAATTTGCCAACACCAGTAATATATCTTCTATGTATATTAGAAATAACATCTGGTGCTGGATCAATATTCTCGTCATCTAGCCTAACTGTCTGCGAAGCTTCATCTACTACAAAACCTACCTGTTTCTCCTTTAAATTAATAATTATTATTCTAGTATCATTAGTAATTCCATCATCTTGTAGTTTAAATCTCTCTTTAAGATTTATTATTGGAATCACTCTGTCTCTAAAATTAATTATTCCTTCAATAAAATCAGGAGTATTAGGTAATTTAACAGATTTTTGATAAGGTCCTATTTCTTTTACATTCATAATATCTATACCATAGTCCTCTTTACCTAGTTTGAAAACCACATATTGTTTTTCTGACATATTATCTCCCCCTAATAAAATATTTTAACATATATTTCTACATATTTGTCGTAAGTCCTCTATTTTTTTATAAGTAATACAATTATAATAAAATATTTATCCTTACAATTATTTAAGTTCTAGGTCTTATTATCTAGGACCCTTGAAATTTATAAAAAAATCATAAAATTAAGAAGCACACTATTTAGTGCGCTTCTTAATTTATAACTATACCATCTTTTATAACTTTTTCAACATGATTAATACCAAAGTGGTATATTATATAATTTAAATTTGGTACATCAAATATAACTAAATCGGCTTTTTTACCTTTTTCTAAGCTCCCTTTTTCTTCTTCCAATTTCAATGCACATGCTCCATTTATTGTTACTGCCGTAATTACTTCCTCAGGAGTCATTTTCATAATAAGAGAAGCAAAACTCATTATTAATTGTAAATTTTCAGTAGGACAACTACCTGGGTTATAATCTGTTGACAAAGATATAGGCACACCTGCTTCTATCATTTCTCTAGCCCTAGCAAATTTACCAGTTTGAAGATTAAAAGAAGTGCCTGGAAGTAAATTAGCTATAACTTTTTTCTCAGCCATCTTCTTTATACCTTCATTGCTAGCTGCAACTAAATGATCTGCAGTTATGCAATTTATTTCAGCTGCCAACTCTGCTCCTCCTAAAGGTTTAATTTCATCAGCATGTATTTTGGGAATTAGCCCATATTTCCTTCCTGCTTCTAATATTTTTCTAGATTGTTCTATAGTAAATACTCCTTCTTCACAAAATACATCGCAAAACTTTGCCAATTTTCTTTTACTTACTTCTGGAACCATTTTTTCTACGATAATATCTACAAATCTATCAGGATTATCTCCGTATTTTTCTGGTATAGCATGAGCCCCCATAAAAGTAGATACTATATCTACAGGATGATTTTCATTTAATTTTTTAGCTACATCCATTTGTTTTATCTCTACATCAAAATCATCAATTCCATAACCACTTTTAGCTTCTACTGTTGTAACCCCATATGAAATCATTGTATCTAAACTTTTCTTAGCCTTTTCATATAATTCTTCAAATCCTGCTTCTTTTGTTGATTTAACTGTACTATGTATTCCTCCACCTTTTTTTAGTATATCTAAATATTCTACACCTTCTAGTTTCATAGCCAGTTCATTTTCTCTTGACCCTCCATGAACCAAATGAGTGTGAGAATCTATAAGCCCTGGAGTCACAGTCTTATCTTTCCCATCTACAAATACAGTTTTTTCATTTATTTCTATGTGGGAAGGAAGGCTTCCTTCCCCCACATAGATAATTTTATCTCCATCAACTGCAACAATTCCATTTTTAATCAATCCAATATCTTTCATATCTAAGCCTGTTCTAGGCTTATTTTCACCTTTTAAAGTTATTAAGTTAGAAATATTCTCTATAACTAAAGTAGCTTTCATTTTATCACCCTATTCAAAAATTCTTTTTTCAAGTATTTGACTCTCATCAAAATTCTCTACTTTTAAATAATAATTAGCGCAATTGACTAATGCATTCACTGGAACTAAGCCAATTATTTCACTTCCTATTACATTTACTCCATATCTATTAGCTTCTCTTTCAATCATATCAAATACTCTATATAATGGTGTCTTTGTATAGTCTACCATATTCATACTGACTTGTACTATGTTTCTTTCCTTTATTTCAATACCTAATGCCTTACAATAGGCAAATCCTCCGCTACTTCCTCTAACAGCCTTTCCTATTTTTTTAGCAATAGATAAATCATCAGTATCTAAATTTACATTAAATGCAACTAATGGCATCCTTGCACCAACTGCTGTAACTCCAGCTTTAATATTTAATTCATTTGGTCCAAAATCTGGTGCCCACTCTTCTTCTTTTAATTTTTCTGCCATTCCCTCATATTGTCCCTTTCTAACTTTAGCTAAATTTTCTCTATGAGGTGCAGATGCAGACTTTTCATATAAATATACAGAAATATTTAATTCTTCTCCTATTCTCTTGCCCAATTTTTTGGACATTTCAATAGCTTCTTCTTCAGTAATATCTGATATAGGAATTAAAGGTATTACATCTGTTGCACCCATTCTTGGATGCTCTCCAGTATGCTGAGTCATATCAATAAGTTCTGAAGCTTTCTTACATGTATTAAATGCTGCTTCCAATACCTTTTCTGGTTCTCCAATGAACGTAACTACTGTGCGATTATGATCTTTATCTGGAGAATAATCAAGTAATTTCACTTCATCTACCCTTCTTACTTCATCTACTATTTTTTCAATTACCTCTTTATCTCTTCCTTCACTAAAATTTGGTACACATTGTACAAGCCTAGCCATTTTCTCGCCTCCTATATTTTATTTATTGTATTTATCATAATTATCTTCAACAAGTTTTTCCACTAAATTCTTATCTGCTATATAAGGTATAGTTATATGATCAGTATCATTATGGTTTTTATTATATTCTATACATGTTTTTATAGAGTTTTCATTTCTTGCCCAAGATCTTCTAGCTACTCCTCCCATAACATCCCAAGGTATAGCTGAATTTATTATATCATCTGTTTTTTTACTTCCATCTAATACTAATCCAAAACCACCATTTATAGCTTTTCCAATTCCTACACCTCCGCCATTATGAAGAGCTATTAAACTCATACCTCTTGCTGAATTTCCAGCATAACAGTGAGTTGCCATATCTGCCATTACATTGCTACCATCTTTAATATTTGCTGTTTCTCTAAATGGTGAATCTGTCCCTCCTGTATCATGATGGTCTCTTCCCAACATTACAGGACCAATTTCCCCGTTCCTTACCATCTCATTAAATTTAAGAGCAATATCTCTCCTTCCCAATGCATCTTGATATAATATTCTTGCTTGAGTACCTACTACTAACCTATGCTCTTCTGCATCTCTTATCCAGATATAATTATCTCTATCCTGTCCTCTCCTATTTGGATCAATACATTTCATGGCAGCTCTATCTGTCTTTATAAGATCCTCATGTTTTCCACTTAAACATACCCATCTAAAAGGTCCATATCCATAATCAAAAAGCATAGGTCCCATAATATCTTCTACATAGGATGGAAATATAAATCCTTCACTTTCATCCACTCCATTTTTAGCAATTTCTTTTACTCCTGCATCATATACAGCTTTCATAAAACTATTTCCATAATCAAAGAAGTATGTTCCCCTATCTACTAGTATCTTTATAAGCTCATAATGACGTGTTAATGATTTTTCTACAAGTTGAATAAATGTTTTCTTATCTGAACGTAATAAATCTGTCCTCTCTTCAAATGTAAGCCCTTGTGGACAATATCCTCCATCATAAGGGACATGACAAGATGTCTGATCAGATAATAAATCTATATTTATTTCTTTTTCAACTACATATTCAAGTAAATCCACTATATTCCCATGATAAGCAATAGCTATAGGCTCTTTTTTATCTAAATATTCATTGGCTATTTCAAAAATTTCATCTAAATTATCTGAAACCTTATCTACCCAACCTTGTTTTAATCTAGTTTCTATTCTTGAATAATCAACCTCTGCAATAATTCCTACTCCATTAGCAATTTCTATAGCCTTTCCTTGAGCACCACTCATTCCACCAAGTCCAGAAGTTACAAATATATGCCCTCTTAAATCTTTATCTTCTGGTATACCCAGCTTTAATCTACCTGCATTTAATATAGTATTATAAGTTCCATGAACTATTCCCTGAGGTCCAATATACATCCAGCCTCCTGCAGTCATCTGTCCATAGTTAGCCACTCCCATAGCTTGAGCTTTAATCCAATGCTCTTGATCATCAAACATACCAACCATTAATGCATTAGTTATAATAACTCTAGGGCTATGAGGGAAAGATTTAAAAAGCCCTACTGGATGGCCTGATGCAACTACAAGAGTTTGTTCTTCTGTAAGCTCTTCAAGATACTTTTTAAGAAGTCTATATTGCATCCAATTTTGACATACCTGGCCTGTTTCTCCATAAGTTACTAATTCATAAGGATATAGTGCTACATCAAAATCTAAATTGTTATCAATCATTACTTGAAAAGCTTTACCTTCTATACATTTACCTTTGTACTCATCAATTGATTTCCCTTTAATATTGCCTTCTGGCCTAAATCGATATCCATATATTCTTCCTCTTGTAAACAATTCTTCTAAAAATTCAGGAGCTAGTTCTTCATGAAGTTGTTCAGGTACATACCTTAATGCATTTTTAAGGGCTATTTCTGTTTCTTTTTTTGTTAGATTAAATTCTCTCTTTGGTGCCCTCCTAGTTCCCTCAACAAATTCAGGCATTGGAGGCAATTCATTGTCTAGCTTGATTGTCATAGCTTTTAAAACATCAAAGTTATTAATCATTTAAAGTCCCCCTTTTAATTTAATTCACCTAATTTTTCTTCTATTTTATCCAAAATTATATTTGATTTTATTAACTCTTCACACTTATTTATTTCCTTGTACATTATTATATCATCTATTATTTTCGAAGTATTCTCTCTCACTATATTATAAACAATATTGCTCCCTATTCCTAATCCACTATTTCCTCTTAAATCAATAGCTTGACATGCAGTTAAAATTTCCATAGCAATAACTTTTCTTGTGTTATCTAAAATAGTTCTAGCCTTTCTTGCAGCTATGGTTCCCATAGATACGTGATCTTCTTGATTAGCAGAAGAGGGTATTGAATCTACACTAGCTGGATGAGCTAATACTTTGTTTTCTGAAACTAAGGACGCTGCAGAATACTGAACTATCATAAAACCAGAGTTCAATCCTCCTTTTTCAACTAAAAATGCTGGTAGATCACTTAAAGCAGGATTTACCAATCTTTCTATTCTCCTTTCAGATACATTAGCCAATTCTGCTAAAGCTATTCCTAAGAAATCAAAACTTAATGCCATAGGTTGACCATGGAAATTTCCTCCTGATATTACTTCTTCCATTTCACTAAATATGAGAGGATTGTCTGTAGCAGAATTAATTTCTATTCCTACTTTTTCTTTTACATATTCTATAGCATCCTTAGAAGCTCCATGAATTTGTGGAATACATCTTAATGAATAGGCATCTTGAACCCTAATTTCACCTTGAGTAGTAGTCATATTACTTCCCTTGAGAAGCTGTAATAAGTTTTTAGCTGTATTAATCTGTCCACTATGAGGTCTCACTTTATGAACCTTCTCATCATAAGCTGTTACTATACCATTTAATGCTTCAATAGTTAAAGATGAAGCTATATCTGCCATCTTGCTTAGATTTATACTATCATATAATACTAATGTGCCAATGGAAGTCATTACTTGAGTTCCATTAATTAAAGCAAGACCTTCTTTAGATGTAAGTTCTACTGTTGGTATTCCAGCTAATTCCATAGCCTTTCTACCTTCAATTATTTCTCCTTTATAATAAGCCTCTCCTTCTCCCAGCATCACTAGTACCATATGAGACAACGGTGCTAAATCTCCACTAGCTCCTAATGAACCTTTTTCAGGTATTATAGGATGTACCTTTTTATTTAACATCTCTATCAATGTATTTAATGTTGAAAGTCTTATACCAGAAAATCCCTTGGATAATGCATTTGCCCTTAATAGCATAACTCCTCTTATTATTTCCTCATCTAAAGCTTTCCCCACTCCACAAGAATGACTTACTATAAGATTCTTTTGTAACATTTTTGTCTCATCTTTAGAAATAACCACATTGCTGAACATACCAAATCCAGTTGTAATACCATATACAACTTTTTCTTCATCTACAAACTTATCTACTGTATTTCTTGATTTTTCAACATTTTCAATAGCTTTTTTAGACAATTCTACCTTATATCCTTTTCTAGCAACATTTACAAAGTCTTCAATTGTAAGGTTATTCCCATCAATGACAACTTTATTCACACTATCATCTCCTTCATTATTTTCCATACTTAATTTTACCTATGAACTTTAAGCCCTTTTCATTTTAATTATCTGTTACATTATCTTAATAAAGTGTATAAAAATACCACAGATTCATTCTGTGGTTATTTTTTGTAAATTATATGATTTTAATGGAGTGTAAATTCTTTTTCCCATAATATCCTCACTCTTCATTAAAGTTATTTTATTTAAAACAAAATCATAATCTATCTCTTCTTTAATATGATGAAAATTCTCCTTAAAAACTACTCGTCTAGCTATTGTAATATGTGGTTTAAATGGCCTTGTTTCTTTTTTAAAGTTTAAACTTTCCATTTGATTTTCCAAATCCTTATTTAGGGAATCTAATAATTTAATATCACCTTTTGTACCTACCCACAATACCCTTATATTTTTATTGCCTTTAAAATAGCCAAGTTTATATAATGACAATCGAATACCATTATAATTTTCAGAAATGTTTTTAAGCACTTTATCTATATCAACTACAGTTTCTCTATCTATATTTCCTAAAAATTTTAAAGTTAAATGAAAATTGTCATAAGACACCCAAGATCCTTTAATTATTTCTTTTTTTAAATTCTCCTGAATACTATATAATTTTCTTTTTAAATCATTATCAAATTCTAATGCAATAAAACTTCTCATTCTATATCACCAAAAAATTAGTATTACTATGGACAATATAAAATCAATAGCCCCTACATATATAAACATCTTCCACAATAAATCAAATATTTCTTTTCTTTTTCTAAAATCATCCAGCCTTTTAGTCTTTGAAACAACATATGCATCTTTATGACTATTTTTCAATGTTTTCATCTCTTCTAAGTCCATAGGTTTATTCATTATAGATTTTTTATGAGTAGACCAGGTAAGTATTTGGAATATTACTCCTACGCTTAAAAAAACTACTCCTACAATAAAGAAATTGTTAATTAGTTTATGCAAAAGTCTATATTTTTTGCCTGTAACCATAGATAAAATTAATACTAATGAAATACTTATTAAAAATAAATTTATATATGGCTTTAAGCTTTTATTCTTCAAGTTTAGCACAACTTTCCCTTTTCAATATTTGAAATGGTAATTTTATATGGTTTTTTTCTAATTCTTCACCTTTTAGTTCTTTAATTATCCATCTTATAGCAACAGCACCAATATCATAATATGGTTCCTTTATACTTGTAAGTCTAGGCCTATAGGTAGAAGCAATCTTTATATCTCCATAGCCTGCAATAGATATATCTTCTGGAACTTTTATATCATTGTCATATAGATAGTTCATAAGCCCAATAGCTAATTCATCATGACTACAGAATACAGCAGTTATATTATGAGTATGTTTAAGATTTAGAATATCTTTTCCTATTTCATATCCATCTTCAATATTGTATCCTTTTGTATAGCAAAGTACTTCACTATATTTTCCATATTCTTCAATAGCTTTTCTATAGCCAGCTATTTTTAATTTTTCTAAAGAATACTCTAACTCTTCATCAGTAGTAACATAAGCTATATTTTCATGACCTAATTTCAAAAGATAATTGGTCATTTCATAAGCTGCATCATGATTATCTATTGATACAGTAGGGAAATCCTCTATATAAAAATATCTATTTAAATATACAAATGGAATATTCAATAAATTCATCTGTTCTTTTACTTCTTCATTCACTATTTCAGATAATAATACTATTCCTTCTACTTGTTTCCTATTTAGCAACTGTATAAATCTTAATTCTGTTTCTTTATCGCCATAACTACTGCAAAGTAATATATCATAATTATACATTTTACCTACTTCTTCTATACCTCTAACCATTTGTGCAACATAAGAGTTCCCTATATCCGTCACTATAACCCCTATTAAGAAAGATTTTTTAGTAACCAGTGTTCTTGCTACTTCATTTGGTCTATATCCTAACTCCTCTATTGCATCTAAAACCTTCTTCTTAACTTCTGAACTTACAGGTTTAGAATCATTTATTACTCTTGATACTGTTGATATAGATACTCCAGCTAATTTTGCAACATCCTTAATAGTTGCTGACATTTTTATCCTCCTCATGAAAAAAAGTTACAATTATTTTTTATATTATATCATAATCTTAACAATATGTATAATAAAACCTGTTGACTAATCATAAAATTACGAATTATTGCTATTTCTAACCCTTTAGCTTACTATGATTTTTTTCATACAATATTAGTTTATGCCACTAAATCTATATTATATTCGATCATTTTTCATAACCATGTAAAGAGATTCTAAGGCCTCTTTTAAAAATTTTTTTTCCTCTTCTTTTACACTTTTTAATTTTCCATTGAGATACTCCCTTCTTTTCTTTAAAACTTTCTCTACTAAGTCATATCCTATAGGTTGAACCTCAACTCTTACTACCCTCTTATCCTCCATATCTTTCCTTCTTATAACTAATCTACTTCTTTCCATCCTATCTACTAAATCTGTTATTGTACTACTTGCTAAGGCCATCTCTTGGCTCAATTCTCCAACAGTTAAGTCTCCCTTACCTATTAAAATTTGCAATGCAGTAAATTGAGGCACTGTAATATCAAAATCATTTAAAATTTCCCTCCCTTTTTTTCTTATTATATAATCTACTTTTCTTAAATATTTTTCAATTTCAACTACATTTTCAGATACATTCTCTTGACTCAAAAAATCTCCTCCAATATTCTTGTATTTATCATATTATACACCATTTTAACTATAATCAAACTTTAAAAAATCAAACTAGTCTAATAATTTTTATGAAACAATTCTTTTTAAAAAACAATAAATATAAATAGTAAAAAAGCAAACTAGTCTGCTTTTTTACTATTTTATAAAAATCCTAAAACTATTAGGAATTGCTTCAAAAGTTGCAGGCAACTTTCCACCATATTCTCCATCAATATCTATAGGTACATTTTCATCAGTATATATAGATATTTTTTTAGTTTTAAAATACTCTACATTTGGATGATTTATATGTTCTCCTCTAAGAATATTAACAAAAATGGACACTAAATCTTGAACCTCTGATTTTTTAATTATAATACTATCTAAATATCCATCTGATACATTAGCTTCTGGTGCTAATTTTTTGAAACCTCCTATAGAAGAACTATTAGATAATAAAAACAATAATATATCTTCTTCTTTAATATATTCTTCACTTTCAAACCTTACTCTTATAGGTTCAAATTTTTGTTTTGGTATTTCCTTTAAGCCTTCTAAATAATAAGCCATTCTTCCCAATATAGCTTTAATTTCAGGTTGAACCTGATATCCTACATTAGTAAGAAGTCCACTAGCTGCTACATTTATAAAATAGTCATCATTTACTTTTCCTAAATCAACATCTATAGTTTTTTCATTTTTTATCATTTCATAAAACTCCCTACTACCTCTAGGCAACTCCATATAATTAGCAAAATCATTAACAGTTCCTGCTGCTAAAATAGCAACTGGTATTTTCCTTCCTCCCTTTATTATTCCTTTAGCTACTTCATTTACTGTTCCATCTCCTCCACATGCTATAATCATATCCCAATCTTCTTTACAAGATCTAATAGTTTCCCACATAGCATCATCTTTCTTTTCCGTTGAAAATTTACTTACTGTATATCCATCATCAATTAGTAATTTGCATATAGAGTCAATCCTTCTTTGTATTATTTGTCTTCCTGAAGAAGGATTACATATTATTTTAACTTTCTTCATAAGTATCAGCCTTTCTTATTAATCAATTAAATTGAACTAACTACCTTTATACCAATATCAGGACGATCAGTTATTATACTAGTAACATTAAGCATTTTCATTAATATAATTTCATCTTCATTATTTACTGTAAAGGGATTGACCATAACTTTATTAAATAAACATTCTTTAACTACTTGTTCATTTATAGTAATAAAAAGTGGATGAATAGCATCTGCCCCTATGCTCTTAGCATATTTCCATGGAGATACCATTCCAGCTATATATAGTATACCCGTTTTAATCTTTGGCTCAATTTTTTTAATTTTCAATAGACTATAGTGATTAAATGATGAAATAATAACATAAGATTCTAAACCATAATATTTTATAAGTTCAACTATATCTTCCTCTATGTTAGGATAAAATATAGGCCCATTTTTCAATTCTATATTTAATAAGATGTTTTCCCTTTTTACAAATTTTAATACTTCATTTAAAGTTGGAATATTTTCTTTTGCAAATTTTTTATCAAACCAGCTTCCTGCATCAAGTGATTTAATTTCTTTTAAATTTAAATCCTTGATATAACCAGTTCCATTAGTAGTCCTATCTACCTTTTCATCATGACATACTATTAGATGTCCATCCTTAGATTTATGAACATCTATTTCAATTCCATCGGCATTCATATCTACGGCCATTTTATAAGATGCAAAAGTATTTTCTGGTGCATAATGCGATGCTCCTCTATGAGCAAAAACTAAAGGTCTAACCAATTAAATCTCCCCCCCAAAACAATTTACATTTACATCTATTATACACTTTTTATATTTAATACAAGCAAAAATTAAAGAAATAGGGAGATAACTCCCTATTTATCACTATCTATATTCTTTAACATATCTTGAAGTTTACTTGCTTGATAACCAGATTCTTCTGCAAAATCTTTAAATGCCTTAGCTACTTCAACATCATCAATTTGTTTAGAATACATTTCAAAATCTCTTACCATCTCTTGAGTATCTAATATCTTCTTCTTAATAATTTCCTTTTTATTCATTTCCAAAAAAACCACCTCCAATAATTCTTACTAATATCTTTTCTTATTAAATCTTTTTTTATGTATTTAACCTTCAAACTATATATTTTATTATAATAAAATATATAGTTTGAGTTTTAAAATATTTAGTCCTTTACTTATATTGATTTTTAAAGTAAAATAGTCTGAGTATAATTTTTTTAATAGGAGTGTATAAAATGTACGATTATCATATTCACAGTGATTTTTCTATGGATTGTAAATACTCTATGGAAGATATGGTATTAGAGGGAATAAGAAAAAATATGAGGACTTTATGTTTTACTGACCATATTGAATTTGAAGTTACAGAAAAAAAAATAGACATGGCTTTTCGTACAAAAGATTATTTTAGGAAAACTAATCAGATGAAATATAAATATTTCAAAGATATTGAAATTTTATCTGGAGTTGAAATAGGTATGCAACCTCATTTAAATAAAAGGTATGATTCCTTTTTAACTAAGGAACCCTTTGACTTTGTTATCATGTCTATTCACTCTGATGAAGGTAAAGATATTGCTTCGGGTAGTTTTCTAAACAATAAAAAACCTATTGAAGCTACTATGAAATATTATGAAAACGTCTTAAATTCTGTAAAAAACTTTCAAAATTATGATATATTAGGTCATATAGATTTAATCGATAGGTATTTTAAAGATTTTTCTCTTATACCTGAAACAAAAGAATATATAAAAATTGTAGAGGATATATTTGAAATAATTATTTCATCTGGAAAGGGAATTGAATTAAATACTTCTGGTGTAAGATATGGATTAAAATATTATCATCCAAAGATTGAACTCTTAAAATTGTATAAAAAACTTGGAGGAGAAATTATAACTATAGGTTCTGATGCACATGAGCCAAAGTTCGTTGGTTATGATTATAAAAAGGCAGAAAGACTATTAAGAGACTTAGGATATAAATATATATTTATATTTAGAGATAGAAAAAAATTCCCAATCCAGATAGCTTAAATATATATTCTATTTACATCTATTCTCTTATCACTATTGCAAGATGGACATTTATATAAATGGGTACATTTGTAACTAGGTACTCCATCAACCTTATGAGTTATATCATCTAATAAATAAGGACTGTAGTCATCTAAATAATTGACTAAAGCTCCCTTATCCTTCATTGTTGTATAACATATGGGACAACTAACTTTTATTTCATATATTCCATTACACAGAGGACAGACTTGATTCATATTTTACCTTCTTTCAGATATTTTTATCTTAAGAATAGTATCTGTATTTTTTTTAAAAATATACAAATACAAAAACCCTTAGACTCATCTAAGGGTTTTTGTATTCCCACAATGCCGTCTTCCTATTTAATTCACACCCGCCTCTTACAAGGTGGGTGTCCTGTCAATAACTTTTGACTTCCTTTTAAAAAGGCATGTCATACGCTATTGAACAACAGACTCCCGTTGAATACTATGTCGGTTGAATTATCTAGGATAGCGAACATCGTAGAAACTTTTCTAGTTATATTATAACCTCTATCTAGTCTTACTTCAAGTATTGTTTCAAATTAAACTAATTTTTTCTATTATTTCAAGAAAATGATGATACTAATTTATTTACATCTTCCTCATCTAATACCTCTTTTTCCAGGAGAAGAGAAGCTATCTTATCTAGATATTCAATATTGTCCATAATAATGTTTTTAGTTTCAGAATAGAGATTATCTAACATTTCTTTAACTCTATCCATTAGCATTTTATTTCCTCCTATATTTTCTCCTAGTATTGATTCGTAATTTACAAGACCTAGTTCATTATCCATACCATATATACCTACCATGGACATAGACATTTCAGTAGCTTTCTTTAAATCACTAGAAGCTCCAGTAGTAATATTCTCTTCTCCAAATATTATTTCTTCAGCTGCTCTTCCACCTAGAGCTATCATTATATTATTTTTTATATCATTTTTAGTTTGATACATTTTATCTGGAGGAATATTCATACTAAACCCCCCCATACCATTAGTACTAGGTATGATGCTTACTTTTGTCACTCTATTTTCTTTTGAAACCCTTTTTGTAACTAATGCATGTCCTGCTTCATGATATGCAGTGATTTTTTTATCCTCAAAAGGTATTGAGCTTCTATCTTTCTTCTCTTCTCCTACAAGTACTGTATAAAAAGCTTTGTCTATATGTTTCATATTTATAAATGGTTCGCTATCTCTTGCCGCTAACATTGCAGATTCATTCATCAAATTTTCCAACATAGCTCCACTAAAATACACTGTCTCATGAGCAACCTTTTTTAAATTCACATTTTCAGATAGAGGCTTATTCTTGCTATGAAGGTTTAATATCTTAAATCTTGCATTTACATCTGGAAGCCCTACTTCTATCTGTCTGTCAAATCTACCTGGTCTAAGCAAAGCTTCATCTAAAGTATCAGCCCTATTTGTAGCTGCTACAACTATTATACCTTCATTTTCTTTAAATCCTGACATTTCAGTTAAAAGTGCATTTAATGTTCTATCACTTTCATCACTTCCACCATTTGAAAAACTACCTTTTCTCTTCTTACCTAATGCATCTATTTCATCAATAAATATAACACTTTTGCCTTTTTCCTTTGCCTTCTTGAAAAGAGACCTTATTCTGCTTGCCCCAAGTCCTGCATAAACCTGGATAAAATCAGAACCTGATACAGAATAAAAAGGTACTTTTGCTTCACCAGCTAAAGCCTTTGCAAGAAGAGTCTTCCCAGTTCCAGGAGGACCATATAATAACACACCTCTAGGTATTCTAGCACCGTATTTATTATACTTTTCAGGTTTTTGAATAAAATCTACTAATTCTTTCAAAGAATCTTTAGCTTCCTCATTTCCAGCTACATCTTCAAATGATATGCCCTTTCCATTAGAATCTTCTTCATCTAGATTTGACATAATAGCCATTTCTTTCTGTGCCTGTCTTGTCATATTGTTATTTAAAAAATAACTAATTGCTCCTATTCCCAATAAAAATAAAATAAAAGTTAATCCTTGCAACAATGAGGAATTCTTATTAGACTCTATAACTTTTATATTGTTTTTTAATAATCCTTCTTTAAAATTTTCCGTTCTTGGATTATCTGTTATAAAATATTTTCCATCTTTAAATCTTCCAGTAATTTGTGGTTCATCATTTAGCTCTATTTCTTCAACTTGTCCTTGTTCTACCTTCTCCAAAAAATCTTTATATGAAACATCCATATAATCCTTGCTACTATTCACATATAAATATATGCTAGACAATAAAGCTATCGAAATTATTAGGAATAGAAGTACTTTTATTTTTCCATCTATTCTCATATTCTTTTCCTCCTAGTTTACATAATATATTAGATATTATAACATTAATTTACTTCCATGTCTATTTCCTACATTTAGTAATATGACAAAAAATATGTAGAACCGACCTCTGTCGGCTCTACTATTTATTTATCTTTAAGTACCTCCAATATCTTGTCAAGTTTTTCAAGTTGTTCCTCATCAAGCAAAGGTCTTACATCTTCAAGCTTTCTTAACAACTCTTCATATTCTTCTGGATTCATATTTTCTTCCATTTTTTCATTTAATTTTATTATTTCAAAAAAAATATCTTCTTCTGATCTACCTGAATAGTCCTCTGCTATTCTTTTCATATTTTCCATTTCCTCTTCTGTAGGATTTATATTTCCTAACTTCTCCAATGCTTTTCTAAGTTCATCATTATTATCCATTAAAACGCCCCCCTTAAACTTTATATTCTAATTTATGTAGTATTTTAAAAATATATTACATTTCATGGAACATTTCTAATATTAATTCATATAATATATAAGTACTTTTTTTAAATGGGAGGAATTTATCTTGGATAACAGACTATTTACTATTTTTATTTTCTATGCATTGAGAAATAACAATTTTAAAGAAACAAATATTAAAAATGCCCTTCAACTAGATATAAATAGTTTAAACACTAAATATGCAGTTGAAAGAATTAATGTTTTAAGGGCAGTTGGAACTTATTTTCCAGAAGAATTAGTTCCTATACTAAATAAATCCTTATTAATGGCAGAGAAAATAATAAAAACTCAGGAAACCATGAACTTTATAAAAACTAATGAATCCTTTAAAGAAATAAGCCCAACTAAAGTTAAAAACAATAGAGAGAGATTTAACTACATAATCTCAACTTTAAAAAGAGAAATACCCGAGGAAAAAATAAATGATATGAGCTATCCTTTTAATCTAATTATAAATTATGAAAAATATAAATACATGTATAATTTATTATCTTCCATAGCTTCTAATCCTGAAAAACTAGAGAATCCAGAAGGACTCATATCCTTGATAGAACCTATGATGGAGGGGAAGGATGAAAAAGAAAAGAAAAAAATGAAAGAAATGCTTAAAATGGCTGAAATAATGATGACATTAGAACCTTCTGAAAAAAAAGAAAAGAGACTCAAAAAATAGATAATCATTGAGTCTTTTTTTCTTCTCCCATATTTATCCTCCAATTATTTTTCATCTATTGTATAATATAATCATAGGATTAGTTTTTATGTTTCAAAATAAGAGATTAACTAGGGGGTTGAAGTATATGGGATTAAATAAGAATCACATGATAAATATAATTTCAAACAAAAATAGAGATTCCAAAAAAACTTGTGAAATATTAACAAAAAAATTAAATAGTAACGGATTTATGGTTCCAAAAAACTATAATGACAAAGCAGAATTAAATATTTGCATTGGCGGAGATGGAGCTTTTTTAAGAGCTATACATAAATATAACTTTCCAAAAATTCCTTTCGTAGGAGTAAATACAGGACATCTAGGTTTTTTCCAAGAAATACTACCTGAGGATTTAGATAGATTTATTGATAATTATACTAATAAAAGATATTTTTTAGAAGAAATACTCCTTGTAGAAACTCTAGTTTGCACTAAAAAAGACTGTATCAAACTTACTGGTGTTAATGAAATTGCTCTTAAAGGAATTGATTCTAAAGTAGTACATTTAGAAATATTTATTAATGACAATCATCTAGAAAAATTTAGTGGAGATGGAATAATTGTATCTACTCCTGCAGGTAGTACTGCTTATAATTTTTCTAGTGGAGGAAGTATTGTATATCCCTCTCTTAAAACTCTCCAGTTAACACCACTATCTCCTATTAGCTCTAAGGCCTATCGTTCTCTTCCAAATAGCATCATTATTCCAGGAGATATGACTGTAAAGATAAAGCCAGAATATTTATATGAAAATTCTATATTGATAGTAAATGATGGTGTGCAATATAAATATGATAATATATTAGAAGTACTTTTCACTATTTCTAATATGACTATATTTAGATTAATATTTGATAAAGATATGTACTGGAATAATTTAAAAAGCAAATTCTTATAAATTATATAAAAGAGAGGCAATTGCCTCTCTTTTATACTAAATTAATTTATCCATTTCATCTACTAATTGACTAAATAATTCTAATGCTTTATCTATTGGCTGAGATACTGTCATATCTACACCAGCTTTTTTAAGGACATTAATTGGATAGTCTGAATCTCCACTCTTTAAAAAGCCTATATATCTATCTACAGCTTCCTTTCCTTCTTTAAGTATTTGTTGAGATAAGGAAGCTGCAGAGGAAAATCCTGTAGCATATTGGAATACATAGAAAT
The DNA here is from genome assembly GCF_024623155.1 of Anaerosalibacter massiliensis. Taxonomy (NCBI): domain Bacteria; kingdom Bacillati; phylum Bacillota; class Tissierellia; order Tissierellales; family Sporanaerobacteraceae; genus Anaerosalibacter; species Anaerosalibacter massiliensis. Next base: position 21,786 of record NZ_JANJZL010000002.1, read on the forward strand.
TATAATAGAAATGTGGTATCCTTGCCCATTCAAAAGCTATTTCATCATCTATAACCATATTTGATCCATAATATTTTTCATTTAATTTCTTATAAGTGCTAGATAAATAATCTGCTGTTAATGCTCCTCCATTTTCTGCATATTCATGAATAATCTTTTCAAATTCAGCAAACATAGTCTGTCTATATACAGTAGTTCTAAATTGTTCTAAATAATGGTTTAGAAGATATAACTTCTCATTTTCATTTTTTACATTTTTAAGCATATAATCTATAAGTAATGATTCATTTGTTGTAGAAGCAATTTCTGCTAAAAATATACTATAGCTTCCATAAACATAAGGTTGGGTTTTCTTAGTATAATAACTATGAATAGAATGACCCATTTCATGAGCAATTGTAAATACATTGTCTAATGTCTCATGATAATTTAATAATACAAAAGGCTTAGAATCATAGGTTCCTGAAGAATAAGCTCCGCTTCTCTTTCCTCTATTTTCATATACATCTATCCACCTTGAATTAAAACCTTCATCAAGTATACCAATATAGCCTTCTCCTAAAGGTTCAAGTCCTTTTCTAATAATTTTTTGTGCTTCATCATAGGATACTTTAATATCCACATCTTTAACTATAGGTGTATATAAATCATACATATGAAGTTCATCTAATTTTAAAGCTCTCTTTCTTATATCCATATATTTATACATCGAATCTAAATTTTTATGGACAGAATTAATTAAATTGTCATATACAGAAGTAGGTATATTATTTTCATCAAGAGCTGCCTCTAAACTAGAATTATATTTCCTAGCCTTTGAATAAAACATATTTTTCTTTACACAACCATTTAATGTAGAAGCAAATGTATTTTTAAATTTCTCATAAGTACTGTAAACTGCTTCAAAAGCTTCTTTTCTAACTCTTCTATCATTGCTTTCCATAAAGGGAATAAAATTTCCATGGGTTATTTCTACATTATTTCCCTCTTCATCTTTAATAAAAGGAAATTTCATATCTGCATTACTTAACATAGAAAATACAGTATCAGGAGTATTAGACATTTCACCTATTTGAGCAAGTAGAGCTTCTTCTGATTTAGACAATATATGTTTTTTGCCTCTTAATACATCTTCTAAATAATGTGTATATACTCTTAAACCCTCTTCTTTGCCTAAAAAGCTCTCTAAATCTTTTTCCTCTAATGACAATATTTCTGGTACTATAAAAGAAGTTTCCCCGTTTACTAATACATATAAATTTGTAGCCCTGTCAGTTAAGGCTTGATAAGTTCCATTTCTGCTATCCTCATCTAATCTCATCCTAGCATATACTAATACATTAGAAATTGTTCTATATAAATTGTCCCTTAATTTTAAAACTTCTAATAAGGTATTACTACTTTCTACAGTTTTCCCTTTATATTTAGATATCTCCTCCACTAATTTTTTTACATTTTCAAAATCTTTTTCCCAAGCTTCATCATCTACATACATTGACTCTAAATCCCATTTATACTCTTCTAGAATATCACTTCTATCCATTATAGTATTTTTTTCATTCTTCATATAAAATTCCCCTTTCTTTTATATATAATTTAAATTTATTCTTTAATCCTATTCAATGCTTCAATCATAATCTGTCTAGCTATAGGAGCAGCACCACTTCCTCCAGTAGTGCCATCACTTTCTAAAACTACACTAACAGCAACTTTTGGATCATCTGCTGGAGCAAATCCTATGAACCAAGAATGGGTTTTACCTGTTGGATTTTCTGCTGTTCCTGTTTTCCCTGCTACTTTTATATTTTGAATATTTGCATTAGCACCAGTCCCTCTTCTCACTACTTCAACCATCATATTTTTAACTTGATTAGCAATAAGAGGATCTGTTACTTGAGATATAGTTTCTGTATCCTTTACCTCTAATAGATTTCCCTTAGGTGATCTAATTTCCTTTACTAAAATAGGTTTCACCATATTGCCTTCATTAGCTATAGCAGAAGTTACCATAGCCATATTTAAAGGAGTAACTAGAGTCTTTCCTTGCCCAATACTAGAAGCAGCAATATCTGTCTTACCTATTTTTTCACCATAATCAAATTTAGAAGATTTAACTGGTAAATCAAAAGGTATATCTTTGTTCATCATAAATTTTTCAGATACATTTCCCAGTTTTTCCTTACCTACTCCTAGACCCAATTGGGCAAAATATGAATTGCAAGATTTAACTAAAGCATCTTCTATTCCAAGTTTGCCATGAGCTTTTCCACCATAATCTTTTAATGTATATCCTTCTACCGTAATTGAACCTTTACAATCATATGATTTATTGACATTTGGACTTTCTAAACCTGCCACAGCAGTTATAACTTTAAAAACTGAACCTGGAGCATAAAGTCCATTTGTTGCCCTATTTAAAAAAGGGCTATCTGTATTTTCCATTATATCCTGCCAATTTTTTCTTAATTCATTAGCATTAAAATCTGGTTGACTTACCATAGCATATATTTCACCATTTTTAGGATTCATTGCTACTATAGATCCTTTCTTTCCTTGGAGAGAGTTGTTTGCAATTTCCTGCAACTCATGATCCAATGTTAATTTAAGATTATTTCCTTCACCATCAGGATCTATAATCTTTTTAATTTCTTTAAAAGTTGTACTGTCCTTTAAATTAAGCAATTCATTATTATAAGTCAATTCTAAGCCCGATTTTCCATATTCTCTATAACTATACCCTATAATATGGCTATAGAGATTCCCATAGTTATAATGTCTTATAGTTGAATCTTCTGTTCTTTCACTATATGCTAAAGTTTTTCCATTCCTATCTAATATCATTCCCCTTAAAATATTTTCTTCATCTATCCATAGTCTTTTATTGAAACTATTATCTTTTATCTCCTGAGCTTTGAATATTTGAAAATGACTTAAATACACTATCAGGCTTACAAAAAGTAGACACATAACAGTGAGTACCCTTGCCATCCTCTTAACTTCTTTATTCATTTTTCTCCACCTCTTCCATAGCTAACTCTTCAGAAGCTACTTGCAAAATTCCTAATGCAATAAAACTAGAAATCATAGAACTACCTCCATAGCTTATGAAGGGTACTGTAATACCTGTAAGAGGTATCATTTTTATAACTCCTCCAAAAATTATAAAAGTTTGAAAACCAAACATAGCACTAATGCCAAAGGCAACTATTCTAAAAAACTTATCGCTTTGGCTAAAAGCAATTTTAAATCCTCTATATACTAGTATTAGAAACAGCATCATTATAGCAATGCCAGTAAATATTCCCATTTCTTCGCAAATAGCCGGAAATATAAAGTCTGTATGAACTTCAGGTATAAAATCTGGATGGCCTAAACCTATACCAGTACCAAAAAATCCTCCATTAGCAATAGCAAATAATGATTGTGTTATTTGGTATCCCTTATTGTCTATGAATCTCCAGGGATCTAACCAAGTCTCTACTCTTATTTTTACATGATCAAATAAAAAATAACTAACTATTGCTCCTGTGGTAGCCAATAATATATTATATAATATAAGTTTTCTATCCTTTTCATATACATATTGAATAACTAGGAAAATTAAATAAAATAATAATGCACTACCTAAATCTTTCTGTAAAAATAAAAAACCAATAAAGATATATGCAAATATTAACAATCTATATCCTGATTTTCCATTTTTATTAAACTTTTTTTCATTAGTATAAAAAGAAGCTATAAAAAATATAAAAGCTATTTTTATAATTTCAGAGGGTTGAAAACTAAATCTACCAAATTTAATCCAATTTCTAGCTCCTCCAATAGTCTTTCCAAATACTAATGTGAACATAAATAGAAATATTGAACCTAAACCATAGAATAAAGTTAGCTTATTCCATATTTTAATTTTCTTTACAATAGCATAGGAAATAAAAAATATTAATATTCCAGCACTTACCCATACTACTTGTTTAGCCCCCAATTTTGGATCCAAACGATATATCATTATAATGCCTAGTTTTAAAAGCATAGTAACTATTAAAAATATATAATGATCTCCAGACGATATTTTTAGTAGAATAAAGTTGGATATATATATTATAAATATTAAAACAACACCAGTAATTAAAGTAAATTTGTCAATTTCGCCATTACTATAGACAAACAATAATAATAAAGCCATTAAATCAATGAGTACTAAAAGATTTCTAGGTACTCTATAGCTAATTAATTTCTTAAACATTTTTTCAACCCCTTATTTCCTATTTACAAATAGAAACTCTACCTGTCCTAGTCGAATCCTATCTCCATTTCTTAATTTTACTACATCCATTATTTTATCTCCATTTACAAAAGTACCATTTGAACTATCTAAGTCTTCTAGATAATAGTTACCTTCATCCTTTACTAGTTTTAAATGTCTCTTAGATATATGAGGGTCTTTTATTATTATATTATTTTGATTGCCTCTACCAATAGCCATATCTTTATCTATTGGATAAACTTCTTTTACTTTAAATGGAAGAGTATCCTTTTGATTTACTAATTTTAAATAAGTATTTTTATTTAATGTCGTAAGTCCCATTCCTTTTATATCTAAATAAATCAATCTTATAATACTAAGCATAAATAAATAGATAATAAGTATAAAAACATATTTAAATGCCACCGATAATATATTAAACATTTTCAACCTCCAACCTATTAATTTATTATTCTCTTTTAAAATAATGTTATCATATTAATTAGTGATTGTGAATAAACATATTTTAAAATTTAAATATGTTTATTTTTACTTACCAATCTGGTAGTATTAATCTATAAATGATTTGTTTAAGGAGGTATATATATGTCGAAAAAAATCTATCGCTCTTCTACTAATAAAATCATTGGCGGAGTCTGTGGAGGATTAGGTGAATATTTTAATATTGACCCTTCTATAATTAGAATTTTCTGGCTGCTTTTCTCTATATCAGGTAGTGGTTCTGGTATGCTTGCTTATATTATTTGCCTTATTGTAATTCCTGAAAAAGATAGTGATGTTATTTATTATGATGAAAATGAAAATAATGGCAAAAGCTATAAAAATAGTGCTTTATTTGCAGGTATAGCATTAATTTTAATTGGTGCTAGCCTTTTAATAAGAAAACTTAATCCTTGGTTTAGTATAAAAAGTTTAAGAATAGCTAAATATTGGCCTGTATTATTAATAATTGCCGGAATATATGTTATTTATAGTCAAAAAAAGGAAAATTAGATAAAAAGTCTTGATTTAATCATATTTAAAAAATCAAGACTTTTTATTATATTATATATTCTAAATAAATCTTATTTATGGATTTTTTAGTAGTATATTGGAAATAATATTATAAAAGAATGTAGAGGTGATAGATTTGAGAATTCCAAAACATATAGGTGTTATTCCAGATGGAAATAGAAGATGGGCTGTAGAAAATGGTCTTACTAAGGAAAAGGGATATGAGAAAGGATTGGACCCTGGACTTGAACTTTTTAAACTTTGCGAAAAAGCGGGTATTGAGGAAATTACTTATTATGGATTCACTGTTGACAATACTAAAAGACCTAGATTTCAAAGACTTGCTTTTAGTGAAGCATGTATAGATGCAGTTAAGATGCTTTCTAAAGAAAATGCATCTCTCTTAGTAGTTGGAAACACTGAATCTCCAATGTTCCCAATAGAACTTATGCCCTATGCCATAAGACGCCAATCTTTTGGAGATGGAGGAATTAAAGTAAATTTCTTAGTCAATTATGGTTGGCAATGGGATTTAAAAAATTATTTCCTAGATGAAAATAAAAAACAAAACCCTTTAGATTTAATTTATTCAAGGGATATTTCCAGAGTAGATTTAATTATTAGATGGGGAGGTAGGAGAAGGCTTAGTGGTTTTTTACCTTTGCAATCTGTATATTCAGATTTTTATGTAATTAATGATTATTGGCCAGATTTTAAAAAAGAACATTTTTATAATGCATTAGAGTGGTATGATAGGCAAGATATCACATTAGGAGGGTAGATACCCTCTTTTTTTATTGCCTTATTTTTTAAAAGATGCTAAAATTAAGACACAATAGCGGAGGTGATTTTTTGAAAGAATATGGTGTTTTTGATATTTTAGGTCCTATAATGATTGGTCCTTCTAGCTCTCACACTGCTGGTGCTACACGCTTAGGAAAAATTGCAAGACAAATTGTTGGAGAAAATTTTAAGAAAGTAACTTTTTTACTACATGGCTCCTTTGCTAAAACCTATAAAGGTCATGGCACTGACAGAGCTTTAGTTGCTGGAATATTAGGAATGGATCCCTCAGATGAAAGAATTAGAAATTCCCTAGAAATTGCTAAAGAGAAAAAAATTGAAATAAATTTTATTGAAACAGATTTAGGATATGAACATCCAAATACTGTTAAAATAATATTTGAAAATAAAAATAAAGAGAATTTTTATATAATTGGGTCTTCCATAGGCGGCGGAAGTATTTTAATTACAAATATTGATGGAACTAAGGTTGAATTTAATGGGAACTTACCAACATTAATACTAAAATACAATGATAAAAAGGGAAGTATTAGTAAAATAGGCACTATACTTTCATCAAATGATATAAATATTGCTACAATGAAGGTTTCAAGAGAAGGTCAAATTGCTACAATGGTTCTGGAAGCTGATAGCGAAATAGATGAAAATGTTTTAAAGGAAATTTCAAGTATTGAACATGTCTTCTATACAAAAGCTGTAAATCCTATAGAATAAGGGGTGATAACTTTGTTTAATAATGGTAAAGAATTATTAGAAATATGTAATAGTGAAAACAAAAAAATTCATGAAGTAGTTCTTGAAAAAGAAAAAAAAGCAACCGGTAGATCTATAGAAGATATACGAAAATTGATGAGGGAAAATTTGAAGACAATGGTTGAATCCTCTAACTATGCCCTTAATAAAAAAATAAATTCAGTAAGTGGTTTAATTGGTGGAGAAGCAAATAAGGTGAAAAAATATAGCCAAAATAATAAGACCTTATGTGGAGATATAATAAATACTGCTATGGCAAGAGCCTTATCAACTTCTGAAGTAAATGCTTCTATGGGGAAAATAGTAGCTGCTCCTACAGCTGGTGCCTCTGGAATTTTGCCTAGTGCAATACTTACAACAGCAGAAAAATTTAATTTAGATGAAGAAGAAATAATAAATGGCTTATTCACAGCTGCTGGAATTGGAGAAATTGTAGCTAAAAATGCAACTGTTTCTGGAGCTTATGGGGGATGTCAAGCTGAATGTGGAGTAGGGGCTGCCATGGCTTCAGCAGCTATTGTAGAAATGCTTGGAGGCAGTCCTGAAACTTGTCTACATGCTTCTAGTATTGCCATAATAAATATATTGGGGCTTGTATGTGATCCTATAGCAGGATTAGTTGAGTTTCCTTGTGCATTAAGAAATGCTTCTGGTGTTATAAATGCCCTAACATCTGCGGATTTAGCCCTTGCTGGTATAGAAAGTTTAATTCCTTTTGATGAGGTAATTGAAGCTATGTACAAAGTAGGAAAATCTTTGCCTGATTCTTTAAAGGAAACAGCATTGGGAGGCTTGGCAGCAACACCAACAGGAGAATGCTTAAAAAATAAAGTTTTATAAATACATTCATAAATAAAACCCTCCAAAATTGGAGGGCTTTATTTATTTATTATATTTTTCTTTTATATATTTATCTATTGAAGCTGCTGCCTTTTTACCTGCTCCCATAGCAAGTATGACTGTAGCAGAACCTGTTACTGCATCTCCGCCTGCAAATACACCTTCTCTAGAGGTTTGTCCATTTTCATCAGTTACTATACATCTTCTTTTATCAACTTCAAGTCCCTTTGTAGTTGATGGAATAAGTGGATTTGGTGATGTTCCAAGGGACATAATCACAGTATCTACTTCAAATTCAAATTCTGTACCTTCAATAGGTCTTGGCCTTCTTCTTCCTGATTCATCTGGTTCTCCAAGTTCCATTCTTATACATTTAATACCTTTTACCCATCCATTTTCATTTCCAAGTATTTCTATAGGATTAGTTAAAAGTTCAAAATTTATACCTTCTTCTTTAGCATGATGAACTTCTTCTACCCTTGCAGGAAGTTCATCTTCAGATCTTCTATAAACTATCCAAACTTCTGCACCTAATCTTTTAGCAGTTCTAGCTGCATCCATTGCAACATTTCCTCCACCTACTACTGCTACCTTATCTCCTACTTTTATAGGTGTATCATAATTTTTTCTAAAAGCCTTCATAAGATTATTTCTTGTTAAAAATTCATTTGCTGAAAATACTCCATTAAGATTTTCACCAGGTATACCCATAAATTTAGGTAACCCTGCACCTGAACCTACAAATACTGCATCAAATCCTTCTTTTTCCATAAGTTCAGCTATAGTTACGGTTCTACCTACAACAACATTAGTCTCTATTTTTACTCCAAGTTTCTTTAAGTTTTCTATTTCTTTTTTAACAACTCTTTCTTTTGGAAGTCTAAATTCAGGTATACCGTATACTAATACTCCACCAGTTTCATGGAGGGATTCAAATATAGTTACATCATATCCTTCCTTAACTAAATCTCCTGCACAAGTTACTCCAGCTGGTCCAGATCCGATAACTGCTACCTTATGTCCATTTTTCTCTTTAACTTCTCCTACTTCAATACCATGTTCCCTTGCCCAGTCTGCAGCAAACCTTTCTAATTTTCCAATAGATACTGGATCTCCTTTATGTCCAAGAACGCAAGTCTTTTCACATTGTTCTTCCTGTGGACAAACTCTTCCGCATACTGCAGGAAGAGCACTATATTTAGCAAGAATATGAGCTGCCTTTTCAAAATTACCTTCTGCAATTTCTTTAATAAAAGCTGGTATATCTATAGATACTGGACAATTTACTCTACAAGCAGGTTTTTTACAGTTTAAACATCTCTTTGCTTCTTTCATTGCTTCTTCTTCTGTATATCCAAGACATACTTCATCAAAGTTTTTAATTCTCTCTTCAGGAGGTTGCACTGAAATTGGCACCCTCGTAAATCTATCCATTAGTTAACACCTCCTTTTCTCTGTTTACACTTACATTCATAATCTTCATTTTTTTTACATTCTTCATTCTTATATTGAGCTTGTCTTTTCAATGCTTCATCAAAATCTACTAAATGTCCATCAAACTCTGGTCCATCTACACAGGCAAATTTTGTTTCATCTCCTACTGTTACTCTACATGCACCACACATGCCTGTACCATCTACCATTATAGGGTTAAGACTGACAATTGTATCTATACCAAGTTCTTCTGTAAGTTTAGATACAAACTTCATCATTATCATAGGCCCAATAGCTACTACCTTATCATAATGTTTTCCTTCTTTTTTTACTAGTTCTTCAATTAGACCAGTTACCATGCCATTAAATCCATAACTTCCATCATCAGTTGCAATATAAAGGTTTCCTGATACTCCCTTTATTTTATCTTCTAGAATTATCATTTCTTTATTTTTTGCACCAACTATTACATCTACATCAATGCCATTCTCATGGAACCATCTGACTTGAGGAAATACAGGTGCTGCACCTACTCCTCCAGCTACAAATAAATATTTCTCATTCCTTAATTTATCAATATCTTCATTCACATATTCAGATGGTTGTCCAAGAGGACCTACAAAGTCCTTAAAATAATCCCCCTCATTAAATTTAGCCATTTTCTTTGTAGAGCAGCCCATAGATTGAACCACTATAGTAACTGTTCCTTTTTCTTTGTCATAATCACATATAGTTAAAGGAACTCTCTCTCCTTCCTCATCAGCTATTACTATTACAAATTGCCCTGGCATAGCTGATTCAGCTACTCTTGGAGCCAAAATATCCATGGAAAAGATATTTGGAGCTAGATTTTTCTTTTCTACAATTTTGAACAATTGCAATTCCTCCCTCATTGAAATTGTCATTCTAATTATACATTATACACTCCTAATAATTTTTAAACAACTATATAATGAAAAGGTAGAATAACAATATCATAATATTTAATTCAAGTTGACTATATGAAGAATAAAATAAGGAAAACCTTTTCCATTCTAACGTTTAAATCTCATATGTTAATAATATCACAATACATTTTACTATTCAAACTTTTTAATATTTATTTACTAATATTTCTTCTACAATTTATCTAAATACTATTTTTCCATCTTCTAAACTGTCTATTATTGCTAATGAATCTACTCTAATCCCATTATTTCTTAAATTATCTCCTCCATGTTGAAATCCCTTTTCTATAACTATTCCTGCACCTACAAGAGTAGCTTTCGCCTGTTTAGTTATATCTATTAAACCTAATAAAGCCTTTCCATTAGCTAAAAAATCATCTATTAAAAGAACTCTATCGTTTTCATTTAAATATCTTTCTGCTACTCTTATTTTATAGTTCTTTTCCTTTGTATAGGAATATACATTGCTTTCATAAGTTTCATTATCTAAATTTTTTGATTCTGTTTTTCTAGCAAATAAAACAGGTACATTAAAATATTGAGCAGTAATTGCACCAATTGCTATTCCAGATGTTTCAATAGTTAATATTTTAGTTATATTTTCATTTTTAAATCTTTTTTTAAATTCCTTTCCAATTTCATTTAATAATTCAATATCTAATTGATGATTTAAGAAACTATCTACCTTTAATATATTTCCTTCTTCTACTCTTCCTTCTTTTAATATTTTTTCTTTTAATAATTCCACTTCTTCATATCCTCCTTGACTATTACTCCATCTATCTATATTATAACAATTTTAGTTAAGAAAAGATAGAGTCAGATACTTGACTCTATCTTTTAATTATTAAGAACTACTTCCACATAATGATTTTTATTATCATTTATCAATTTTATATATTCTTCATTTACTAATTTTCCATCTAATTTTATATATTTTACTCCATTGTTCAATTTGCAGGGATTTCTTACTTCAATACTGTAGGTAGTTTGAAGATATTTATACTCAATGCTATATCTACTCCACTCTTTAGGAATACAAGGATTTATATATAATTTTTCTCCTTCTACTCTAAATCCTAATATATACTCTAATCCTACCTTATAAATCCATCCAGAAGAACCAGTATACCAGGTCCAGCCTCCTCTTCCCATATGAGGATCTATTCCATATATATCAGCAGCCATTACATAGGGTTCAGTCTTATATTTCTCACATTCAATTAATGTTCTTGTATGGTTAATAGGATTTATAATATTGAAAAGATTTAACGCCTTTTCTCCATCTCCCATAAGTGCAAAGGCTCCTATAACCCAAGCTGCTGCATGAGTATATTGTCCTCCATTTTCTCTTACCCCAGGAACATAGCTTTTTATATATCCTGGATCTAGATCTCCCTTATCAAAAGGTGGACTTAAGAGGAGTATCATTCCTTCTTCTTCATTTATAAGATATCTGTCTACTGCTTCCATAGCTTTTTTAGTTCTTTCCTTATTACCAAGACCAGATAACACTCCCCAAGATTGAGCAATAGAATCTATCCGACATTCTTCATTTTCTTTAGAACCTAGAACTCTTCCATCATCAAAATAAGCCCTTAGATACCAATCTCCATCCCATCCATTTTTCTCTATAGCCTCTTTTATATTTTCTATTATTTTCTCATACCTTTCGGCTCTATTAAAATCTCCAATTTTTTTACATATAGGCAGAAAGTTTTTCAATACAGTTCCTAAGAACCACCCAAGCCATATACTTTCACCTTTTCCTTTATATCCTACTTTATTCATCCCATCATTCCAATCTCCTGAACCCATAAGAGGAATACCTCTTTCTCCAAATTTAAGTGATTTTTCAATAGCTTTTATACAATGTTCATATACTGTACCAGTTTTTTCAGAAATATTAGGCACCTCATATCTTTCTTGTTCTTCATCGCTGAGCACTACACTTTCAATATAGGGAACTTCTACTTCCAATATAGAATAATCTTCAGTAACCATTAAATATTTTGCTACAGCTAAAGGCAACCACAATAAATCGTCTGAATATTTACTCCTAATTCCTTTATGCACATTTTTTTTTGGATTAGGATGCCACCAATGCTGGATATCTCCCTCTACAAATTGATGACTGCAATTATTTAAAATTTGTTTTTTACATTCTTCTGATGCAATATATAGCGAGTTCATTGCATCTTGAATTTGATCCCTTCCACCAAAGGCTCCTCCTACTTGATAAAATCCTGTTCTAGCCCAAAGTCTTGAAACTATTGTTTGATACATTAACCAACTATTCATCATTAAATTCATAGAAGGTTCTGGAGTATTAATTTGAATCTTTTTTAGCTTTTCTTCCCAATATTTTTTGACATTATCTAACTCCTCTTTAGCACCATTTAACTGACTATATTTATTTACAATGGAGTATCCATTTTCTATATCATCACTTTCAGCCAATACTATAACTAATTCTTTTTCACTTCCACTTGGAATACTAATTTCCATTTCAATAGCACAGCAAGGATCATATCCTATACCTACTGTATTGGAAAGTCTTTCCTTTTCTAATGCTTCAGGTTCTTCTAATGAACCTAGAGAACCTATAAATTCCCTTCTATTTCCTGTATAGCTTCTTACCTTCTCTGAGCATCCAATAAACATAGTGCTATTTTTGAAATCTACATTTGTTGAATTCTTTGCTAAAAATATTCCCTCTTTTTCATCCATATAAGTTTCAATAAATTTATCCGTAACTTCATCTGTAACACCTAATACAGGTCTCATAAAGTATACTAAGGTAATTTTTCTCTCAAAAGCAGATTTATTTTTTAGTTTAATTAAATTCATCTTAATATTATGATTTAGTGCTACATACATTGTTAAATCTTGTTCAATTCCCTGACTATAGTGATTAAAATTTGAATATCCTTGACCATGAGTGATAATATATTCTTCTTCTTCCCTAATAGGAGATGGCGTTATATTCCATATATTACCTGTATCGTCATCTCTTAAATATATAATTTCCCCTGGTGAATTTATCAAAGAATCATTATACCAAGGAGTTAATTTATTTTCTCTACTATTATGTGACCAACTAAAACCTGCACCAATTTCAGATACTGTAAATCCAAAATTTCTATTGGCTATAATATTTATCCAAGGAAGAGGTGTATTAAGTCTGTTTTCAAGTTTTATAATATATTCATTTCCATCTTTTGAAAATCCTCCATAACCATTAAAATATTCAAGGTCTAAATCCTTTTGAACAGCAGGATAATCTTTTTTTACCTCATTAAAAATTTTATTGGGTATATAATCTTTGCTTTCTTCTTTCTTTATAAATCCTTCTTCAGCATCAATTACTAAAGAAGCCCATTTAAATAACAACGCCCTATCTTCATAAGGCATATTATTAGCTTTCCTAATATAAATACTGCCACTAGCACCTACTACATTTCCACTACATTCAAATACTGCTTCTTGAATACTTTCATATAACGGCTCGTAGTAGGAACTTTCATCTTCACACAGTATAATTAAATCAACTGCTAGACCTTTGAAAGACCAATAGCCATAAGCTTTAAGTATCTCTTTTAAATTTTCCAGATTTTCTACAGATTTTATTGTTACAAGTAAGATAGGTATATCTCCAGAAATTCCATAGGCCCATAAACCTTCTTGTCCTTTAATACTTTCTTTTATAATATCTTTATATCTATCATCAACTCTATAATCTAAAAATATTATATCTGAAACTAATCTATCATATAATCTTATATCTTCCTCTTTATAGTTTAAGTATCCAATTTCCGTTTGACTTCTAGTATAGGCTAATTCAAAAGCCTTAGAAAAACTAATTTCATCATTATATTTTTCTAAAATATTAAAAGCCTCTTCTTCAGTATTTCCTATTCCTGTTATAAAATAAACTTCCTTACTTTCTCCACTATTAATTTTAATTCTTTTTTTAAGACTCATTATTGGATCTAAAACGGCACCTACTGTATTAGAAAGCCCTTTGAATAATCCTTGAGGATTCGAAAGTTTATTTCCTCTACCAATAAACTTAAGTCTATTTGTTTCATATTCAAATGATATTTCATCTTTATCTTCACTTTTTATACTATGAACTATATATACTGAATCCTGTTCTTCTCCCCTCTTTCTCCTATTAGTTATAAGTCCCTCATATTCTTTTACTTCCTTTGTTCTTATGAACAAATTATTGAATACAGGATGGGATATATCAGATTCTAAAAAATCTCCAACTAATTCAAAATAACTACATACTTCTATTAGAACATCTTCATCTCCATTATTTGTTAGTGTTACTTTCCTAATTTCTCCATCTTCTTCTGAAAGCAACACAATATCCATTTTAGTGTCTATATCACCATCTTTTCTGTAAAAACTTACTTTATCATTGGAAAATTGAACTTTATATTCATCTGGTTCAACTTTAGTAGGCTCATAAGTTGTAGACCAATATTTGTTTTCAGTTAAATTATTTATATAAATAAAACTTCCATATTGATTTGCTATTCTATCTTTTCTCCATCTATTTATAAATATATCATTCTTCTTTGAATAACCTAATCCCATATTAGTAATTAACATAGAGTAGTCTCCAGAAGATAGTATATGACACTCTATATCCTGCAAACTATTTTTATCATAAGTTCTTGCTAAAATTAAATCATTTCTTTCTTCTTCATATTCTAAATCTATTAAATTTTCTCTTTCTTTAGCTACTATTAATTCCATGGGGATTTTTTCCTGAAGCAATATTTCACCAGTTTTCATCTCTACATTTCTGTGAAATCTTTCTATTAAAATTCTTCCATTCAAATAATTATTTATAGATAGAAGTATCATCCCTTGATGATGAGTCATATAACTTTTTACAATTCCACTATTCATGTTTGCTGGAAGTCTTCTGGTAGTAAAATCTATAGCTTCATAAAAACCGTATTTTCCAACCATTTTTTCTCTAAATAAATTATTTATATTTGTTATAACTTCTCTAGGTTTAAAATTTAAAGCAAGTATAGATGAATAAGGAGATACTACCAAATCTTCTTCCAATCCTCTTTTAAAACCTAATATTGGAACTCCAAAAGCTCTGTACTGATAATTTAGATTTACATCAAACGCAAAAAATCCTGACTCAGAAATTCCCCAAGGTATATTTTTATTGGTACAATAATCTTTTTGAATATTTATAGCCGTATTATAAGTTTCATCTAATAGAGTGTTTCTATAGTTTTTCATAATTAATGTGGGCATTAAATATTCAAACATAGTTCCAGTCCAAGAAGCTAAACTTCTATATCCATTTTTAGAAATTAAAGATCTACCTAATTTAAACCAATGTTTCTTAGGAACTTCACCTCTACATATGGCAATATAGCTAGTAGTTCTTGCTTCTGAAGCTAATAGATCATAATAAGAATCTAATAGTTCTTTTTCATCAACAATATAACCTATAGAAAATAAATCTTTATCATAATTATACAAAGGTCTAAAATCTGCTTTATCAATTAAATTTTCTATTCTGTCTATCAGATTTTCAATATTAAATATAATATTTTTTACATTTTCATATAATGCTTCTATTTTTTTATCTTTTCTATTGTCTAATGTTTTCTCATAGTATTGTTTTAAATCTAAAAGAGAATATCTACTGTTTTTATCTAATATATAGTGTTCGTATTCTTTTATTAAAGCCTCTATCATTTTAAAACTATTATATATCCATTTGTCTTTCTTGTAATCTATACCATGTAAATAGTTTTTCAATTCCTTCAATTGGTCAATTTCTTCATTCTCTATTTTTTCAAGTCTATGAAGGACTTCTTTACTTATATCTTCATCTTCTACTAATCCTATAGTATCTTTTAAACCTTGTAAATATTCCTTATCCATTATTGGCTTTCTTAGATATTCTTTAAGCCCTTCTCTCAATACATAAAGATAGGAAATGAAATTTCCACTATCTACTGTGGAAACAAAATAAGGACGCAAAGGTTCTAAATTTGTTGTACTGTACCAATTATATAAATGACCTTCCCATTTTTCCATCTTCTCTACTGAAGAAATAGCTTTATCAAGTAAATTTACCATTTTCGAAGTAGTTATATAGCCTAAATCCCTAGCAGATAGAATTGATACCCATAAAAATCCTATATTCGTTGGAGATGTTCTATAAGCCACTCCATTATAGGGATATTCTTGATAATTATCTGGAGGTAGAAAGTTGTTTTCTTTATTTGTAAATGTTTCATAATAGTCCCAAGTTTTTCTTGCTATTTCCCTTAGATACGTACTATCTACTTCAACCTTTTCCTCTATATCTTCTTTACTAATGATATAAGCTATTATAGGAGATATAATCCAAAGTGTACTAATAAATATTGAAATATATATCTTCTCAATATTTATTAAATAGGTTAATACAATAGCACCAATACCTATTAAGACACTACTTCTCATCCTTAAAAAGAAACTTCTAGAATCATTTTTTAATTTCTTTTCCATATCAAAAGCAGTAGTCCATTGAAGCAAGTTTTTATTTGAAAATATCACCCTATAAATAGTTCTTAAAATAGCATCCATCATCATATAAGCTTCATATGGTAGAAATATGAAAGAAAGAATTCCTTGATAGAAACTACCTTTCACACCTGTAATTAAATTTCCATTCAATTTTATTTTATTTATACTTTTATTTCTATATAAGATATTTTCAACTAGTGTGAGTATAAAAGGTGTAAATATAGCTAATAAACTTATACCTAACCATAAATATATATTTCCTGGGAAAATAGTTAATCCAAGTACTATTGTAAATAATATACTTACAGGTATCAGACTTCTTCTCATATTATCCCTTATCTTCCATTTAGAAAGAGATGATATAGGATTTTTTTTATGATTTTTTAGCCATCTAATTAATTGCCAATCTCCTCGTGTCCACCTATGGAGCCTCATTATATATGAGTTATATTTTTCTGGATATCCATCTATTAATTGTATATCTGTTGCCAAGCCAGCTCTAATATAACAACTTTCTAAAAGATCATGACTTAATACTGTATTTTCTGGTATAGCATCTTTTAAACATATTTGAAAAACTTCCAAATCGTATATTCCTTTACCTGTAAATATCCCTTCTCCAAATAAGTCTTGATATATGTCAGATACTGCTGTAGTATAAGGGTCTATTCCACCTTGTCCTGCATATATTCTAGTAAATATAGACTTATTTGAACTTTCAATATCTACATCTATCCTAGGTTGGATTATTCCGTATCCTTCTATTACAATATTTCTTTCTCTGTCAACTACTGCAGCATTTAAAGGATGACCAATTGTTCCTATAAGTTTTCTTGCTGATTCTAACGGCATTTTTGTATCTGCATCTAATGTAATTATATATTTAATTTTGTTTTGCAATGAAGAGATATTGCTAGATACTACTGAATAAGTGGTATCTTTACTGCCTAGTATTAATTCATTAAACTCTACTAAAGCACCTCTTTTCTTTTCCCAGCCCATCCATTTCTCTTCACTCTGAGAATATACTCTATCTCTATGAAAATAATAAAAAATATTTTCATCTTCACTATATTTTTCATTTAGCCTATTAATACACTTCAAAGCTTTTTTAATTATCTTTTCATCATTTTCTTCTTTTTCAAATTTACCATCTTTAAAATCTCCAATTAAACCAAAATATATATTTTTTTCCCTATTAGATAAATAATGAATTTCTAATTGCTCTACTAATTCTTTAACTCTTTTTTCATCTGTCAAAAGAGTGGGAATAACTACAAAGGTCTTAAATACATCTGGTATCTCATCTTTTAATTCTAATTTTGGTAGATGTGTAGGTATAAATCTTTTAGAAAAAATTGTATTAAATATTGCAATGATTATATTAGAGATAGGTATAAAAGTTACAAAACCAACTAATAATCCTATAACTACATTACTCCTTATATAAGCATATCTTGCAAGTAAAAACGCAATAGATAATGTTAATAAAGTTATAGGAAAAGTATAATATTTCTCTGTATTTAAATATAGTCCTTTCATTCCATCTGTTCTGCTTAAACTACTAAATATTTCTTCTCTTCCACTATCTATAATATAATATCCGATATGGCTTTTCTTTCCTTTATCTCCCTTATCATATTCATATTTAGCTAGTTCTAATGCTTTTTTAGCTATAAATATTTCTTTAACATTTAAATTTTTAGCTAGTTTTTGCACATGATATCTATAATAATTTTTTGACTCTAAGTCCATGTTTTCATATACTTTCAAAGGATCTTTTTTCAATATCATCTCTACAATACATAATTTATCAAATATACTAACCCATTTAAAATCAGAAATATTCTTCAAACTAATTATACAATTGCCCATTTTAACCTTCATATTAGCTTGATTTATATGCTCTTTTTCTATTGTACTTTCAATACTAGTTCCAAGATAATTAAGTCTTTTTTCAAGAGAAAATATGCTTGTTTCTATATCACTCTTTTTCATTCTCAGAACTAATCTAGCTAAATATGATGAATCTATATCATCTATTTCTTCAATATACCTTTCTATATCTTCAACCTGAGATAGATCTATTTCATCAGCTTTTTTCCATTGTTGATTAGTAGCTTTAATTTCTACACAAATATTTTTAATATACTCCATTAAAGCTAGTGTTAGCATCAATGGCAATATGGAAATCTCTTTAATAGAGAGTATTGATTCTTTCTGATAGGCTTTTATAAAATCTACTAATGTTTCTTCATTTAAAACTCCTTCTGTATGAGATATAAGCTCTATTGCTAATATATATACTCTTGGATATCCTTTCAATAGTCCACTTTCTAATGTGTTTAAATTTAATTCTTTTTCTTTTTCTAAATTCTCCCTTATTTCTTTATATTGGAGTTCTATTATATAGAAATTATCCAATAACCATTCAGAAGCTTTAGGTAAATCTCTATTTGCTACTCTATTTAGATCTAGATATATTTTTTCTATCTGTTTAAAATTTTTATCTAGATTAAGTAAAAGAAAATTCTTAACATCTATCTTTTTCCCTATCTTAAAAGTTCTCCCTAGTTCTTCCCCATGTTGTATTAACATTTCTCTTGACAACAATATATCTTCAATTTCTATATCTCTAATTTTCTCTTCCTTTATATACATAGAAATATATATAATCAATAATATAGAAACTAATAGAATAGAGATAAATATTAACCACATATTACTCATTCCTTTCAGCTACTAATCTATGTAGAATGTTCCAATATTTTTTGTATCTTCTCATTATAAAAATTGGATAACTCTTCTGCATATTCTTCTGAAAAACCTTCTACATATAAATTAAAAATTGGTTTTTCATTATCTGGTAGAACTAAAACCCATCCTCTGTCATCTATAATCCTTGCCCCTTCAAATGTTTCTATACTTTCACTATTTTCTTCAATAAGT
The DNA here is from genome assembly GCF_024623155.1 of Anaerosalibacter massiliensis. Lineage (NCBI taxonomy): Bacteria > Bacillati > Bacillota > Tissierellia > Tissierellales > Sporanaerobacteraceae > Anaerosalibacter > Anaerosalibacter massiliensis. The sequence goes on from NZ_JANJZL010000002.1 coordinate 41,331, forward strand.
TTTCTAAGTACTTCTCCCTTATCTTCCCATCTACAGGGAATCTGTTTTTCTAAATAATAGTATTTAGGCAATTCTTCTATTAAATTATTTAAAGAAATATTCTCGCCAATTAAAAAATCTAATATTTTACCAATTGCCCATATTCCATCAAAATTTAATATATATTGATATAGGCAATCTCTATTTATTATTTCAGCCATCATATCTGAAATATTTGTCTTTGTCATATGAACTTTTCCATTAAATTTTTCTGCCATATCTTCTATAACTCTTGGAAAATTATAAGGTATAACAACTTCCTCAATCTCTTTGGATTTAAATCCTATTAGAAAGCTTAATAGTGAAAATTCCTCTTCCCTTAGAACTTTTCCACTACTATCTATTAAAACTAAATTTTCCCCGTCTTCACTGATTATTATTCCCAAATCAAACTTTTCTTTTTTTACTTCTTTAGACATGATTTTTATTAAGTCTTTTACATAAGAGTAGTCTTTCATTTCTACACTACAACCAATGCTTTCTAAAAATTCTTTTGCTAAATATTTTACATTATCTGATTTTGAGCTAATTAAAATATTAGGGGATTTTCTTTTTATTTTAGAAATATTTTTCAATATCTTTCTGCCTTCTTCTATATATATAGAAGAAAAGTTATATATTTTAACTATATCTTTAACCCTTTCACCACTACACCTTTTGAAATCTTCAATTGTAAAAGCATTTTCAATTTTTCTTTCCAGATTCCTACTTATATTCCCTCCATTGCTATTAAGTAACTCTATATGAATCTTATTTTCATCTAAAGAATCCACTCTAACTTGAATACCTCCATTTGCTTGAAAATGTTTTACTGCAAATCTACACATAGGTAATGAAGCTTTATCTATATCTATTATCTTGGAACCTGTAGAAAGTATCCCAGAAATTAAACAATTTTTAATTAAACTAGAAGAATTATGTTCATCAGAACTTATTATAAATAACCCATCTTCTTTAACTACTGAAGCAAAAGCTGTTCCCAACCTAGATGAAAATTCAGGTGTAATATCTATATTAGCATCTCCTGATATATCTCTATATCCAAATATATTTTTCGATACTTTTGAACCCCATACCAAGTTCTCTTTAACTATGGATCCTTGTTCTATTATTTTATGAGGCCATATTTTTACATTAGGGTTTATAGTAGCTCTTGATGAAACCTTTGAATTAGTGCCTATTACTGCTTCTTCATAAACTTTTACTCCATCTTTTATTTTTACAGAGTCACATATAACTCCTTTTCTAATCTGACTATTAGCTGATACAAAAACCTTATTCCATAAAATACTCCTTTTTATAGATGAATTTTTTCCTATATGACAGTTATCGCCAATAACGCTATAAGGCTCTATAGTAGTATTTTCTTCTACAATAGAATTTTCACCAATATATATTGGTGGAATTAGATTCACTCCACTTCCTATAGAAGTGCCTTCTCCAATCCATATTCCATCCTTTATTTCCCTTGATTTAAATTTCATATTTATTTCTTTATTTAACAAGTCTTCATGGGTTTTTATATATGAATTTAAATCTCCTATATCACACCAGTATTCATCGGTTATATAACCGTATATAGGTATATCATCTCCTAAAAGTCTTGGAAATAAATCTTTGCTAAAATCGAATTTTTCTCCTTTTTTATAATAATTTAATACCTCTGGTTCTAATATATATATTCCAGTATTTATAGTATCGCTAAAAACTTCACCCCAACTCGGTTTCTCTAAAAATCTGGTTATTCTCCCATCTTCATCTGTTATTACAACTCCGTATTCTAATGGTATAGGCTCCTTTTTCAATATAAGAGTTGCCTTAGAATTTTTATTTCTATGAAAATCTAAAGCTTTATTTAAATCTATATTAGTAAAAGCATCTCCACTTACAACAATAAAAGTACTATCAAGGAAGTCTTCTGCATTTTTAACACTTCCTCCAGTGCCTAATGGAGTTTCTTCTATATAATAATCCATATCTACACCAAAATCTTCTCCGTTACCAAAGTATTCTGTTATCATTGTTGGAAGATAGTGTAAGGTTACAGCTATGTCTTTTATATTGTGATATTTTAAAAGCTCTACCGTATATTCCATAACTGGTTTATTTAATATAGGTACCATTGGCTTTGGAATATGACAAGTAAGAGGTCTCAATCTACTTCCTTGTCCTCCAGACATTATTACTGCCTTAATTTTAATCACTCCTTAATTTCTTTTGTCATTTATTTATTCTTTGATATAAGAAGGAAATATATTCATAAAACCCTAGTTTTTTTATGAAAAAAAACAAAAATCCCATTGTCCTAGTTGCGGAATGAATGACCTAATTTTAGTCGTGAGAGTTTCAGGATTAAAAATAAATATCTTTAAACTTTATTAAAAATAAAAAGCCAAAGTTTTCAACTATTTCTAGTCTAAAACTTTGGCTTTTTATAATTTAAAATTCTATTTTATAGAATCTATTCTTCCAATAACAGTTTCTTCAATATCTTTTATTTGCTCTAAAGAGTCCTTTTCATCATCTGCCTTAGAATAAATATAAATTTTAATCTTTGGCTCTGTTCCTGATGGCCTTATAGCATACCAAGATTCAGTATCAAATATATATTTAAGTACATTTGAAGGTGGGGTATCTGTATCCCCCTTTAAATAGTCTATAGTCTTTACAAGTTTACTTTCTCCTATACTTTTAATAGACTCTTTCCTAAATGAATCCATTATTCTACCTATTCTTTCCTGTCCCTCTACACCTTCCAAAACTATGGATACTAGCTTTTCTTTATAATAACCATGCTCTTTATATAATCCTTCTAGTACATCTAAAAGAGTTTTCCCCCTCTTTTTATAATAAGCAGCCATTTCAGCAATAAGCATACTAGATATAACTGCATCTTTATCCCTTACTATTGTACCATATACATAGCCAATGCTCTCTTCGTATCCAAAAATAAAAGTACGTTCTTTAGTCTTATCGAACTCATTAGCTTTATTACATATATGTTTAAATCCTGTTAAAGTTTCTATAGTCTCTACGCCATATTTTTTAGCAATAGATCTACTTAAATCTCCAGTTACTATAGATTTAACTATAACTCCATTTTCAGGTATATCATCCTTTTTATTTCTAGACATAAGAATGTATTCAACTAATAATGCTCCTATCTGATTTCCATTTAAAGAAATATATTTTCCCTCATTATCTTTTACAACGCAAGATACCCTATCACAATCTGGATCTGTAGCTATTAAAAGATCTGCATCTATATTTTTACCTAATTCTTCTGCATATTTAAATGCCTTAATATCTTCTGGATTTGGATATCCTACTGTAGTAAAATCTGGGTCTGGATTTTCTTGTTCTGGCACTACTGCAATATTTTTAAATCCTCTTTCTTTTAAAACTCTTCTAACTGGCTTATTGCCTGTTCCATTTAGAGGAGTATATACAATTTTTATTTCTTTATCTATATCATCATTTAAGGAAAGCCCTTTCACTTTTTCTATATATTCATCCTCTATATCTTTTCCAATTATATTTAATAACCCACTATCTTCTGCTTCTTTTCTTTCTATAATTTGTATATCTGAATAACCTTTTATATTTCTAATATTATTTAAAATCTTTTCTGCAATATCATCAAGTATTTGAGAACCTTCTTCCCAATATACTTTATATCCATTATAATCTTTGGGATTGTGGCTAGCAGTTATTACTATTCCAGAAATAGTATTTAATCTTCTTGTAGCATAAGAAAGTTCTGGAGTAGGTCTTAAGTCGTCAAATAGATATACTTTAATACCGTTTGCAGCCAATACCAATGAAGCTATTTCTGCAAATTCTTTTGAATAATGTCTTACATCATATCCTATAACTACTCCTCTATCCATAGCCTCTTGCCCAAAAGATTTAATTGTATCAGCAAGTCCTTGAGTTGCAAGAGAAACAGTATATTTATTCATCCTATTAGTTCCTGCTCCAATTTTTCCTCTTAAACCAGCTGTTCCAAAAGATAAATCAGTATAAAACCTATCTTCTATTTCCTTAGGGTCATTTTTTATAGATAAGAGCTCATTTTTAGTTTCTTCATCGAAATATGGATTATTTAGCCACCCTTCATACTTTTTAATATATTCCATTTTATACCTCCTTAAATCTTTAATCTTTAGCTAAGAAACTTAATACATTCTTGCATTGAATAAGTACCCCAGTTTTAAGACAGCTTTCATCAATATCAAATAGAGAAGTATGTGCCTCATGAACTATCCCTTTTTCTCCATTTCTTGAACCTAAATTAAAGAATGCCCCTGGAACCATCTCTGCAAAATATGAAAAATCTTCTACTCCAAAACTAGGATATTTTATATCTATAATATTCTCAGTGCCAAGTAATTCCTCTCCATTATTATATACAATATCTACCATTCTGTCATTATTAATAAGGGAATTATAACTTTTTTCTCTTAAAACTTCACCTTTTCCTCCCATTGATGAAGCTATATTTTCAACTATATCTATTAATTCTTTCATAACTTCTTCTCTTGTAATTGGGTCCAAAGTTCTCACTATTCCTTCCATTTCAACTTTATCTGATATTACATTTCTAGCATCTCCTCCATGAATAGTTCCAATAGTTATTACTGCTGAACTTCTTGGATCCACTCTCCTACTTACAATAGTTTGTATAGCAGTTATTACTTGTGCAGCAATAGATATAGCATCTATTCCTAAGTCAGGGTAGGCTCCATGACTTTTTTGACCATGAATAATTATTTTAATCATATCAGAAGCAGCATTCATTTTCCCATATCTTATACCTATCTTCCCTATTTCTATTGCATTTGATACATGAAGACCAAATATTCCATCAACTTTAGGATTTTCTAAAACACCTTCTTCTATCATTGGTTTTGCACCACCTACAGTTTCTTCCGCTGGCTGAAAAATAAGTTTTATATTTCCCTTAAATTTGTCTTTGTAATCGTTGAGAACTTTAGCTGTACCAAGAAGTATAGCTGTATGTGCATCATGACCGCAGGCGTGCATTTGTCCTGCTACTTTGGATTTATAATTTACCTTTTTTTTATCTTGTATAGGAAGAGCATCTATATCTGCCCTAAGTCCTACAGTTTTTCCATCTTTTCTTCCTCTAATAATTCCTACTACACCTGTATTAGCAATATCCTTCATGTATTCAATACCCATTTCCTCTAAGTATTCTACTATCTTATCCCTAGTTCTATACTCTTCCATACCTAGTTCTGGATACATGTGAAAATCTCTTCTTACAGATATTATAAAATCTTCTATACTATTAATTTTTTTATTTAACTCTTTATAGCAAATCATTTCTGACCTCCTAAACCAAATATCTTTATTTTGAATATATTTAATTCTAGTATAATAGGCTATTATATAACAATAAAATACATTTAGAAAGGGGAAGGGAATGAATAAAAAAATATTCTTAATAATTATGCTCTTTATAATCTTTGGTCTTTTAACTACAAGACATATACAAGGTAAAAGTAAATATACTTTTGGACATAATTATGCTCAAGTAATAAAGCATGGTTCAAAAGAAGAAAAAGTTATAGCTCTAACATTTGATGATGGTCCTCATCCTGAGTTTACCCCTCAAATATTAGACATACTAGAGGAGTACAATGTTAAAGCAACTTTTTTTGTACTTGGTCAACATGGTGAAATGTATCCAGATATACTGAAAAGACAAATAAATGAAGGTCATGAGATTGGGAATCATACCTATACTCATATAAATATAAAAAAAACGCCTGCAGAAAAAATAAAAGAAGAGTTCTATAGGACTCAAGAAGTAATTCATTCTTCAACAGAGATAAAACCTAAGGTATTTCGTCCTCCCTATGGTATATATGACAATACTGTAGTAAATATTGCTAATGAAAATAATTGTTCCATAGTACTTTGGTCTCCTCATCAGGATTCTAAAGATTGGAGCCATCCTGAGGTAGAAAAAATTATTGATACTACAATTTCCAAAGTAGAAAATGGTGATATTATTTTATTTCACGATTATGTCTATTATGATACAAATAACACTATAGAAGCATTAGAATATATAATACCAGAATTAAAAAATAGAGGATATGAATTTGTAACCATGTCTGAATTAATAGATCTATCTGTAAAACAAGTTTCACATTAAAAAAACTTGATTAGATTTTTCTAATCAAGTTTTTATATGTATGGTGGAGGCGGTGGGACATGTTATCCATAGTTTCCTAATGGCACTGACTATATCTTGAAGTTAAGTAACTGCCCTTAACTCCTCTGGCGTATTATGGAAATATAATATAATTTAAATTTTCCATCCTAGTACTGCATATTCTAAAATAGAACTTAGCAGCCTATAAGTCGATACAGAGCTGTAGAATTTCTTCTCATACCCCTCGGTATTGGCATAGCTCATAGCCTTAGCTTTCACCGATTAAGCCAGATTATCACCTATAGATTGCTCTATAGGGCGACTCCTTTGCGAATCGAACCCACGTCCGAAAATACTTTATAAAGAGCTTCTCCGAGCGCAGCTACTGATTTAGTATTCGCTTTGTATAACGCCCAATAGCAAGCTTTATACTTAGCTATCTCCATATTCCACTATAGGTTGGAGAAAGCCTATAGTAGTTCCCCACTACAATGACACTCTATCCTAATAGGTGGGACTACTAGGTAGAGCGACAACGTTTAAATTACGCTGCTAATGCTAAATTATCGTCTGCGTTTAAATTTAAGTGCCACTTTTTACGTTGTTTGGCGACAACGGCTCGCTACTCCTTACTCCATATCCCCGTCGAAACCTAATTCGCCCCCAATTATTAATATCTTTCTTTGAATTCTCTTTGCAATTTTCTTTCTACTTCTTTTTTTACTATAGTATCTCTTTTATCATAAAGCTTCTTACCTTTTGCAATAGCTAATTCTATTTTTACAAGTCCATTTTTTATATATACATTTATAGGAACTAGTGTATATCCCTTTTGAGCTGTATATCCTATTAGTTTATTAATTTCTCTCCTATTTAAAAGAAGTTTTCTTTTTCTAAGAGGATCTTCATTATATCTATTGCCTTGTTCATAAGGACTTATATGCATATTATAAAGAAACACTTCACTATTTTCTATTATTGCATGAGCATCTTTTATGTTGCATCTACCCTGTCTTATAGATTTTACTTCTGTTCCCTTTAAGACTATCCCAGCTTCTATTACTTCTTCTATAAAAAAGTCATGCCTTGCTTTTCTGTTTCTTGCTACAATCTTCAAATCACTTTTTCCCATTATAATCACCATATTTATTTTTAAGAGTCTATTAAATAGTGTACCAAATTTCTAGAGACATGTCAATAGCCTATTCAACCAACATAAAATCAACATTTCCTCTAAGCACATCTGCACCTATAACTTTTATCTTTACTTCATCTCCTATTCTAAACTTCTTTTTAGTTAATTCTCCTATTATATAATATTTTTCTTCATCATAGTAATAATAGTCATCTACCATATTGCTAAAATGTACAAGTCCTTCAATAGTATTTTCAAGTTGAACAAATATACCAAAATGGGTTAAAGATGAAATTATGCCTTTGTATTCATTACCTATTCTTTCTTTCATATATTGAGCTTTTTTCAAATCTTCTACTTCTCTTTCAGCTTCTTCTGCTATTCTTTCCATAGTAGAAGATTGTTCAGCTATTTGTGGAAGTTTAGATTCTAAATTTTCTACTTTGTTGGGCTTTAGTCTTCCATTTATATATTCTTTTATTATCCTATGAATTTCTAAGTCTGGATACCTTCTTATAGGAGAAGTAAAGTGACAATAGTATTTAGCTGCCAATCCAAAGTGGCTGCCTACTTCACTACTATATTTTGCTTTTTTAAGTGATCTCAATAATAACTTATTAAGAAGTTCTTCCTCTTTTTTACCTTTTACTTCAACCATAAGATTTTTCAATTCTTTAGGATGGATTTCTTTTGTTCCTTTTAAATTATAGCCAAAATTGTGTATAAATTTATTAAACTCCTCTATTTCATCTGCATCAGGGTCTTCATGAACCCTGTATATAAGCGGCATTTGGCTCCAATACATATTTTCTGCTATAGTTTCATTACATACAAGCATAAATTCTTCTATCATCCTATTGGCAATTCGTCTTTCTTCTTTTCTTATATCAATTGGGTTTCCCTCATTGTCTAAAATTATTTCAGTTTCAGGAAAATCAAAGTCTAAACTACCTCTTCTCTGTCTTTTTTTATTTAAAATATGACATAATTCTTTCATATATACAAGATCTTCATATATATGACTATATCTATCTTTAAGTTCTTCATCATCTTTTTCTAACAGATCAGATACATCATCATATATAAGTCTTTCTTTGCTTTCTATAACGGTTTCAATTACTTTATGCTCTTTTACATTACCTTTCTTATCTATTTCCATAAAAACAGAAAGAGTAAGTCTTGGTTCTTTAGGATTCAAGCTACAAATACCATTTGATAATTCCTTCGGAAGCATTGGAATAACTCTATCTACTAAATAAATACTATTTCCTCTATTTAGGGCTTCCTTGTCTAAAGGGCTATTTTCCTTGACATAATGAGACACATCAGCAATATGTACTCCTAATTTATAGTTTCCATTTTCTAGTTTTTCTATAGATACAGCATCATCAAAATCCTTTGCATCTTCTCCATCTATAGTAAAAGTATTTAAATCCCTTAGATCTACTCTCCTACCTATTTCCTCTTGAGAAACACTTTGTTCAATACTATTCACTTGATTTATTACTTTATTAGGAAATTCTTCAGACAAATTAAATTGCCTAATTACTGATAAAATATCAGTGCCTTTTTCGTCAATATATCCTAAAACTTCTATTATCTTTCCTTCAGGATTTCTTCTTTTTTCAGGCCATCTAGTTATTTCTACAATAACTTTTTGATTTGGCAACGCATTGTTCATATGAGCTTTTGGAATAAATATATCCATACTTATTCTATTATCATCAGGTAAAACAAACCCAAAATTTTTACTACTTTCGAAAGTTCCTACGATAGTATTATTGGCCCTATCTAATATGCGAAGAATCTCCCCCTCTTCTCTTCTACCTTCTTCTCCTTTTTTAATTACTCTTACAACAACTTTATCTCCATGCAATGCTCCATTTATATTTTCTGCTGATATATAAATATCTTCCCTATCCTTTTTTTCAGGTACAAGAAAGCCATATCCTTTTTCATTTCCTTCAAGTTTACCTACAACTAAATTCATCTTTTCAGGCAAACCATATCTTTCATTTCTAGTTTTTATTATAGTTCCTTCTTTTTCCATATCTTCTAATACATTATAGAAGGTTTTTTCTTCTCCTTTTCCTATTTCAAATGATTTTGCAAGTTCTTCCCTAGTCATAGGTTTATACAGTTTTTCATCCATAAAATTTACAATGTTTCTTTTTATATTCATATTTTCACTCTCCATTAGAGATATTAGTTTTCCATCTAATTCAAATATTTTACCCGTATAAATTAGTTTTAATCTATTTGACAAAAATAAATTAAAAGATATTCCTTATATTTTTCCGTTTTTACTTCCAAATTCTATTTTATTAAATAAATCCACATCATAGGAGTACATATTCTTATCTTTTTCTTCTTGAATCCTAAGTCCAATATCTATCATTTTATTTACTAATTCTTTAAAATAAATATCTTTTCCTTCCCAAAGATAGTATGCAATAGACCCTGGCATAGTATTTATTTCGTTAACATAAATTTTATTTTCTTCATCTAATAAAAAATCTATTCTAGCGTTTCCTCTTCCATCTATTACTTGAAAAGATTTTTTAGCAATATTTTCAATTTCTTCTCTTAAATCATCTTTTATATCTGCTGGTATTCTCCTTCTTTCTTCCCCTCCATTTTTCATATTACTTTTTACATATTTATCATCATAAGATAGGAGCTCTTGCCATCCTAAAGGTTCTTCACATAAAGAAGTTTCTAAATTTTCATCAAAACCCATTACAGCACAATTTATTTCTCTTGGATTTTCAACAGCCTTTTCTATAATTATTTTTCTATCATATCTAATAGCAATTTCTACTCCACTAATTAAAGTATTCCTATCTATAGCCTTAGATATTCCAACGCTAGAACCTAAATTAGCTGGTTTAATAAATAATGGGTATGATAATTCTTTTTCTACTTTCTTAATAACATATTCTCTATTTTCTATCCAGTTTGATCTATAAAACCAAGTATAGTCAACCACCGGGAGATTGTTAGCCTTAAAAACATCCTTCATTAAAATCTTATCCATTCCTACACTGGAAGCTAATACATTAGAACCTACATATGGAATATTCATAAGTTCAAATAAACCTTGAATAGTACCATCTTCACCATTTGTCCCATGAATAGCTGGGAAAATTATATCTACTTTCCCTAAAATTTTCTTGCTAAAAAGACTTAAACTATTTGGATAAGTATACATATTAAAATCATTGTGAGTTGGTGCAAATATTATTTCCTGTGTGTCTTCTAATTTATTATCTCTAAAATTTTCAAAATCAAATAAACTTTTTCCAGTAAGCCATTTACCTTCTTTATTGATATATATTGGGACTACATCATATTTATTTTTATCTATATTTTCCATTATTTGAAGACCAGTAATTACTGAAACTTCGTGTTCTACACTTCTTCCTCCAAATACTACTCCAACAACCTTTTTCATTCTATCACTCCTCAAAATTATTCTTCATAATTATCAGGTAGGTCGTTTTCAAATAATACAATATCCTTAGATTTAACAATTTCTTGAAGTTTAGATGTGGCTTCATCTAAATTTTTTACAACAAAAATATTTTCCTCATCATAACCTGAGTTTTTTAACCCATCATAAATAGGTCTAGTTCTTTTTTCTCCAACTAATATTACATAATCGCATACATTCCCTATACTAATTCCAAACTCTCTATTAGCTTCTTCTTCTTTATCTCCTAATTCTACCATCCCAGGGGTAATTATTATCTTTCTACCTTCTTTAAACTGACTCAACACTTCCAAAGCTGCTTCTGCTCCATCAGGATTTGAGTTAAAGGCATCATCTATTACTATAACACCAGTTCCTGGGTTAATAATATTTAGTCTATGAGGTATAGGTTCCACTTTAGATATTCCTCTTTTTATTTCTTTAAATGTAAGTCCTAATGCTTTTGCTACACTAGCTCCAGCTAATATATTATATATATTATGCTTTCCTAAAAGTTTAGTTGTACATTTTATTTCCTCTCCACTTTTATCTTTTAACATAAAAGTAGATCCTAGTTCCGATACTTCTATATCTGTAGCATAAATATCTAGTTTTTCAGTATTTTCTAATCCATATAATATTTTTTCTTTAAATGTTTTATCAGCAAGTTTTTTTACATATTCATTGTCATAGTTAAAAATAGCTATTCCATCACTTGGTAATTCTTCTATAAGTTCATATTTTGTCTTCATTATATTCTCAATATTTTTAAAAGTCTCTAAATGTGTTGGACCTATAGATGTGATAATACCTATTTTAGGATTGGTTAGTTTGGAAAGTTCTTTTATATCTCCAATATATCTAGCACCCATTTCTGCTATAAATATTTCATAGTCTTTTGTTAATTCACTATTTATTACTTTGCTAATTCCCATAGGAGTATTATAGCTTTCTGGAGTCTTTAACACTCTATACTTTTCTTTTAATATAGTATCTACAATAAATTTAGTACTAGTTTTTCCAAAACTGCCAGTGATACCTACAGTATTTAAATCTTCCATAGATTTTATTTTCTCTTGAGCCATTGTATAATAGTATTCATTTATTCTTCTCTCAACTGGAGTTACTATAATATTAGCTAAAATTATATTTCCGCTTTGTAAAAAATAAATTATAAATAATCCATACAATATTACAGGCATATATATTATTATATCTGATGCTAATTTTTTCACTATCATAAATAATATTAATAATTCTAAAAAATTAACTAAAAAATTTGAAACATATAATCTTTTAGCCCTTGGTGTAAATACCAATTCTTTTTTAGACTCTTCTCTTTTAAAATTAAAGGTATAAAAAATTGATACTATCCACAATAAATTAAATAAAAATAATACAATATTGTTTTTATTATATCCAGTATATATCATTTGAAAAACTAAAATAATAGTAAGTACTATAAGAGAAATCTTCATCCTTTTGGGATAAGCTTTTGTTGAAGTTTTGATCCATTTTCTATACTCCTCATTCCTATACCCCTGTAATTGAATCATATGTAGAAAAAATCTTGACTTAAAAATAATTGTTACTATCCAAAATAAAATAGAAATATAAAATATTTTCTCTAATCTCATTTCCTAAACCTCCTAAAAAATAAAACTTAGCTAAGAAAAAGCTTTGGACTACATAGATATTAGTTATCTAATAAGAAAGTTTTGAGTATGATAGAAAATCTTCCAAAGTCATCTAGATAAGAATAATGACCTGCTTCTTTAAGAATTACAAGTCCACTATCTTTTATTTTTTCCTCCATTATTTCACCCATATATACAGGAGTTGCTGTATCATTTTCTCCCCAGATAAGTAATGTGGAAGCCTCGATATCTTTTAAATGTGGTTCTAAGTCTTCATTTACCACTTTTACTAAAATTCTTCTCATAATACCTGAAGCGTTTTGATAGTCTGCAGAACCAAACTTTTTATAAAACTTTTCCATTTTTTTCTTTTCATCTGTCCAGAAAAAGAAAAATTTATATAAACATTTTAACACCTTAAAGCTATAAACTTTTAAATGATATTTAAAACTTCTTCTTGGAATAATTCCTGCACTATCTATTAATACCATTTTGCTTACTAAATCCTTATATCGACTACTAAGAACTATGGAAACTCTTCCACCAAAAGAATGTCCTATTAAAATAACTTCATCCATCCCCATTTCATCTATAAATTTTTTAGTTATTCTTCCATAATCATATACACCGTAAGTTTCTTTTGGCTCTTCACTTTTGCCAAATCCAGGAAAATCCATAGCATATACCTTAAAATTATTCTTTAATAAATTAAATATGGGCATCATAGTATCAATATTTGCTCCCCAGCCATGTAGAAGTAAAACATTTCTCCCTTTGCCTTCCACAATATAATATATGTTTAAACCTTCTATTTTGACTTTCATATTTATCTTCCTCACTATTTTTCCTCTTTAATACTATTAGCTTATTCTATATTATTATAATAGTGATCTACTTTTTATTTCTATATTCATAAATCAATTATGAATTAGTACTTCTATTATACCATATAATGCTAATAAAAAGCCCCTCAATATTGAGGGGCTTTTTACTCATATTATTTAAATAGTACTCCACCATAATTTACAAATAGTTGTGCAAAGACTAATGATACTATAGTCATAAGTTTGATTAATATATTTATTGATGGACCGGAAGTGTCTTTAAATGGATCTCCTACTGTGTCACCAACTACAGCTGCCTTGTGTGCTTCACTTCCCTTTCCACCATTGTTTCCATCTTCTATATGCTTTTTAGCATTATCCCATGCTCCTCCAGCATTGGCCATAAATATAGCCATTAAAACACCAGTGACTAAAGCCCCAGCAAGTAATCCTCCTAAAGCTTCTGTTCCTAAAATAATCCCTACAACTACTGGTACTACTACTGCAAGCAACCCTGGAATAATCATTTCTTTTAATGCTGCTTGAGTACTTATATCTACGCAAGTACTATATTCTGGTGTTGCTGTTCCTTCCATAATTCCTGGAATTTCTTTAAATTGTCTTCTAACTTCTTCTATCATACTAAATGCAGCTTTTCCAACAGCTTCCATAGTTATAGCTGAGAACAAAAATGGAAGCATTCCACCGATGAAAAGTCCTGCTATAACTGTTGGACTTGTTAGATCTATTCCTTCTAAGTTAACTGCTTGAGTATAAGAAGCAAATAGTGCTAGTGCTGTAAGTGCAGCTGAACCTATTGCAAATCCCTTTCCTACTGCTGCAGTAGTATTTCCTACTGAATCTAATGTATCTGTGATCTCACGTACTTCTTCTGGCAATTCACACATTTCTGCTATACCACCAGCATTATCTGCTATAGGTCCATAAGCATCAACTGCTATTGTCATTCCTGCTGTTGAAAGCATTCCTACTGCTGCTAATGCAATTCCATATAGTCCCTCTGCTATGTCGTTTGCTCCATTTGAAGCATAGAAAGCTACTAGTATACCTATAGCTATAATTATTATAGGTCCTGCTGTAGATGCCATACCTACTGAAAGTCCACCTATAATATTTGTTGAAGAACCAGTTTCTGATTCATTTGCAATTCTTTTTACTGGGCTATAATCAGCAGATGTATAGTATTCAGTGATTTTTGCAATTATAAGTCCTACCAAAAGACCTGCAACTATTGATATGAAAGGTCTGTTAGAACCTAATATTGGTTTACTTAATACAAATGCTAATATTATAGTTATAACTGAACTTACTAATGTTCCTGTATTTAATGCTTTTTGTGGATCCTTATCTCCTCTTACAAAAAATACTCCTATAATTGAAGCAATTACCCCAACAGATGCAAGGGCTAGTGCGTATTCAACTCCAGAATCTCCATAGGATGCCAATCCAAGAGTTATTGCTGATATTATAGCTCCTACATAGGATTCAAATAAATCAGCACCCATACCAGCAACATCTCCAACATTATCTCCAACATTGTCTGCTATTGTAGCTGGGTTTCTTGGATCATCTTCAGGAATTCCTGCTTCTACCTTTCCAACTAAATCTGCTCCAACATCAGCTGCCTTTGTATATATTCCTCCACCAACACGAGCAAATAATGCTATTGATGAAGCTCCTAGAGCAAAACCTGTTATTATATCTGGATCGCCAAATAATATGTATAATAGTCCTACACCAAATATCCCAAGTCCTACTACACACATTCCCATAACTGCTCCACCAGAGAATGCAACTTCTAATGCCTTATTCATGCCACCTTCTTTAGCAGAATTTGCAGTTCTAACATTGGCTTTTGTAGCTACTCTCATACCAAAATAACCTGCAAGTATTGAAAATAGTGATCCTAATAAAAAAGATACTGCTGTTTTAATATTTATTATTGCTAAAATAACAAATAGTACAATTACGAATATTGCTAGAGAACGATATTCTCTCTTTAAAAATGCCATTGCACCTTCTTGAATATAGGATGCAATTTCCTTCATCCTATCGTTGCCAGGATTTACTTTATTAACTGTATTTGCTTTATATATAGCAAATAAAAGAGCTAATATACCTACAACAGGTGCCATTATAATAGCTTTATCCATATTTAATTTTACCTCCTTCTTATTGTATAGATGCAAGTACTAATGCAGATATTATAAATAAAATGGCTGATATAGTAGTCAGCTTACTTAATGTATCTTCAAAGCTTTGTCCTTTATTCTTACCCCAGATACTTTCTGCACCGCCACTTATTGTTCCAAGACCTTGAGATTTCCCAGGCTGCAACAAAATAGTAGCTATTAAAAATAAACTAGAAGCAATAATAGTAATGGAAAACAAAATCTTCACACTTCCACCTCCTGTTTCCTCTGTTGAAAGCATAGCCTTCACACTTGGTAAACAACAATATTTTACCATAGGGATTGTATAAAATCAATAGTAAAAGATACCGAGTTAGCACTCATAAATAAATAGTAAGGTTAACCTTACTATTTATTTATGAATTATTCTATTATTGTTTCTTATTTTTTTAAATTATAGAAAGCTTCTAATCCTCTATATTCACCAATACCATTTAGCATATCTTCTATTCTTAATAATTGATTATATTTTGCAACTCTATCAGTTCTTGATGGAGCTCCAGTTTTAATTTGTCCTGCGTTAGTTCCTACAACTAAATCCGCTATAGTTGTATCTTCTGTTTCTCCAGACCTATGGGATACTACAGCAGTATATCCATGAACTTTTGCCATTTCTATAGTATTTAATGTTTCAGTTAGAGTTCCTATTTGATTTAATTTAACAAGTACTGAATTAGATACTCCTAAATCAATACCCTTTTCCAATCTTTCAGTATTAGTTACAAATAAGTCATCTCCAACTATTTGAATCTTATCTCCCAATCTTTCAGTCATTAATTTCCAGCCATTCCAATCTTCTTCAGCTAAACCATCTTCTATGGAAATAATAGGATACTTCTCTACCATTTCTTCATAGAATTTTACTAACTCTTCAGCTGTATATTCTTTTCCTTCTCCTGCCAAAATATACATATTTCTTTCTTCGTTGTATAATTCTGTTGCAGCTACATCTAAAGCTAAACGTACATCTTTGCCTGGTTTATACCCTGCTTTTTCTATAGCTTCTACTATAGTCTTTAATGCTTCTTCATTGCTAGTTAGATTTGGAGCAAATCCACCTTCATCACCTACTGCTGTATTTAATCCCTTACCTTTAAGTACAGATCTTAGACTATGAAATACTTCTGCACCCATTTGAAGAGCTTCTCTAAAACTTTTAGCTCCTACTGGCATTACCATGAATTCTTGTATATCCACATTATTATCTGCATGTTCTCCACCATTTAGAATATTCATCATTGGTACAGGAAGAACTTTTCCATTTACTCCTCCAATATATTGATAAAGAGGAAGTCCTAATTCATTAGCTGCTGCTCTAGCTACTGCTAGTGAAACTCCAAGCAAAGCATTTGCTCCAAGTTTCCCTTTATTATCTGTACCATCTAATTCTATAAGCACCTTATCTACACCTATTTGATCTAATACATCCATTCCAATAATTTCTGGAGCAATTATGCTATTTACATTGTCTACAGCATTTAATACTCCTTTTCCTAAATATCTATCCTTATCACCATCTCTAAGTTCAACAGCCTCAAAAGCTCCTGTAGAAGCTCCAGATGGTACTAACGCTCTTCCAAATGCATCTGTTTCTGTCCATACTTCCACTTCTACTGTTGGATTCCCTCTTGAATCTAATACTTCTCTTGCATATACATCAGTTATCATAGTCATTTATTTACTCCTCCTTTAAAATAAGTGATTTTCCTGTCATTTCTTTTGGAACTTCAATATCAAGCATATGAAGTAATGTAGGAGAAATATCTGCAAGTATTCCTTCTCTTAGTTTTATATTTCTATCTCCTACTATTATACAAGGTACTTCATTAGTTGTATGAGATGTTATCACACTATTGTCCTTTTCATCTATCATTTTTTCTGCATTACCATGATCTGCAGTAATCAATAGCTTTCCATCTCTTTTTTCTATTTCTTCAACTATTTCTCCTAAGCATCTATCTATAGTTTCTATAGCTTTAATAGTAGCTTGCAAATCACCTGTATGTCCTACCATATCTGAGTTTGCAAAATTTAAAATAATTAGATCATATTTATCCATTTTAATTCTTTCTATTACTTCATCTTTTACTTTTTCTGCACTCATCTCAGGTTGCATATCATAGGTAGCTACTTTAGGAGAAGGAATCAATGCTCTATCTTCTCCATCATTTGGTTCTTCTACTCCCCCATTGAAGAAGAAGGTTACATGAGCATATTTTTCTGTTTCTGCTATTCTAAGTTGTTTAAGTCCTAAACTACTTATATACTGGCCTAAGGTGTTTTTATATTTTTCAGGTTTATAGGCTATATGAACATTTTCAATAGTTTTATCATATTGAGTCATTGTTACAAAAAAAGTACTTACTTTTTTTGCTCTCTCAAAACCATCAAAATCCTTATCAACTATAGCCCTAGTTATTTGTCTAGCCCTATCTGGTCTAAAATTGAAGAATATAATAGAATCTCCATCATTTATTGTAGCCACTGGCTCATTATTTTCTTTTACAACTGTAGGTACAACAAACTCATCCCACACTTTTTCGTCATAAGAATTTTCAATAGCCTCTACAGCTGATTTTGATTCTTTTCCTTCTCCTATAACCATAGCATCATAGGCTAATTTAGTCCTTTCCCATCTCTTATCTCTATCCATAGCATAATATCTGCCCGAAACTGTGGATATTTTACCTATACCAATTTCTTTTATTTTTTTTTCCAGCTCCTCTATATAGCCTTTCCCACTGCTAGGTGGTACATCCCTTCCATCTAAGAAAGCATGAATATATACATCATCTATATTATGCTTTTTAAATAGCTCTAAAAGAGCATATAGATGAGTATTATGGCTATGAACTCCTCCATCAGATACTAAACCCATTATATGGATACTGCTTTTATTTTTCTTTGCATTATCTATTGCCTCTAAAAATTCTTCTTTTTCAAAGAAATCTCCATCTTCAATAGACTTTGTGATTCTAGTTAATTCTTGATATATAATTCTTCCAGCTCCTATATTTAAATGGCCAACTTCGGAATTTCCCATCTGACCTTCTGGAAGACCTACTGACAATCCACTAGCACCTAGTTTAGTGCTAGGCCACTCTTTTAAAAGTTTATCAAAATTAGGCTTATTGGCAAGTTCTATTGCGTTTCCTTCATATTTTTTGCCTAATCCCCAACCATCTAATATTGTAAGCATTACTGGTTTCTTTTTATCCATATTTAAAGCCTCCATTAAAAATTTATAAGTTTTAAGAAATCTTCAGATTTTAAACTAGCTCCGCCAACTAACGCTCCATCTATATCAGATTCATCCATCAATTCACTTATATTAGCCGGCTTAACACTTCCGCCGTATTGTATTCTTATTTTTTCGGAAATGTCCTTACTATATTTATTCCCAATAGTTTCTCTAATAAAACTTATTATATCATTTGCATCTTTATTTGAGGCTGTCTTTCCAGTTCCTATAGCCCATATTGGCTCATAGGCAATTACAATACTCTCTATGTCTTTTTCTTCTATGTCTTCCAATGCTTTTAAAACTTGTGCCTTAACTACTTCTTTTTCTTTTCCACTTTCTCTCTCTTCTAAAGTTTCTCCTACACATACAATTGGATTTATATCATATTTCAATGCAGTTTTCACCTTTTTATTTACAGTCTCATCAGTTTCATTGAAATATTGTCTTCTTTCAGAATGACCTATTATTACATAGTCAATACCTATTTCTTTAAGCATCAATGGTGATATTTCGCCTGTAAAAGCTCCACTATCTTCCCAATGCATATTTTGTGCTCCAAGCTTTATATTTGTTCCTTCAATTTCTCTCTTTACTTCCATTAAGTTTGTAAATGGAACGCAAAGAACCGCTTCTACATTATCATCTCTATCTCCACTTTTTATATCTTTAACCAATTCTACTGCTTCTTTAATAGTTTTATTCATCTTCCAATTTCCTGCAATAATTGGTTTACGCATTAAAATACCTCCTCTTATTTTTCGCTTATAGCAGCAATACCTGGCAATTCTTTTCCCTCTAAGAATTCTAAAGAAGCTCCTCCACCTGTAGATATATGAGTCATTTCTTCTTTGAAGCCAGCTTTTTCAACTGCTGAAGCACTATCTCCTCCTCCAACTATAGTTATACCATTAGTTTCTGCCATAGCCTTTGCAATTGATTCTGTTCCATTTTTAAAGTTCTTCATTTCAAATACACCCATTGGTCCATTCCATACAACTGTCTTAGCATTTTTTATTTCTTCGCTAAACAATTTAATTGTTTCCGATCCTATATCTAATCCCATCATATCTTCTGGAATACTATCTATTTTTACAGTCTTATATTCAGTATCGTTTTTAAATTCTTTAGCTACTACTATATCTACTGGAAGTAGGATTTTTACATTTTTTTCGTCTGCTTTTTTAAGTAGTTCATTAGCTAAATCTATTTTGTCTTCTTCTAATAGTGAAGTACCTATACTATATCCCTTTGCCTTTAAAAATGTATAAGCCATTCCTCCACCTATAAGTATAGTATCAACTTTTTCAAGTAGATTTTCAATAACTCCTATTTTATCTGAAACTTTTGCTCCACCAAGAATAGCAACAAAAGGTCTTTCAGGATTTTCTAATGCTTTACCCATTACTTCAATTTCTTTTTTTACTAAAAATCCTACTGCTGAAGGCAAAAATTTTGAAGCCCCAACATTTGAAGCATGAGCTCTATGAGATGTTCCAAAAGCATCATTTACAAATACATCTCCAAGAGATGCTAGGTCTTTAGCAAAGTTTTCATCATTTTTCTTTTCTTCACTTCTAAATCTAGTATTTTCTAATAAAACTACATCTCCATTGTTCATATTATCTACTATATTTTTTACATCTTCACTAATAACATTATCATCTTTAGCAAATTTTACTTCCTTATTTAGAAGCTCTGATAATCTCTTTGATACTGGCTCTAAGCTAAATTTAGAATCTGCTTTTCCCTTTGGTCTTCCTAAATGAGACATAAGAACTACTTTTCCACCATTTTCTATTAAGTACTTTATAGTAGGAAGAGCACTCACAATTCTTGTATCATCAGTTATATTTCTATTATCATCCATAGGAACATTAAAATCACATCTAACTAATACTCTCTTTCCTTCCACTTGTAAATCTTCTACAGTTTTCTTATTTAACATATTTATCACCTCTTATTAATATAGTTGGTAAAAGCCGGTCTTGAAATTCAAGACCGGTCTAATATGTTTACTTATTTGCGTTTGCAACGTAGCTTGCTAAGTCAACTACTCTATAGGAATATCCCCATTCATTATCATACCAGGAAACTACTTTTACCATATTGTCAATAACCATTGTAGATAATCCATCAACTATTGAAGAATGTGGATCTCCCTTATAGTCTACTGAAACTAATGGCTCTTCTGAGAATCCAAGAACTCCCTTCATTTCTCCTTCACTAGCTTCTTTTAATGCCTTATTTACTTCTTCTGCTGTTGTTGGATTTTCAACTTCAAACACAACATCTACAACAGATACTGTTGGAGTAGGAACTCTCATTGCAAATCCATTTAATTTTCCTTTAAGTTCTGGTATTACTAATGCAACAGCTTTAGCTGCTCCTGTTGTTGTAGGAATAATTGATTCTGCTGCAGCTCTTGCTCTTCTTAAATCTTTGTGTCTCTTATCTAATATTTGTTGGTCATTTGTATAGGAGTGAACTGTAGTCATAAGACCTTTCTTAACTCCAAACTTATCTAATATTACTTTTGCAACTGGCGCTAGACAATTTGTTGTACAAGAAGCATTTGATATTATATTATGTTTTTCTGGATCGTAGTCATTCTCATTAACTCCCATAACTATAGTTGTATCTTCATTTTTACCTGGTGCTGTAAGAATTACTTTCTTAGCTCCTGCCTTAATATGTTTTGAAAGTCCTTCTCTATCTCTAAAAGCTCCTGTTGAATCAATTACTAATTCTACTCCTAGTTCTTTCCAAGGTATTTCTTCTGGATTTCTGTGATCAGTTCTTTTGATTTCTTTACCGTTTATAATGAATGAATCTTCTGTTGTTTCAATAGTTCCATCAAATTTTCCATATAATGAATCATATTTGAATAAATGTGCTAGAGTATCAATATCACCTGATGCATTTACAGCTACTACATCAAAATCTTTTATTTCATCCTCCATATAAATTCTTAAAACATCTCTTCCTATTCTACCAAATCCATTTATACCTACCTTTAAAGTCATATATATTCCTCCTTAATACTATTATTTATTTTTAGCTACATATGTAGCTTAATTAACTAATTTTAAAATCTTTCTAGCTGCACCTTCATCTGTTACTAAAGCCATATCCTCTCTAATACTGGAAATAGAAATAATTGCTTCTGCTTTTTTAGTACCACCTGCTACTCCAATAACATTCTTAACTTGCTTAAAATCTACAAGGGATAATCCTACAGTCATAGATTCCCAAACTCTATTTCCGCTTGTATCAAAATAATGACCAAAAGCCTCTGAAACTGCACCTTTTTCTATTAGCTTTTTAATAGTTTCATTAGGTAACTCTCGTCTTTCTGCCATTACATCTGCTCTACCTATACCATAAACAAGTATGTCTATTTTTTTGATTATATCTACAAATTCCTTAACTTCTGAAACTTTTAAAAGTGCATCTATAGCTTCCTGTTCAATATTATCTGGAACATGCAAAAGTCTATAGTTACCACCTAATCTCTTAGCTAAATTGGCAGCTATACTATTAGCTTGAGTTTCTACATCTTTTCCCAATCCACCTCTAGCTGGAAGGACTAAAATTTCATTATCTGCTTTTCCTTTTGGCATTTCTTCAGCTACTTCAGCCATTGTAGTACCGCCAGTTATGCCTATGATATTATTTGCTTTTATAAGTTTCTTCAAGTATTTAGCTGCAGTTCTTCCCATATCTTTTAAAACTAGTTCACTTTCATCAGAATTTCCTGGAACAACTAAAACTTTTTTAAGATTTAATTTACTTTCTAATGCATTTTCCAATTCTGTTAATCCCTTTATTCCATGAATTACATCTTTCATATCTTCTAGAAGTTCTTTACCTTCTATAGTTACATACATACCCATTGATTCAATATTTAATAAACCTTGATTTTTTAAAATGTTGACCTCTGTTCTAACAGCTCTTTCTCCCATTCCTAGCTGATTAGCTAAGGATCTTCTTCCAATAGGCTCATTGTAATATATATTTCTTAAAATATCATATCTATTTTCTAAAGTATCTATTATTTCTGGTACTATCTTTTTTTCTAATTTAATTAAATCTTTCAATAAAAACACCTCTTAACATTAGAAAGCCAAGTATTGTTATGATAAATATTATGTACATAAGTAGTTAATATAATTCTATATGGTCATAAGAAGTCCCTCTGTATTATTTTTGTCCCACTATGCTCAAAAAAAATTTCTAAATTCAACACTCTTTCTTTTTACAATACCATTATAGAATAAAACTTATCTTTTTTCAAGTGAAATAAAAATTATTTAAGTACTTGATTTAATATAAAAAATATAGCGATATTCATATTATAACTAAAGCCTTCATTCTATTTTGAATAAAGGCTTTAATATCGTCTTCTTTTAGATGATGATGGTATATCCAATTCATCTCTATATTTAGCTACTGTTCTCCTTGAAATAGATATGCTCTTTTCCTTTAAAATATCCGCTATTTTTTGATCACTTAAAGGCTTTTTAGAATCTTCTTTTTCTATCATATCTCTAATCATGACTTTGATACTAGTAGCTGACAAACTACCTTTTTCACTAGATACTCCACTTGTAAAAAAATATTTAAGTTCAAAAAGCCCTCTAGGAGTTTGCATATACTTTCCATTAGTTGCCCTACTAACAGTTGATTCATGTACCCCTATATCATCTGCGACATCTTTTAATGTCAAAGGCTTTAAGGCTTTTTCACCTTTTTCAAAGAAATCACTTTGGAATTTTAATATAGATTCAACTACATTATATATAGTCATTCTCCGTTGTTCTATGCTTTTTATAATCCACATAGCAGAGTTTAACTTTTTAGTTATAAATTCAGTTATATTTGGATCATCTGAACTAGCCATAAGTCCTTTATAAAATCTATTAATATTTAGTCTTGGTGCTGTATTATCATTTAGTATAATGATGTACTCCCCATCTAAATATCTCAATGTAATATCTGGAGTAATATATTTAACTTCTTCCATATCTCCTGAAAAACATCTTCCTGGTTTAGGCTCTAATGTCTTAATATAATCACAAATATCTTGTACATCTTTTAATTCTATACCTAATTTTTTTGAGATCTTACAAAGTCTATTGTGAGCTATATCTTCTAAATAATTTTCAACAACTAGATATATATTTTCATCTTTAATTTTTCTTTCTCTTAGTTGAATCATTAAGCATTCCTTTAAATCTCTAGCTCCTATTCCTATAGGGTCAAAAGTTTGTATTTGGAGTAAAACCTTTTCCACCCTTTCAAAAGGAATTTTTAAATCTTTAGCCAAACTTTCAATAGATGTGATTAAATAACCATTTTGGTCTATGCTTTCAATGATAAGTTCTCCAATGATTTTATCTATTTCATTAGAAATGTTTAAATTTAACTGAAGTAATAAATGTTCTTTTAGGGATGATGAATAGGTAATAAAATTGTCATAAGTGATTTCTTTTTCATTTCTGTCTCTTGGCGCTGTAACTGTATAGCTTATGTCATCATAGTTTTCTAGGAATTCTTCCCAATCAATTTCTTCATTTTTGGATTCTATTTCGTCTATATTCTCATGTTCTTTAGCATCAGTTTTTACTTCTAGTAATGGATTAGTTTCCATTTCGTTTTCTAAATATTCATTTAGTTCATGGCTAGTAAACTGAAGCAATTGAATTGCCTGCTGTAATTCAGGGGTCATTACTAGCTTTTGAGCTTGCTCAAGGGTTAAATTATAACCTAATCTCATAAAAGCTCACTCCATCCTTACTTCTAATTTATTTGTTTACAGTTCATATTATACCAGATAGTTGCATAAAGTACAAAACTATTTATTTTTCGACAGATATAAGTTTTATTTGATAGAAAAAGCTCTTAATCCTAGGGTTAAGAGCTTTTTCTATATTATGCTTCATTTTTTTCGTAAGGAATTCCATTTGCTGCTGGTCCTGTGGCTTTGCCAACAAAACTCACAAGTATTATTAATGTAAGAACATATGGTATCATTTCAAGTATTTGAGATGATACTTTCACATCCGTTCCACCTAAATAAACTACTATACCTTGAGCAGCTCCAAACAATAAACATGCCCACATAGAACCTTGAGGAGTCCATTTGCCAAATATCATAGCAGCTAAAGCTATAAATCCTTGTCCAGATATAAGAGTAGCTCTAAAATTAGATACTACAGCTATACTCATTGAAGCTCCACCAAATCCTGCAAATACTCCTGAAAGTATTACTGCTAAATATTTAACTTTAAATACATTGATTCCCAATGTATCTGCAGCTTTTGGATGTTCTCCTACTGCCCTTATTCTAAGTCCTATCTTGGTCTTATATAGTATAAACCATACTACTAGTACTAATAAAAATGCAATATACACTGTTGCATATTGGTTGAAAATTAAATCTAAAAAAGAACCTTTAGTAAATAAATAATTAAATGGTCTAGGCATTTTACGATCTAATGGAATGGGAGCTGTCATAGTTGCTCCATCAAAAAATACTCTACTTAAAAACAATGCTAATCCTGGTCCTAGAAAGTTTATAGCTATACCAGAAACTATTTGGTCTGCCGCAAAAGAAACAGAAGCAATAGCATGTAAAAGGGCCAATACTCCACCAGATAACCCGCCCATTAGAAATCCTAACCAAGGATTACCTGAATAATAAGCTACAGTAGTCCCTACAAAGGCGCCTATTGTCATCATGCCTTCAAGTCCTATATTTACTACTCCAGAGTTTTCAGACATAACCCCTCCCAATGCTGTATACATGAGAGGTGCAGAATACATTAAGCTTATCCCTATAATTAGTCCCAAATCATTTAGACTCAACCTCTCCACCTCTCTTTCTTTTAGCTCTTAAAGTTGTTAACATTTCTATAAGTTTAGGCATAGATATAAAGAATACAATTGTACCTATTACAATACTAATAATTTCAGACGGTGCCCCCATAGCAGGTTGTATCTTATATCCACCATATTTCAAAGCACCAAATAATAGTCCTGCAAATATACATCCTATAGCATTATTTCCAGCAATTAAAGATACTGCAATACCATCAAAACCATTTCCTTCCATGGCTGCTAAGACAGCTACTTCTTCAGTAACTCCTAGTACATGTACTGCACCTGCAAGTCCAGATAATGCACCTGCAATAGCCATAGATATGACTATATTTCTTTTAACATCTATTCCTCCATATTCTGCTGCATCACTATTAAACCCTACTGCCCTTAACTGATATCCTAAAGTAGTGTTTTTCAATATATGTCTAATTAATATAGCTACAAGAATTGCAATTATAAATCCCCAATTAACTGGTGCTCGAAAAAAATCACTTATAGATCTTAAAGTTTTTGGAAATCTTATACTTGCAGATTCTAATATATTATAGGAAGCCTCACTATTAGGTCTTTTAAACTGGTCCCAAAACACAACGGCATTACTCAAATAAAGTGCTATCCAGTTAAGCATTATAGTTGTAATAACTTCATTTACACCAAATTTAGACTTTAAAATTCCAGCTAAACCTGCCCAAATAGCTGCAGCTAAGCATGCCATCAACATAGCTACTATAGCATGAAGAATTGGAGGTAAATTCCAGAAATATCCCACTAATGTAGCTACTAATGCACCTATTATAAATTGTCCTTCTGCACCAATATTAAATAAACCTGTTCTAAAAGCAAAGGCTACAGAAATACCTGTCAATATTAAAGGTGTAGATTGAATTATTGTCCAGGAAATATATTTAGGTTTCCCCAAAATTCCTCTTATCATTACTCCATAAGCCTCTAAAGGGTTGAATCCTACTGCCAATAATATAAAAGCACCTACTAAGAGACCTACAAATACAGATATAATAGTAAATTTAAGCCTCTTTCCTTCCATTTTCTACACCTCCTCCAGCCATTAAATATCCTAGTTTTTTCTCATTTGCATCTTTTCTATCTAAGATATCTACAATCTTTCCATTGTATATTACAGCTATTCTATCTGATAGATTTAGTATTTCATCTAATTCAAAAGAAATTAATAAAACTGCTTTCCCATTATCTCTTTGTTCAACTAAATATTTATGCACAAACTCTATAGCACCAACATCTAGTCCTCTTGTTGGCTGGGCTGCTATAAGAACATCTGGATCATTTGTAACTTCTCTTGCTATTATCACCTTTTGTTGGTTTCCTCCAGATAATGCACCAACAGCTTGTTTCTCATTTTGAGGTCTTACATCAAATTTTCCAATTAATTTTCTTGCATGTTCTTCTATGTTTTTATGGTTTAATCTTCCGTTTTTAGAGAAAGGTTCCTTATCATATATTTCAAGTATCATATTTTCAGCTATACTAAAATCTAATATTAGTCCTCTTTTCTGTCTATCTTCAGGAATATTACACATGCCTTTTTTCATAATATGTCTTGGTGAAGTATTAACTATATTTTCACCATTTAAAACTACTTTTCCAGATTCAATAGGCCTAAGCCCAGTAATCCCTTCTAAAAATTCACTTTGTCCATTTCCATCTACACCAGCTATACCTAATATTTCTCCTCTATGAACTTTCAGAGATAAACCATTTACTGCATTTAATTTTCTATTATCTTTAATTATAATGTTATCAATATTAAGAACTACTTCACCTTTTTCTATATCCTTTTTATCTACTGCAAAACTAACTTGTCTACCTACCATCATCTCAGCTAAATTTTCCTCTGTTACATTACTCACTTTAACTGTATTTATCTTTTTCCCTCTTCGTATAATAGTACAATAATCTGCTGCTTGTTTTATTTCTTTTAATTTATGAGTGATTATTATGATAGTTTTTCCTTGTTTAGTTAAGTTTTTGATTATTTGGATAAGTTCTTCTACCTCTTGAGGTGTTAAAACAGCAGTTGGCTCGTCCAATATAAGAATGTCTGCACCCCTATAGAGAGCTTTGAGTATTTCTACCCTTTGTTGCATACCTACTGATATATCTTGTATTTTAGCCTTTGGATCTACATGCAAACTATATTTTTTAGACAGTTTTTCTACCTCTTTAGTAGCCCTTTCAATATCAATACACTTTGTATCCCATGAACCTTTTTTGATAGTAGTTTCCATTCCAAGGATTATATTTTCAACTACAGTGAAAGTATCTATTAGCATGAAATGTTGATGAACCATACCAATACCCTTTTCTATAGCTACATTAGGACTTGTAACTTCCACTTTATCTCCCTTAATAAATATATTCCCTTCTGTAGGCATATACAATCCATATAATACATTCATTAAAGTAGTTTTTCCTGCTCCATTTTCCCCTAATAGTGCATGGATCTCCCCCTTATGAACTGTTAAGTCAATGCTATCATTTGCCACAAAATCTCCAAATTTTTTAGTTATCCCTTTCATTTCAATAACTTTAGTTTCTAAATCTACATTATTCAAATAGGCTACCTCCTATCTAATATCTAAGCAGTCCAGACAAAAGCCTGGACTGCATTTTCAACTATTTTAATGTCTTTACATATTCTTCATAAGAATCTTCATCAAAAGGTACTTCAATTTCTCCATCAATTATAAGTTTTTTGATTTCTTCTACTTTGTCAAGGATTTCTTTTGGAACATGCTTATCTGATGTTGGAGCTATATCTACTGCTCCTTCTTCTAAACCATAAACAACTGTAGTTCCACCAGGGAATTTCCCTTCTTTTAAATCTTTAACTACATTATAAACTCCTACATTCACACGTTTCATAGCTGATGTAATAACGTTGTCAGGAGCTAAATCATGCTGGTCTCTATCAACACCTATAACATATTTGTCTTGTTCTTTAGCTGCTTCTATAACTCCATCTCCAGAACCTCCTGCAGCATGGAATACTATATCTGCACCTTGTTGATACATACTGTTTGCTATAGCTTTTCCCTTTGCAGGATCATCAAAAGCTTCTGCATATTGTCTAAGTACTTTTACATCTTTATCTGCAACTTTGTTTGCATAGGCAACTCCTGCATGATAACCATAATCAAAAGCAGTTATAACTTCACTTTCCATGCCGCCTACAAATCCAACTTTACCAGTTTCACTCATCATTGCAGCTATATATCCTACTAGGAAAGATGGTTGTTCTTGTTTAAATACAACACCTACTGCATTATCTGGTGTATCATCACCATATGAAAAATCGACTATTGCGTATTTTACATCATCATTTTCTTCTGCAGCAGCCTTTACTGCCTTTGATAATTTAAATCCAATTCCCCATATAAGATCATTTTCTGCATCAAGGGCTGTCTCTAAATTAGAAACATAATCTGATTCTTGATGGGATTCTTGGTAAGTTGATTTAGTACCTAAATCTTTATCAGCTTTTTGAAGTCCTTCCCAGGCTGATTGGTTAAAGGATTGGTCATTTACTCCACCAACATCTGTAACCATAGTAATTTTAAGCTGTTTGCCATCTGTTTTATTTCCTTCCTCAGTCTGTTCGGCTGGTTTTTTATCGTCATTAGTCTTATCTCCGCCTGAACATCCAACTGCAGCAAAAGTTAATACTGCAATCATAAGTAAAGCTAATATTTTTTTCATTTTAGACAATTTTAAACTCCCCTTTCAATAGCTTTGAAGTATTTTAATAACCTTATCCTAATACAATTTTAGCATACTTTGTCCTATTCTACAAAGTTTTATAAAATACTTCTAATCTTTTTGTATTATCCTACAAAAACACTCCAAGTTTACCTTGGAGACTTGGAGTGTTTTAACAAATGTTAGACTCATTTGAAATATAGCCTTCTTTAGACAATATTTTTATAGCTTCTTCAATTTTATTTTCATTCACCAATAATACTGGTCCAGTACATCCCATTCCGCTTTCCGCATATACCTTGTTTTTCCACAAAACTTTTACTGCATCTTCCAACTCCATTATATCTATCCCAGAAATAGTTCCTGTTACAATTTCTTTTTCTGGTGGAGTTATTTCTTCAGAATTTTCATCCTTCTTCTCTTTGTTTAATCCTTTTAGTACTTCTTTAAAACCTGCATTATTTACTTTTTTGAATTCTTCTTTTGCTATTTCCTTTACATTTCCTTTGGCTAAATTAGCACCATAACTAATTGCATTGGCTACAACAGGTATTCCTGAAGCCCTTGAAAGAATAAGTATAGTTCTATCATAGTCTTCTCCTATTCCTGGTCCATAGCCATAACCTAAAGATTCATAGCTCCCACCAGTAGTATAGGATGAGAACATTTTTATCAATATATTACCTGTTAAAGTATCTGTAATCATTACATCTGGTACTCCCCCAAGTAAATCATTGCCTCTCATTATAGAGCCACCATCTGCCCTTAAAGAATTAGTAAAATTAATTTTATATCCATTTTTATCTATCTCTTTCAATGCTCTTTCTACTTGTACTGCACCATCTACATTTAATATTCCAACTGTTGGGTTTTCAATACCCATAGCTTTAGCAGTAATAATCCCATATATACTATTCATAACCATTGCTTCTACTCTATGGGGAGAAGAAGTTCCTGTAGTTGTGGCTATAAACATTTCTCTACCTTTTCCTGGCGTTAAAACTCTTCCTACAGTGGAAACACCTATTGGAAAACTGTAATGCATAGTTACAGCAGAATCTATCTCTTTGTTATCTAATAATTCTTCCATTTTTTTATATCCTTCTTCTTCTGTCCCTACTACTACTTGAGTTAGTTGACTATCAACTTTTGGACCTATTAAAACTACTTCAATGGACGAATCTCTTTTTTGAGCAATTTCTGCACCTTTTACTATATTTTCTACACCATGTTCACTTCCAAAGGTAGTTATTCCTACTCTTACTCTTTCTCCAAATTGTCCTGTTTCTAATGCATCTGCCATATCTTTAAAAACTTTTCCTACCATATTCTTTACATTATTATCCATCATTTTATCACCTCTACTCCTTTAATAGATGAGAGGCAAAATCTCTCATGGCTTCTGCTACAAAGCTTCTTATTTCTTCCTCTGATACCCCTTTTTCTTCATCTATTTTTCCAGGATTCTTTTCTATAACTATGGATACTCCGTCAAATAAATTAGTCATTCTACCTAAAAACAGACTTCCTTTTCCTACAATCATTGTATTCTTTATTTTTCCATTTAATATATCCTCTCTAGCAAATCCTACATAAGGTACACCTGATGGAATATGTCCTTGAGTTGGAGCCCAACCTTCCATACCATGCTTTTCTATAAAGTCATTTAATTGGGTTCTTTCTAATTCTTTTCTCATTACACCTAATGCACCAATCATCTTATAATTGGATTTTGGTACATCTCCTGCCCCTGCTGGCTTTGTTATATCTGGATTTTGCATTTCTACTGAATATCTATCTATATCTGTTATTTTTAAATTTCCCTTATCTAATGGCTCTGTTACAAGGGAACCTATAACTGCCTGTGGAGAAGAACCTGTCCCTACTGTATGTCTTCCAACTAAATCTGTTCTAAGTACTGGGTTAACTCCATCATTTTCTCCTATAAGTAATGCAAAACCTCCAACTACATCCTCCAAAATTGGCAAACCTTTTTTAATATGGTCCTTGCCATTCATTCCTAATTTAGCTGTTGAACCTCCTGCTACTACTACTACATTTTTAAATATCCCTGCTTCAACTAATGCAGCTGCTTCAATCATAGCATGGGTAGGAGCTGCACAAAATCCTCTAGTATCTGAACCAGTAGCATTTACAAACCCTGCCATTTCACCTATCGATTTTGCAAAGTTTCCTCCACCTCTTTGATTCATATCACCGCAAGCTTCTTCTGAACATTCTATTATATATTCTATATCTTCAGGATTTATATTATTTTTTTCTATAAGATTCAATGCTGCCAACACTCCTGAAGCCTTTACTACTAAATTTTCAAATAGTATATGAGCACTAAGATTGATATCAATATCATGAGCCCTTTTCACACATCCTACAAGTTCTCCATTATTATATAATCCTTCAGCTCCCTGTTCCTCTACAGATTTTTTAATACTTTCTATTTCGTCTCCAGATTTAAGTCTTGATATTAAATCCTCCTTCATGAAATGATGGGCACTTAATTTTTCCTTCACATCTTCTGTAAAGTTTTTTTCTAATTTAACTAAGTCAAAAGTATCTACAATTTTCATAAGTCCTATAAATTCATTTTGATGCATTATTTCTCCAAATTTTCCGACTTTATCTGCCCCTTCAAATTTCTTATCGTACCAAGGCTTTTTATATTCCTTCAATTCT
This sequence comes from Anaerosalibacter massiliensis, assembly GCF_024623155.1. NCBI lineage: Bacteria > Bacillati > Bacillota > Tissierellia > Tissierellales > Sporanaerobacteraceae > Anaerosalibacter > Anaerosalibacter massiliensis. Next base: position 73,393 of record NZ_JANJZL010000002.1, read on the forward strand.
TCTGGTGTTAAGTTTCCAATATAGGTCTGATTCGGTGGGTAATTAACTACTTCTTCAAAACTTCTAATATGTTTAGGCAATTCTTTTAAATAATCTGAATTTGGATTGATAGTTTTTTCCGTAGTTTGTGTTGTTCCATTGTGTAGAATCATATCTGGTGTATTTACCAAAACATATCCTGAACCTTTTACTACAGAATAAGTCATAATGACACCTCCAATAATATTAAAATATCATTATCTTATAAATAAGAGGGAGAACCCTCTTATTTATAAGATTTTATATATTGTTTATTATTCTTCAAAAATTGTTTGTTCTTCTACTTCAGTACTTAAAGCCCTAAGTGCTCTTTCAACTAATTTTCTTCTCAAAGCTTTCTCTTCTTCAGGATCTAAATCTGGATTTCCTAGTGGATGAGGAATTGCTATAGTTGGCACTATTCTATTAGCTCCTACAGTCATAGATATAGGAGTTACAGTACACATGTGTACTACAGGGATTCCTGCCCTTTCAATTTCTTTAACCATAGTTGCACCGCAACGTGTACAGGTGCCTCAAGTGGAAGTTAATATAACTGCATCAACTCCATCAGATAACAACTCTTTTGCAATCTCTGCTGCAAAAGCCTTTGCACTAGCAACAGCAGTTCCATTTCCTACTGTTGTATAAAAATATCTATGGAGACTTCCTATCTCGCCTTCCTTCTCTAGATCTCTTAAAACATCTACTGGCAATACTCTATCTGAATCTTCATTTGCATATACTGGATCATATCCACCATGAGCTGTTTCATAGGTTTCCTCAGTTAAATCATATTCTCCTTCAATATCATACTTTCCATATTTTGAAGCACTAGAGGATTCTATATGATCTGGATTTCCTTTAGGCACAATTCCACCAGATGTAACTAATGCAATTTTTGCTTGTGATACATCTTTAATCGCAGCTACTGGCTCTACTCTATCAAAATCAGGCATAGGGAATTCTGTTACAAATCCTTCATCCTTTAATTTTTTAAGAAGCATATCCACTGCTCTTTCAGAACCTCTTTTTTCTGCAAAATAATTCTTTCTTATACCTCTTGAAATATATCCTTCTTCTTCTGGAGTTCCTATTTCTTCTCCTCTAGCAAGTTTTAAAGCTAGTGGCACCATATTTTTCACTGCTTTTCTCATTCCTGCTGCACTATTCTTAGTGGAAACTATATAAACACTTTTCTTAAACATATCAGCACCAGGATTTTCTATATACATACCTGTTAAAACCGGTATCCCTAGTTCCTTATGAACTGCATCTGTTATAGTCCCACAGGCAACTCCGTATCTTCCTGCATTAAATGCTGGACCTGCTATGAAAATATCTGGGTCATATTTTTTAACCATTTCTATTATTTCATTTGTAGCTTCTTCAACATTTTCATTAAAATAACTATCACCACATATAACTGTTGCAACTATTTCAGCTTCACCTTTAAATCCTCCATTTATAGCCATTCCCGGACCAACAAAACCCTCACGAATTTCTGGCCTATAATCAGCTTTTTCTTCTCCACCTATTCCTGCAAAAAACTGATTTATATAGTGAACAACTTTAATTTTTCCCATTTACTTCCCCCCTCTCTTATATTTAAGTGGGTATTAATCATTAAATTTACAATATTCATCTCTTATATCTTTAACTTCTTCAATTATTTCATCTACATCTAAAACCATTTCCATCATACCTATTTGTTCATCATAAACATCTGGATCAACTTCATTTTTGAATTCTGGTTCTACAACATGATATACTCTAAGTCCTAACTGGACTCCTGCCAATGGACCTGCAAAAGTTGGGTCTCCTGCTGTTACAGTTTCAGCTGCTAATCCAGCTGCTTCTGCTTCAGCGCCACCTATTAATACAACTACATTTTCTGCACCGTATTTTTCAGCAGCTTCTTTAACCCTATTTTGATTTTCCAAATCCATTGCTCCTGCAGCAGTTCAGACAAAGCATTCAGTTGAGGAAAATACTACTTCTCCACCAGTGGTTTTTATGCATTCTTCAATAGCTGGTCCTGGTATACCATCTCTGTCACCAATAATTATTATCTTCTTATCATCAAATAGTGACATTATCCCACATCCTTTCTTATTTTTTTAATATCCTTTAGCAGTTAATTTATTGAAACCTAATTCATTTGTTGCTCCAGTTATAGCTTGCAATTCCACAACTAGACTTCCATCTTCATTAAGAGTTCCATCAAATCCTCCTGCTATTGTTTCTACATAATCTATATGTCCAATAACCTTATCCATTGGAGGAAGAGCTATTATTTCATTTGCATTTCCACCTGTTACTACAGCATTTGCTAGTGGATCAGCATCTGCAAGTGATTGACTTGCTCCATCTCTTCCTGCATATTCATCTGTAATAATAACTGTTTTTATACCTTTTTGTTCTATTTTCTTGCAATTCATAATAAGATCAGTATCTGGGTTTCCAAATCCTTCTTGAGAAATCAATACTCCATCTAGTCCTAAAAACTCAGCTAATTTTGCTGTCCAATTTGAAGACCTTTCTTTGTCAGCTAAATAAACGTTTTCATTAGTGATTATCACGCCAACAAAATTTAACTCTTTACCATGCCTTTTAAATAAATCTTTTACTACTGGATTATTTAAATGATGATATGTTGTGTTTTTGTCACATGCAGAAACACAATTTCCACTTACAATAGCACCATCCATTATTTCTGTTGGATAGATAATAGTGGGTAAAGATTCTTTTGCATCTACACCATAAACATAAGTGTCATGGAGTAATCCTTGACTTTGAAGCATTTGAACATAAGCTACTTTTGGCAAATCTGGATATTTATTAATACCTTCAAGAATAGGATCTGTTTCAAAAACTTCAACTTCATCAGGAGTCAATGCCTTTGCTACCTCTCCTATATAAGTTGCTGCCTTGAATCCAGCCATTCTCAATGCCTTTTCATGCTCATGTTGCTTTACTCCTTCTTTAGGCTCACAAATTAAAACTATATTGTTTAGTTTTGAAAATGGAGTGTATTCAGCTCCTGGCCCAGTCATGTCGATGATTCCTTCTTGAAATCCTACTATTTTTCCTGCGGTAACTACTGCACAACCTTTTAATACATTAGTTTTACCACTTCCAACAGTGTCTACCTTGGAAATCATTCCTGGAAATATTCCCCCTGGACCTTCTACTTTCACTCTCGGTTCAATGACATCTTTTACAGGTGTTATTCTAATACTTTCACCTGGTCTTGCTAGTTCTAGATCTACTTTTTCAAAATGTTCATCTTCCTTAATTAACTTGATTAATTCTTCCTTGTTAACATACAATGTTTTATTCTCTAGTTTTGTTTCCTCACTAAATTGAACATCTTCAACAAATAGATAGCCTAACTCTAGACGCAATACAGTCACCTCCCTTTAATTTTAAAAATATCTATTTTAATTCTAGGCAATGCCTAGAATTAAAATCTAAACATACTTTTTAATCATTTCTTCTACATTTTTCTCTGTTGCATCATCTGTAACTCTTTCATCAATTTTTTCTCCATCTTTATATATAGCAATAACAGGCAACCCTAATACCTTTTGTGATATAGCAAGTCTTCTTGCCTTCATTGTGTCAAGTTTGCAAAACTTCATTTTGTCACCATATTGTTTTTCCAACTCTTCAATATGTGGCATAAGAGCTTTACATGGCTCACACCCCTGGCTCCAATAGTCTACTAAAACATAACCATCAGCTTTCAATACTTCTTCCTCAAAAGTTTTCTTATCAACCTCTAACATAATTATCCCTCCTAAAATTTTTTTTAATCATCAAAAACTTCGCTAATATATTTTTCTGCTTGAATAGCAGCAATAGCTCCATCTCCAGTAGCTGTAACTACTTGCCTTACTGTTTTAACCCTACAATCTCCAGCTGCAAATACTCCATCCAAATTTGTCCTCATCTCATCATCTGTGGGTATATAGCCACCTTCCATATCAACTTGACCTTTAAATATATCAGTTGCTGGCAAATACCCAATAAATACAAAGATACCAAACATACCATCATCTTCATTTGCTAATACTTCTTTTTGTTCTCCCGTTTTTGTGTTCTCTACTATCATAGAACCTACTACGCCTTCGCCTTTTATTTCTTTAACTACAGAATCCCACATAAAATCAATTTTTTCATTTTTAAAGGCTTTTTCTTGAATAGATTTAACTGCTCTTAATTCATCTCTTCTATGGATTATAGTTACTTTTCTTGCAAATTTAGTTAAATATATAGCCTCTTCTACCGCAGCATCTCCACCACCAACTACATAAACTTCTAAATCTGTAAAAAATGCTCCATCGCATGTAGCGCAATAGGAGACTCCCTTTCCTGTAAACTCTTCTTCTCCTGGAACACCTATTGCTCTAGGTACTGCACCTGTAGCTATTATCACTGATTTAGCTTTATATTCATTTTTTTCACCTTTAACTACCTTAACCTTATCCTTTAAGTTTACCTCAACAATATTATCAATAACTCTTTCTACGCCAAATTCATCAGCTTGTTGAACCATTCTTTCTGTTAAAGTAGGTCCACTAGCATTTTCAATAGAACCAGGGTAGTTTTCAACTTCATTTGTTGTTACTATCTGACCTCCAGCCTTTTCCTTTTCGATTATTAATGTTTTAAGTCTTGATCTTGCAGAATATAGACCAGCTGAAAGTCCTCCAGGACCTGCACCTATTATTATAACGTCATAAATTTCTGTCAACTTTATCTCCTCCTTATTTATAAATATAGATATACTTTTTCATTTGGTATTAAATTTACCAAAACTGTTTTTATTTATACTATAATTTATATATTACCCCTTCAATCAAAGATAAATCTATTACTTGAAAGTCTCTAAGTACTTCCTTATTCCAATGAGGTAATTCCTGATTTTTTAACATTTTTTTCGTAGTAGCTATACTATTTTCTATAGTTAAAAGGGATTCCATATGAAGATGATCAGTTTTTGATATAATAATAGTTTTATAAGGGGTTTCGTTAGGCTTAACACTGCCTGACAACGGATGGGTCAACAATTTATATCCTAAATGAATTTTATCTCTTACTTTTTCCAATAATTCTAAATATGAAATATCATAATATTTCAAAAAAATTTCTTTTTCTAATTTATCTTTAACTAATGGATTGTTAGTTATTGCAATAGCTTTAGTCATAAGCTTCTCTCCTTAACACTCTTTATTAGTCCTTGCATTTTTTTCTAAAAGATTGTTAATTTTTTTCCTATCCTAGATAAAGATAAAAAAACAGAATAGAAAAGACACCTAGTGCCTATCTACTCTGTTTTATAACCTGAGAGTTTCCCCTCTAAACTAAAGAGGATTGCTCCTTCGGTGCTTTCGCTCTCCAGAGAGCCGTCCAAATACGGTTCTTTTACCTGAGAGTTTCATTGTGGAAGGGCAAGCATCCACAATTTACTCCTTCGGTGCCAATTTTTGGTCTCTCCCGTATTCTTCATACAGCTAATGAAAATATCCTTAATATGTATATGCTAAAATTTCCAATACTATCTTCATTCTTATTATAATATAAAAATACATTAAATACAATATAAAAAGAGAGACAATACAAAAATTTAATATTTAAATATTTTCATCATCTAATATATACTGTGCAATATTTGATGAATGGTCAGAAATTCTTTCTAAATTACTCAATATATCTAAAAATATTACTCCTGAACTAGGTTGGCAAGTTAATTTATTTAATCTATCTATATGATTAGCCCTATATTGTTTTTCCATAAAATCCACTTCTTCTTCTTGTTTAAGAACTTCCCTAGCCTTTTCAAAATCAGTTTCCTTAAAAGCTTTTATTGCTGATGTATAAACATTTTCAGTTTTATCAAACATTATTTTCAATTCATCTATTGCTTCATCAGTAAACAACAATCTATTATCCATTCTATATTGGGCCAACTCTGCTAAGTTATCTGCGTGATCTCCCACCCTTTCAATATCATTTATAGTATTGAAAAGAGTATTAACTGCGTTATGTTGTTCCTTGGTCAAAGGTGCATTTGAAAGTTCGACTAAATATCCTGTAATATCTCTTTCAAGTCTATTTATAACTTTTTCCTGTTCAAAAACTTCTTGAACTAATTTTCGGTCTTTACCAAAAAAAGCTTTTGCTGCAGTTTCTAAATTCTTTTCTACAACTCTACTCATCCTATATACTTCTTTTGAAACTTGCCCCACTGCTATAGAAGGTGTTTCAATTATTCTTGAATCCAGAAATTTCAATCCTACAGATTCTTCCTCTATATCTCCAGGCACTAATTTGTTAGCAATCTTAACTAATAGGCCTGCAAAGGGAAATTGAATAATTACATTTAAAAGGTTAAATATAGTATGAGCATTTGCAATTTGTTTCTGCACATTATTTGGTGTTAAAATAACAACTATTTTTTGTACAGGCACTCTTAATATAAACATAAAAATAATCGTTCCTATAAGGTTAAATAAAAAATGTATTATTGCAGCTCTCTTTGCTGTTTTATTAGTCCCTATACTTGATAAAAGTGCTGTAGTAGTAGTCCCTATATTGTCACCAAATAAAATAGGAAATGCAATATTAAGACTTATCAGTCCTTCCCTTGCTAAGGCTTGTAAAAGACCTATAGAAGCACTACTACTTTGAATGATAGTAGTAAGTCCCAGCCCTACTAAAACACCTAAGAAAGGATCATTTAGACTTACCATTATATTTCTAAATACGGGACTTTTACCTAAAGGTGCTAAACTATTTCCCATCATATCCATTCCCATAAAGAGAAGTCCAAAACCTATTAATATTTCTGCAAAATCTTTAGCACTCTTTTTTGAAGTAAATAACCATATACCTACACCTACAGCCAATACTATTGGAGCAAAGTCAGTTAAATTAAAAGCTATAAGTTGAGCTGTTACAGTAGTACCTATATTAGCCCCCATTATTACACCAACCGCTTGAGTGAGAGTCATAAGACCTGCATTTACAAATCCAATTACCATTACAGTAGTTGCACTACTACTTTGTATAATCATTGTAACTAATGCCCCAATTAAAACTCCCATAAGTCTGTTGCTAGTTAAAACTTCAATAAGTTTTTTTAATTTTTCACCTGCAGCTTTTTGAAGGCCCATACCCATCAAGTTCATTCCATATAAAAATAGGCCTAGTCCACCAAAGACGCCAAAAGCAATTTCCATTTAATAATCCCCCTAACTCTTTTCAGATGAAGTATTTTAAGAAACTCTCTATATGTTACATTAATTTTGAAAGAGTTTTGTTAAATTTATGTTAATTTTATTAAATTCCTTATTCTAAATTTAGAAAATCAATTTGTCTTAAAGCTTCAAATAAAATTATATTTACAGAATTAGCAAGATTTAAAGATCTTGGAATATTCTCTCTCATGGGGATTCTAATAGTTTTATCCCTATTTGGTGATAGCAAATCCATTGGCAAACCTTTTGTTTCCTTTCCAAAAACTAAAAAACTTCCATCTGAATATTCAACTTCCGTATATCTTTTATTTCCTTTAGTTGTTGCATAAAAAAAATTATTATTTCCATATTTTTTTATTAATTCTTCAAAGCTATCATAATAAGATATATCTACAAGATTCCAGTAGTCCAGACCTGCTCTTTTTAAATGTTTATCATCTACAGAAAAACCTAAAGGCCTTACTAAATGTAATTTAGTTTCTGTTAGAGCACAAGTTCTAGCTATATTGCCAGTATTTTGTGGTATCTCTGGCTCTACTAATACAATATTTAATGGCATTTTAATCTCCTCTTTTCTTAGTTTTTGTACATCTAAAAAAAGTATACAACATTATATGGCTTATAGCTAAATATATTTTATATTATATATTTTTCTATAGCATTTCCTACTCCACTTTCATCATTAGTTTCTGTTATCTTATTTGCAATTTTTTTAACAATTTCTTCTCCATTTCCCATTGCTATAGAAAGTCCAGCAGTTTTTAACATAGGTATATCATTTTCGTTATCTCCAATGGCTACTGTTTCTTTTGTATCGATATTTAACATTTTACATAACTCTTCTAAAGCCTTCCCTTTAGATACACCTTTATTCATAATCTCTATATTGTTCCACCATGAACTAGCTACTTCTACTCCTTTTATATTGGAAACTTCTTTTCTAAAATCCAAAAGCTCTTTTTCATTATCTTTTACAAATACAAACTTATATATTAAAGGTTTTTCCTTTTCTAATATTTCAATAGGATTATTTATTATCTTAATATTTATTTTTTCTCTTTCATTCATAACCTCATTCAATTTATAATAATTTTCAACTGTTTTTGAAACTTCTCTTGCATAAAATGTAGTGTCATCATAAAAATGATAATAAATACCTCTTTTTTCAGCTAAAGATATTATTTCTTTAGATGATTCTATAGAAATAGGATTTTCATATATTATATTTGAACTATCGTGTTCTGCAACATAGGCTCCATTACAACTTATTATAGGAGTTTCTATTTCTAAAAACCTAGCATAATGTAATGCGGAAGGAAAAATTCTTCCTGTAGATAATACTACTTTAATCCCCCTATCTGTAGCCTTTTTTATTAACTCTTTGTTCTTTTTTGGTATTTGATTTTCACTATTTAATAAAGTACCATCCATGTCTATCGCAATTAATTTATACTTCATTTAAAAACCTCCTATACTTTTATAAACCCTCTAAAAGTATATCATAAATATATGTAAATATTAATAGAATAAAAAGTAATTTATAAAAGAAAGGGCTTATTGGCCTTCTTCTAAAAACTCATCTATAGAATTAATAATTCTAAGTCCTGATCTTTTCATTTTCTCTAATATTTCAATACCCTTTCCTTCTATATAGTCAAATTTATCATATTCAGAATAAGAATCCACTAAATAAACTGTTTTGCCCATTTTAATTGCATTGTAAGCTGCCTCTAAATTTTTTAAATTTCCTCTACCATAAGGAATACTACTAAGTATGACTACATGGGATTTTTCTATTGCCTTCATATTCTCTTTAAAGGCTTTATCACTTATTTCTGAAAATGGTTTTTCATCTATTATATTTAAAGACAATTTTCTTCCTAATTGCCAATCACTATCTCCTATATTAATTACCCCTATAGAAATATTGTAGCCTTTTTCTTCTAATTTACTTAATATTTCTCCTCCTGTACCTCCACCTGCTATTACATGAATTCTAGATTTTTTTTTATTTTGATCTATATAATTATTTAAAGATAGAGGAACAATGTAAATACTATCTGTATAAGGATTTTCTTCAACTATAATATTTAATCCATAGGTTTTTTCAATATTCTTTCTAGTTACTACTTCTTTAGGAGTACCTATGCTTACAATTTCTCCATTATTCATAAGTATTATTTTATCACTATATCTACAAGCCAAATTAATATCATGTATAACTAGTATTATTGTAGTCTTTCTCTCTTTGTTTAATATTTTTAATAAATTAAGTAGCTCCATCTGATGATTTATATCTAAATGACTAGTAGGCTCATCTAAAAATATAATCTTAGGTTCTTGTGCTAAAGCTCTAGCTATAATAACCCTTTGTCTTTCTCCTCCACTTATCTCATCTATATTTCTGTCTTTCAAATGGAAGGTATTAGTTTTTTTAAGAGCTTCATATACAATTTTAAAATCCTCTTCTCTTTCTTTTTCAAACCTATTTAAATGGGAAAAACGCCCCATTAAAACTATATCTAATACAGAAAAATTATAAGATATAATAGTATCCTGAGGAACAAGAGCAATATTCTTTGCTAACTCCCTTGTCCCATACTTTTTTATATCATTATTATATATCTTTATACTACCACTCTGTGGACTATATATATTACTTATATTTTTTAATAATGTAGATTTCCCAGAACCATTAGGCCCAATAATACTTATAAACTCTCCCTTTTTTATATTAAAAGAAATATCTTTTAAGGTTAATTCCTCTTCATAAGCAAAATTTAATTTTTCAACTTCTAATGCATAGTCCATAATCTTCACTCCAATCAAATTTCTCTCTTTTTCTTTCGCAATAAATATATAAAAAAGGGACCTCCAAATAATGCAGTTATAATTCCCACAGGTATTTCTACAGGAGATATAATAGTTCTTGCCAACGTATCAGTAAAAGTCATAAAAATACCTCCCACTAATGCAGATGCTGGAAGAAGTATCCTATGATCTGGCCCTACTATAAGCCTGACTATATGAGGAATTATAAGACCTACAAATCCTATTATCCCGCTTACTGATACAACCATCGATGTCATAAAAGAAGATAATATTAGTATATATAATTTAACCTTTTCTACATCTACTCCTAAGCTTTGGGCTGATTCTTCACCTATAAGTATTATATTTAAATCTCTAGCAAAAAAATTTAATACTATGATAGATACTATAGTAGGTACAAATATGTGGAGTAAAGGTTCCCATCCTTTTCCTGAAAAGCTACCTAATGTCCAAAAAATTATCTTTTCCATATCTTTAGTATAAACTACCATTAAAAAAGACATTATTGCTGTAAAAAACTGTCCCAGGGCTATCCCTGACAGTAGCAAAGTAGTTGTAGGAACCTTGCCTTTTATTTTAGATATAGAATAAACTGTAAATACTGTAATAAGTGAACCTATAAAAGCAAATATAGATATAGAAGATATTCCAAGAAATTTCATATCTATTTGTGAAATTATGGCAATGGAAGCCCCTAGGGCTGCCCCAGAAGAAATACCTATTACATAGGGATCAGCCATAGGATTTTTAAACATACCTTGAAATGCTGTTCCTGCACTAGCTAAACTTGCTCCTACTAATACACCAAGCAACACTCTTGGCAATCTAATCTTCAATATTATAATTTTATGAGAATCTGATATTTCATTCATATCTATTTTGCTAGAAATATAAGGAAGCTTAGAACCTATTATTTTAAATGTATCAGATACTTTTATATTAGCTGTTCCAATGGTTGAAAACAATACGACAAATAATATTAACATTATAGATAATATTAATATTATAGTTGCATATCTATTTTTCATCTTATTAGCCTTCATAATAATTCCTCTGTCTACTTAAATAAATCTGGATGTAATGTTTTAGCTACCAATTCTAATGCTTCTACAATTCTTGGTCCAGGTCTTGAAACTATATTTGGCTCTAGTAGATACACTCTATTATTTTTCACAGCATTCATAGCATCATATCCAGCTCTAGACTTTATTGATTCTACTGTTTTTTCTGGATCTTCAGCTGCTAAATATACATCTGGATTCCTTTCAATTAGTTCTTCTTCATTAAATTCAGAATATCCACCTTTTGCATCCTTAGCAATATTTTCTCCACCTGATAAATTAATTAGTTCGTCCATAAAAGAACCAGGACCAGCTGCACTCAATGGATCATGCCATATTTCATAAAACACCTTTACTTTTTCAACATTCTTTACTTTATTTAGAACTTCTTCTTTCTTAGATTTCATATCTTCTGTTACTTTTTTGGCTTCATCTTCTTTACCTGTAATTTTCCCAATTTCATTTATTGTATCTATTACTTCATCTATAGATTCTGGTTCATAAGATACTATTGGGATTCCCGCTTCCTTTATTTTATTATTTACTTCTTCATTACCTTTTCCATATTGAACTACTAAATCTGGTTCTAATTCAATAATCTTTTCAATATTTACTCCCTCAAAATCTCCTATTTTGTCCTTTTCCTTAGCTTCCTCCGGATAATCACAAAAACTTGTTACTCCTACAATCTTGTCCCCTAACCCTAGACTATATAATATCTCTGTATGGCTTGGTGCTAGAGAAACTATTCTTTTAGGTTCCTTTTCTATTTTAACCTTATTATTAAACTGATCTTCTATTTCTAAGGGATAAGCCGAGTTTTCAATTTTAGTTTTGGATTCTTTATTATCTTCTATCTTATTAGAATTTTCACAGCCTACAACAGTTGTTAATGTTAATATTAAAGTTAATAGTATTATTATTTTTTTATTTCTAATATTTTTCATATGTACTCCTCCATTTTTTTTAAATTGTAGTTAAATATATATACTTTCTTTTCTAATTAAAATCTTATTAGTTATAATTTCCATCTCTTCATTATCTCTTAAACTATAGATAAATACTTTACTATTCATATTTTTAATAGGCTCTATAGCAATTTCCATTCCCTTTTTAATAGGCTTTTCAATAAAACTCCAGTAATTATTACTACCTAATTTAGATAAAGATACTTTATCATCTACTATTTTTACTGTGTCTGAAGTAATTATGTTATTATCAAAAGTTTTTATCTCTAGCTTTTTACAATTGGTGATTATTAACCCATATATTGAATCAACCTCTTTTTCCTCTACTGTTTCCACAGTACTTTTACCTAAAATATTTGCAATATGCTCTTTAGATTTATACATTATACTACTATGATTCCCATCTAATTGGATAAGTTCTCCTTGTAAAGTTCTAGAACTATTTAATGTTACAGTACCATCTCCTAAATTAGTTGTATATACTCCTTCAGGTTTTCCATCCTTCCATTTTCTTCCTAAGCTAGTTCTGTCTTTTACCAGTAAATATTTATTAGTTTTTATATTATTACCTGCTATTAAATATATCTCAACATCTTCCAAGTTTTCCTCATCTAATCCATTTAAAAAATCATTTTGAATACTCATGTTATAAATAGGCAAAAATTCCTTTTCCCCATTTTTCTCTAAAACTTTAATATAATCTCCATATTTAAAGCTTGGCAATAAATCCTTAGCTGATGGAAATGTCTTCCTTAAAACATCTAAGTATCCTAATTGTTGAAACATCCTAAAATACCAGGTAAATCCTATTTTTAATGCTTTATAAAACAAATTTTCTTCTACTTTAGGATAAGGAATTTTTCCCCCACTCCAAAAATAATAAGCATTTATTGCTCCTGCATTAGGAGTTCCTATAAGTATAAGTTTATCTACATCTTTATTATAATCTTTTCCTTGAATATATGCTCTACTAACTAGTCCTCCCATACTATGACATATTAAATCAACCTTTCCTTTTCCTGATATTTCTTTAGCTTTTTTTATAGTAGGTATTAAATACTTCTCTGAAGAATAATCACAGGATTTCCTCCAATCATAGAAGGATACAAATAGGTTTTCACCTTCAATATACCCTAAAGAGTTTAAAATATTTAAAAATGGCCTATAAACATGTGTTGAAAGACCAAAAGAAAAATCCCCAGTCCCCTTTATTATATCATCTCCTAAAGAACCAAAAAGTCCTGGCACAAAAACAATAGGGTTCATATTTATCACTTCCTCATTGCTTTTATAACCAGGATATGCATTTAAAATAAGAAAAGTTACTAGTTACTTACTTTTTCTTATTCCCATATATATAAATATATACATGATCTTCATTTGCTTTAGTATGAATATATACAGGATAATCAAAATCATTTTTAAACTTTAAATCCAATGAACCATAAGATACTGCTGCATCTTTATTTTCTGGTACATATTTTACTGGTAGTGAATGAGGATGTCTTTCTGTAACATTTAAATTCGATAATAAAAGTGCATTATAAAGAGTAGTAGATACTTGACATACTCCTCCTCCTAATCCTGGTACAAATTCCCCCTTTACAATAATATTTGCTTCTTTATATCCCTTTTGTTTACTTCTTGGTCCTGTTGATTCATTAAAGGAAAAAACTTCACCAGGCATTACTATCCTTCCATCTAAAGCTTTTGCAGAAATGCGGATATTCTCTTTTCTATCTTTACTGCTATTTTTAAAGGAAGTTGAAAACTCACCTATTATTCCATTAATTCTATTTAATTGAGCTTTTGTTATTTTAGGATTTACATTATCCACTGGAATATCTATATCTTCTAATTTATATATATTTCCTTCTATTTTCTCTTTCAAAAGTTCTTTGTTTACCTTTCTCCCAATTCTTTCTTCTGTTACAGACATATTTCCTTGATTAAAATGGAATACTGCATTTTTACTTTCTAAATTAATATCCTCAGATATTTTATTAACTAATTTTTCTACAGCTTTTACATCATATCCACTTTTCAATTCTATATTTTCTCCATGTTTCTTAGTATTAGAAATAGTCTTAAGTCTAGCAAAAATATTCCCTTTTCTTCCTATGGAATATGCCTTATTTATCGCTTTTTCATAATCATAATAAAACCCTAAATCTTTAAGCTCTATATTATAAGATTTATCCTTAAACTTTAGTACCATTTTCTTTCCTGTTAAACTTTCTTCTTTATTTTTCTTAATATGCTTTAGAGCTTCCTCTTTAGTCATATTACTTAAATTAATTTTCTCTACTTTTATTCCTTCATACATAGTTTCCTTACTTAATACTAAATAAAATCCATAAAATCCAATTGAAAATAACACTATAGCTATAGATAAATACAATATTATCTGTATATTTTTTTTATCTTCTTTCCTTGTCCTCTCCATAATTCCCTCCATATTTCCAAAATATGTAAATTAGTGAAAACTCACTTACTCCAATAAATTTCTACATTATCTCCATTCTCTAAAACCTTCATATATTGAGCATCCCTGTTATTTACTTTCAGTACTAGTTTCCCCTTAGGTTTAGACAAGTCAAAATCAATATAATTAAATATATTTACAAATAAAAACTCTTCTTCAGTATATGTGAATTTTTTTGATTCTCCATTTACTATTAGATCTATTTCATTCTCCTCAGTTTCTAAAAAATTCTTATTTGATTTTAATTTTATATCTATTTCATCTTTGTCTTTTATATTTTCATATATACCCACTTGTTCTCCATTTTTAAATATATTGTATTCATCTATATTTAAATCTTCTAATAAATTATATACTGTTTCATTTTTATAGTATTCTATTCTATCTCCTTCGTGAATTTGAATATTTTCTTCTATAATTTCACCATTAACTTTTGCTTCTTTTAAAACTCTTACCTCTTCACCATTCAAAATAACTTTCTCATATATTGGAATAATATTGTAGAGATAAATATCTCTAATCTCTCCCCTAGTAGAGTCTTTAACTTCTACAAAATCTTTATTTTGTAAAACAGTTTTTAAGTTTCCCTTAGCTCCATTTACAATTATTTCAGCAGGTTTTCCTATTTCACCCTTTTCAATTTTCTTCTCATTATTTAAATAGTATATAAAATCTTTTCCCCTTTCAGGGATTAGTTTTCTAGGATTGTACCCTACAAGAATAAGAACATCTGCAACTTTTACACTATCTGTATTAAAAACCCTAATTTCCTCTCCATTTAAGTATATTTGTATAAAATTTTTATACTTATTATTTGCTCCTTCCATAGCTATACCTATAGGGGTAATCATGTCTGGTCCATTATGAAGTTTTGAAATTCCCTCAATACTTTCTATAAAGCTTAAATCTCTTAATACTACTCTTTCTTCAGGAAGTTTTAAATATTTAGCAATGTATTCATTTAATTTAGGTATCTGGCTACTACCACCTATTAAAAAGACAGCACTAGGAGCAACACCATTGTATTCTATTATCTTCTTTGATATCTCAGCTGCTAATTTATCTATTACCCCTTCAATTTTTTTTATAATTTCTTCTGTACTATATTGATGTTCTATACCAACTACATCAAAAAATTTATGTTCTTCTTCTTTATTTAATCTTACCTTCAATTTTTCACTTGAATCAAAATCTAGAAGATAAGATTTAGCAATAGCTTCTGTTATCTCATCACCTGCTATGGAAGTCATAGCATAAGCTATTATAGAACCATCTTTAGTTATAGCTATATCTGAAGTACCAGCCCCTATATCTACTAATGCTAGGTTTAAAAGTCTTAGATTTTCTTTTATAGCTACATTTATGGCTGCTATAGGCTCTAAAGTCATATTTGAGACTTCAAGACCTGCTCTATTAACTGCTACATATAAACTATCTATAACTATTTGGGGTAGAAATGTTGCTAGAAGATCCACTCCTATTTTTTTACCCTTGTGCCCTTCTAATTTTTCTATAAAATTATCATCTAGAAAATAATTTACTACACTATAACCAATACAATAATATCTAAGATCTTTTTTTCCTATTTCCTCATCCATTAATTTCTGAGAGTTTTGTATCCCTTCCATTTCCAAAGCTTTAATCATATTATTATCGATTTCAATAGTACTGTCAATATCTTTATTTGTTTTAAATCTATAAGTTTTTAAAGCTCTACCTGCCGCAGCTATAGACACATTCTTTAAAGGTATTTCTAATTTTTCTTCTAATTCTTTTTTAATTTCTTTAATAATTCTTGTAACTCCTTCTATATCATGAATTTGACCATCATACATATTTCTTCTGTTATGTTCTTTTATACAGCTTTCTATAATCTTAAATTTTCCATTCTCATGAACTCCTACTATTCCTACAATAGTTTTAGTCCCTATGTCCAATGAAAATATTAAATCATTAGAATTTTTTATATTTGTATCAGGAACAACCATATATAACAACCTTCCTCATTTATATATTCTTTAACTATTTAATTAAAATTTTCTTTATAATAATTGCAGTACTTCTTTAGAGGACATTTTTCACACATAGGCTTTCTAGCTTTGCAAATTCTTCTTCCATGGAATATTAAAAGATGATGGGCCTTTGACCATCTTTCCTTTTTAATATTTTCCATTAAATCCTTCTCTGTATCTAACACATCCTTGCTATTTGCTAAACCTATTCTATTAGATACCCTAAATACATGGGTATCCACTGCAATTGCATCTACTGAAAAAGCATTGCTTAAAACTACATTTGCAGTTTTCCTACCTACTCCTGGAAGTTTCATAAGCTCTTCTCTAGTATCTGGAACCTTACCATCAAACTCCTCAATAATCATTTGGCAAGCTCCTAAAATATTTTTACTTTTATTTCTATAAAAACCACAACTTCTAATTTTCTCCCCTAATTCCTCTTGGGTAAGGGTCAAAAAAGCCTTAGGAGTATTATATTCCTTAAAGAGTTCTTTTGTTATTTTATTTACTCTTTTATCTGTACACTGTGCTGAAAGTATAGTAGCTATAAGTAGCTCAAAAGTATTTGAATGATTTAATTCAACTTCAGCATCAGGATAAAGTTCTTCTAATATATCCAAAACCTTATCCACTTCTTTTTTGTTCAACTTTCCTTTCATATTTATCACCTACAGTATTTCTATATTATAGTCAATAATTTCTACTCTACTATCCCTATCTATAAATTTTAACACATTTGATACAATTTGATTAGCATGAGATGTATTATTAGTTACACAGGCAAAACCTATTAAAGAAGTTTGCCAACTATCATTTAAATCTATTTCAGCAATGGATACATTAAATCTAGATTGTATTTTTGCTATGATGCTTTTTAGTATTTGTCTTTTATCTTTTAAAGAATTTGATTCATATATAATTAGCTTTAATGTACAAGAACCAATTATCATGATAATCACCTCAGTATATTTTGAAATAATTAGATATAAATAAAAAGGGGGACGTCCCCCTTTTATTTACCCTAATATATTCATTTCCTTACCTACTTTTTCAAATATTTCTACAGCTTTATCAAGTTGTTCCTTTGTATGAGCTGCTGTTACCATACATCTTACTCTTCCTGTTCCTCTTGGAACTGTTGGAAATACTATCCCTGATACAAATACTCCATTTTCAAGTAGCTTTCTACTGAATTCCATAGTCTTTGCTTCATCACCTATTATTACTGGGGTTATAGGTGTTTCACTATGGCCTGTGTCAAATCCTAATTTACCAAGTTTAGACTTAAAGTATTTAGCATTGTCCCAAAGTCTATCTGTATATTCTGTTGATTCCATAAGCATTCTTATAGCTTCCATTATTGCTCCTACAGCTGCTGGTGGAAGAGATGTACTAAATAATACTGGTCTAGCTCTATGATTTAACCATTCATACATAGTCTCACTACCAGCTACATATCCTCCCACTACTCCTATAGCTTTTGACAATGTACCTATTGAAAAATCTACTCTTCCATGTAAATTGAAATGGTCTACAGTACCTCTACCACTTTCCCCTAATACTCCTGAACCATGGGCATCATCTACATAAGTCATAGCTTCATACTTCTCAGCTAATTCTACTATTTCAGGAAGTTTAGCAATATCTCCATCCATACTAAATACTCCATCAGTTATAATTAATATATTATTATATTTATCTCTATTTTCTTTAAGTACTTTTTCTAAATGATCAATATCTGAATGTTTGTATATAGTTTTGTCAGCTTTGCTAAGTCTAGAGCCATCTATAATGGATGCATGGTTTAATTCATCGGAAATAATTAAATCTCCTTTTTCAGTTATAGCTTGAATTGTTCCTGCATTGCAATTAAATCCTGATTGGTAGATAAATGCTGCTTCTTCACGTTTAAATTCTGCTAATAAACCTTCAAGTTCTTCATGAATATCCATATTACCTACTATAGTTCTAACTGCACCTGCTCCTGCACCATATTTCTCAACTGCTTCTATAGCAGCCTTCTTAAGTCTTGGATGATTGGCAAATCCTAAATAGTTATTTGAAGATAGATTTATAACTTTTTTTCCATCTAAAATAACTTCTGAATCATTTGCTCCTCCCAATACTGGAAGTTTTCTGTAAACTCCATCATCTTTTAACCCTTGAATTTTTTCCTTTAAAAAGTTTAGCTCATGAACATTTGACATTTTTTCCCCTCCTTAATAGTTTTAGAGAAAAGGTTCATAATTATCCAAATATAGTATATCACATTTTTTTGATTTATTATTATTAGTTTTTGTTTTGAAAATATTTTAACAAACATTCCATGTCTTTTTTAACATCTTCCTCTTTCTCAAATTTCATTGCCTCTTTTACAATAAGACTACCTAAATATTTATCAATATTTAATATAGCCCAAGCAGAATATTTCCTCATCATGGGATTTTTATCTTTTAGCACCATTCTCAAAAAATCAATATTTTCTTTATTTTTCATATTTCCCAAAGCTATTAAAGAATTTCTTCTTAGAATATTTCTACCTCTCCAACTTCCTGCCATATGTCCATATTTCTTCTTAAATTGTTTATTAGATAAAGTAAATATCTCTTCTATATCTATATATCCTTTAGTAATACTAGGTATAAACTCTTCTTTACCACTTTTAACAGCTTTTTTATTCATAGGACATACTAATTGACAAGTATCACAACCATAAACCTTGATTCCCATTTTTTCTCTCAATTCATAGGGAATATCTTTTTTTGTTTGCGTTAAATATGAAATACATTTTTGAGGATTAAATCTATAAGGTCCTTCTAACGCACCTGTAGGACAAGCTTTAATACAAACATTACAGTCTTTACATTTTTCTTTTAATTCTCTATCTGGCACAATATTTAAATCTGTTAAAATATGTCCTATAAAAACAAATGAACCATAATAGTCATTTATAATAGAACAATTTTTCCCATACCAGCCAATACCAGATTTTTTTGCGATTTCTCTATCTACTAATGGTCCAGTATCCACAAAATATTCGTAGTTAAAATCAACTTCTTTTTTTATTTCTTTTATAAGTTTCTCTATTTTTTCTTTAACTACTCTATGATAATCTTCCCCCCAAGAAGACTTAGATATTCTTCCTTTTAATTTAAAATCTACACTTTCATTAAAATCTACATTATAAGAAATTCCTATAGCAATAATAGTTTTGCAACTTGGAAAAACTTTTTTAGGATCTATTCTCTTTTCAATATCTTTTTCTTCAAATTCTGTTTCTTTATTTTTTGCTTTTCTTTCAATTAAATAGTCATTTAAACTATCTAATCTATTGCATCCTGTAAATCCTACAATGTCAATTCCTATATCCTTAGATTTCTCTATAATATATTTTTTTAAATTCATATCAATCTTCCTTTTCTACTTATCCTTAGTATAACCTATTTAGTAAATTTTTTAAAATATTAAATACCAAAAAGCTTTTTTGCTAAAATATTAACATAAAATAAATATTTTTTTTGAGATTTTATATGTTATAGTATTATTTTGAATTCTTTTGATGTTTTTACTAAAAATTTAGTTATTTCTGTAACCAAGTTAATTTTAATGATGCAAACCTTTTCTTTATGTGTTAAAATGTATCTGATAACATAATTATATCTTAAGGAGGAATTTTTATGATAGTTGGAGTGCCAAAGGAAATAAAAGAACAAGAAGACAGAGTAGCCGTTACACCCGCTGGAGTAGATGCTTTAGTAAGAGCAGGCCACAAAGTTCTTATAGAAAAAAATGCAGGAATGGGAGCAGGATTTACAGATAAGGAGTATTCAGAACTGGGGGCAGAAATACTACCTGAAGCTTCAGAAGTTTGGAACAAATCAGATATGATTATGAAAGTTAAAGAACCTCTTAAATCTGAATATAAATATTTTAGAGAAGGACTTATTATATTTACTTACTTACATTTAGCAGCAGAAGAAAAGCTTACAAAGGCATTAGTAGAATCAGGAACAATTGCAATTGCTTATGAAACTGTTGAAAATCCTGATAGATCTTTACCACTTCTTACACCTATGAGTGAAGTAGCTGGTCGTATGGCAGTACAAGAAGGTTCTGTTTACTTAGAAAAGACTCGTGGAGGAAAAGGTTTACTAGTAGATGGAGTACCAGGTGTAGCTCCTGCACATATAGTAGTTGTAGGTGCTGGAATCGTAGGTACTGGAGCTATTAGAAGAGCTGTTGGCCTAGGCGCTAGAGTTACTGTGCTTGATATAAACACAGCTAGACTTCGTTATCTAAATGAGGTATTTATGGGTAGAATAGAAACTCTATATTCCAACAACTACAATATAACTAATGCTGTTAAAACAGCTGATTTAGTTGTTGGAGCTGTTTTAATCCCAGGAGCTAAGGCACCAAAATTAGTTACAGAAGAAATGGTAAAACTTATGGAACCAGGAAGCGTTTTAGTTGACGTAGCTATTGACCAAGGTGGATGTATAGAAACTACACATCCTACAACTCATGCCGATCCAATATTTATGAAACATGATGTTGTTCACTATGCAGTAGCTAATATTCCAGGGGCAGTTCCTAGAACTTCAACTTTAGCCCTTACAAATGTTACTCTACCTTATGCTCTTAGAATAGCAAACAAAGGTTGGAAACAAGCTCTAAAAGATGAAATGCCATTAAGAAAAGGTGCTAATGTAGTAGAAGGCAAAGTTGTTTATGAAGCAGTAGCAAAGGCTTTTGATTTACCATATACATCAGTAGAAGAGGTATTAGGTTAATTATAGACATGGAAAATCTCCAATTTCAATATTGAAATTGGAGATTTTATTGTTTAGTATTTCTTACAGCACCTAAATGTGAAACGTTCACTATAGTTTATCCTATTTTTCTTTCTAAATATTTAATTTCTATTTCATAACGTCCAACTATTTCTTTTAATATGCTATTATCATCTTGGACTTTTTTAATATCTTTATTGGTTTCTTATTTAAATTCTGTTAGATTAGCCGTCTCTTCACATATTGCATCTATTTTTGATGCTAATTCTTTCTGTCATTACTCTAAATTACCTACTTTTATTATTAGCTTCTTTTAACCCTTTTAGTTCCTCTATCACTATTCTTTAAGATTTTTTGTTGGTAATTTTTATACCCTTAACTATACTTTTTATAAAATATTATATCATATCTATTGCAAATTATATTTTGTTTATCCTTTACTAATATTATTCTACTGCTCTTATTTATTATGATTCAGCTTCAGATAAGTATTGGAAATATTTACCTTTCAGGTTTACTAACTCATCTTTATTCCCTTGCTCAACTACCCTTCCATCTTCAAGAACATATATTAAATCTGCATCATCTATAGTTGACAATCTATGTGCAATCACTATCATGATCTTATCCTCTACAATTTCTTTTATATTTCTAATAATAGATTTTTGTGATATATTATCTAATGCTGATGTTGCTTCATCAAAAATTATTATAGGACATTCACTTAATAGTGTTCTTGCAATAGCTAATCTTTGCTTTTGACCTCCAGATAACTTGACTCCTCTTTCTCCGATTACTGTATCCAAACCAAGTTTCAGTGAATCAATTAACTCCGATAAACCTGTTAATTCACATATGTTTTTTAACTTTTCATCACTTATCTTATTGTCTAATACAATATTGTTTCTAATAGTGTCATCTAGTAGAAATAAATCTTGTGACACTACACAGATATTCTTCCTCAAAGACAATAAGTTTAAATCCCTTATGTCTGTATCATTAATATATATATGACCATCATCCAAATCCCATAGCCTATATATCAAATTAACTATCGTAGACTTTCCACATCCACTTCCACCTACAAGAGCAGTAGTTTTTCCTCTCTTAAATTTAAGATTTATACTTTTCAATATTTTTTCTTCATTCGAATTGTATGAAAAGCTGACATCTTTAAATATAATACTATCAACATCGGTATTATTTAATCTTAAACCCTTGTTATCTACTTTTATACATATTTCTTCATCAATTACTGAATATATTCTATCAAGCGATACCTTAGCTTGTTGTATTCTAGTATTTGATCTTATAATATTTATACAAGGACCTATAAGCATACCTGTATATTCTTGAAATGCAATAAGTTCACCTAATGTCATTTTACCTTTTATTATCTTATAGCCTCCAAATCCATATATCGCTATAGTAATCAATGCCGAAACAAATCTGGCTATAGCAACATTTCCGGATATTACCATATCTAATCTAATGAATTTCTTGATTATTTTTCTTTCCTTATCCAAGAAAGATTTAAAGAATTTTCTTTTTGATTTTGTTAAAACTACATTCATTATATTAGAAACATATTCTTGGACAATATTTGCAATTCTTCCATAGTCCGTACGAACTTCTGCTGTCTTATCAGCTATTATACTTGTTAGTTTAGACTGTGATACTACTAATATTAACTGCAAAACTATAACTACAAGGAACAAATCGAATTGCATCCTTATTAGAAAGAATAACGCAATTAAGGCAGTAAAAAAATCTACAATTATAGAAAAAATAATGTCTGTACCAAAGTTTTCAATTATAAACATATCATTATCTAAAATTGATAGTAGATTCCCAGTTTTTATATTAGAATAATATTTCCCTGATAGTTTAGATAAATGTTTTAGCATACTTATTCTCAAATCCACAGCACTCTTATTTTTCATCTTAGAATAAAAATACTCTAAAACTATATCAACACATGCTGAAGCTATTGATAACACACCATATAATATGACCAACGTGACTAATAAATTTATATCATGCCCACCAATTGCATTATCTACAATTTTTCTTGTAAGCTGTGGAAATACTAAATCTACCATTGAAGCCATAATAACTAATACAAATGAAACTAATATTTTCAACTTATTATTTTTGTATATGAAAGTTAAAAACCTAACAACGCTATTTTTTTTATTCTCAAGATGTTTCAAAATATCACCTTACCTATATAATAACTGTCAATACTTCCTCTATGTACTATACCTATTCTACTACTTTCATTCCTTCCACTATGCTCATTTTTTCTATGCTTCTCTTAGACATATAACCTACAACTATACAAATCAACATTGCTATAACAGTATATTGTAATATTTCTACTATAGGTAAACTAAATTCTACTATATTATCTATATTAAACGCACCTTTGTACTGATTGTTTATAAATTTAATTTCACTATA
The DNA here is from genome assembly GCF_024623155.1 of Anaerosalibacter massiliensis. Taxonomy (NCBI): domain Bacteria; kingdom Bacillati; phylum Bacillota; class Tissierellia; order Tissierellales; family Sporanaerobacteraceae; genus Anaerosalibacter; species Anaerosalibacter massiliensis. The sequence goes on from NZ_JANJZL010000002.1 coordinate 97,293, forward strand.
ATATTTATATACTCCTGCCATTACTGCTAATATACTGCTTAAAAATCCATATATTATTGTTTCCTTTATTATCATATTTCTAATCTGCCTAGTTGTCATACCTATAGCTCTCATTATTGCAAACTCGTTTGTACGTATAAGTAAGCTAGTCTTTATTGTTCCATATATATTTACTGCTGCTATAATAAGAATTAATAACACTATTATGTAGTATTCTTTTATTTTCTCTCTAGGTCCTTCATTATTAATTTCTTTAATTTCTGCTCTACTTTTTATTTCTACAAAAGATTTATCCTTAAAAATTCCCTTTAACTTTTTATAAATTTGTTCCTCCTTTTCTTCATTTATTTTCAAACCAATTTCATTATAAATATTCTTGTTTGACATATCCATTAAAGACTTTTCTGGAATTAAAATTTCTATACATCCTCCTTTTGTATTTGCTTCTTCAAATCCCCACTCTTCCTTTAATAGTGCTCCTACTCTAACCTTTTGTTCCTCATATGATAATATCCCTTTTTCAATTTTAGGTATTTTCATAGTTATTATATCTCCCACCTTCATGTTTTTTATAGCACTCTTATTTTTATGATCTTTTAAAACATCATAATAATAATTAAAAACTGCAACATTAGGGTATTCTCCTTCCTTTTCCTTTGTTAATCCCCCTTTTTCTATATACTTTTTCAGATTGTTCCAAGAATTATTGTCACATCCATTTATAAATATATTCAATTCTACATTATTATTCTTATTTGATATTCCATTATACTCCATATATTCTTCTTCTAAATCTTTTGTTTCTGATTTTAAAAACCCCTCAAAATTAATTTTTGTTTTTATTTCTTTTACACCATCTATGCCAGATAACTTTTCTATATCTTCTTCTGTATATCCTACAAGATCATTATCAAAATTTATATCATTATATAACTTAAAAGAGTTGCCTTTCATTTCACTTAACAAACCAGTCCCCATTATTTTTGCATCACCACACAATAAACTATTAATATGACCTATCCGATATATAAAAATAATTCCACCCATACTTATTGCAATAATAGATATCAATGCCCTAATTTTATTTCTGCCAATATTTCTCCAAGCCATTTCTCCAGTTATTCCAAATAATCTTCTCATAAGTTTATGATGCCATCTTCTTTTTCCATATCTACCTGTTCTATCTGTCTTTCTAAGGGCTTCTAATGGTGACACTCTTCCTGATAACCAAATAGGAACTAAACTTGATACTCCTACTGATATTATACCTATCTCAATTGCATTTTTTATACTCTGCATACTTACATATACATCTGTACTTGGTATATCCATATCTATTAAACTATTACTAAATGTTTTCATTCCAAAATATGAAAACATAAGTCCAAATAATATACCAAGTATAGTACCTATAATCCATATAAATAAGCTTTGAATTCCAACTATAAGTCTTACTTTCCTCTTTGATACTCCTATTGCCCTAAGTAATCCTATTTGCTTTATCATATCTGCTAATGATATATTAAACATATTGTATATTAGTATCATGGATGTAACTACAATTAATCTCTTCATGTCTTTTTGTGTACCACTCTCTTGTGCCATACTATATTCATCTAAGGCATGAGTAAGTAGCTTGTTTTCTTCAAAATCTAACTTCCCAAGCTTATACCTTATCCTTATATCATTTAATTTTGTGGTCATGTTTGATTTTGATTTCAATTTAACTATATTCTCATAGCTTATAAGTTCTTCAGGTAGTATTGTAGTATCCCCTTCTTTTAAAAAAGTAAATCCTTGCATTATATAAAAATTCTCGTAATAAAGATTAGGCTTTGTTATTATCCCAACTAGTTCAAACTTCTTTTTCTCCATAAATATTTTATTTATACCATTTTCATCTTTATATTTCTTCTTTATTTTAAACTCAATTGTTTGATTTAATCTCTCATCTAATCCCATTTGTTTTAAAGCTTGGGACTCTAAAACAATCTCTTCTTCTTTTTTTGGTAAATGTCCTTCTTTCATAGAATAGCCACTCATATCTATATATTTTTCATTGAATGAATTTAATTTTATAGAAGTACCATCTTCCGCTATAATATCTCCCAGACTTGCAACTCCTGCTATTTCTTCTATATCTTTATCGTTTTTCATTTCCTCTAATTTATCTTTACTTAAATTTTGATAAACGCCATGATATCCTCCATATGATTTATATATCATTTCCAATTGTTTTTTACTTTGACTTTCATTTATTACATCAAAACCAAATACTAACATTATAGCCAAGACAACTCCGAGAATCATGGAAAATGTTCTTCCTTTTTGTTTCTTTAGATATGCCAAGGCTAATTTTATATATATTTTCATATACTTCACCTCTGTTCAGATTGATAAAAAATTTATACTACTCTTTATTTCTTTCTATTTTAGATATAATAAATATCATTTATATATATTTGATTTCATTAACAGTTTTGGAATTTCAATAAAATATTACAACTTCTCATTATTTAAAACATTCTTCTTTATTACTCTTTTATATATATTTTCTTCTTTTAAGTTAACAAAGAGGATATCTAATATATCCCCTTTGTTAATTTACTCTTAACTATTAATACTTAACTGAAGCATATGGTGTTTTTCCTTTGCAGTCTTTTAAACAATCATATAATCCTGCAACTCCATCATTGTCCCAAAAAAACTTGCATGGATCTGCTTGAGCTTCTACGTCTAATAGTTCCATTTTTTCTTCTATTTTCTTTATTTTCAACATTCATATCCCCCCCCTTTATAATTCTCATAATTATTTAAAAACTGACATCACTGCAGTGAAATTTAGTCAGTCTACCCTATTAAAAAGTACCTTTCAAAATATTATTGCTTCTAAAAAGTATATTTTTCATTGCACAAAGTATTGGAGGTGGTACATTGTATTCCCCTGTAATTACCTTATTTAAAAACTTACATCTTACCCCATCACAATACTCATATGCACTACATCCTAAACAATCTTGGTTTTTTATTTGACTGATTTCATAAAGCTTAGGTAAATTATCATCCAATTTTTCTGTACTATATATATTTCCTAATATAAATTCATCATTGCCAACGCAAAAGGCACATGGATATAGATTTCCTTTAGGATCTATACTATAACCATTCACCCCTCCAAAACAATCACCTTTCTTTTTACAAATCATATCTCTTTCTACTAAAGATATATGGGTATTAGGGTATTTATTTTTTATTTCTGACACTCTATTTACTTGTTCTCTTAATACTTCAACTTTTGCTTCATCCCATAATTCATCATAATAATCAATGGCAGGAACAATATATCTAAATCCTAAATCTGCCATAATCTTTACTCCCTCATATAATTCTCTTACATTTTGAGAATTAAAAGTCATTCTAGCTCTTAAATCAATTCCTCCTGATAGAAGTTTTCTAGCATTGTATATCACCGTTTTATAAGAACCCTCTCCATTAGCAAATTTTCTATTCATATCATGTGACTTCAATGTACCATCTATACTGATAGACAAACTATCAATATACTCTTTTACATACTCAATAATTTCTTCCGTCATTATGGTTCCATTAGTAGTCATACTAAAAATAACTTCTCTATCTTTAATCTTTTGCAAGATAGAACCTGATATATATTTTATTAATTCAAAATTTATCAAAGGTTCTCCGCCATGAAAAATTATATTCAAAGGTTTCTTTTCACTATCTTCTTTTAATTTATATTTTATAAATTCAATAACTTTATCTGATATTTCAGTTGTCATATCTATATTTGACTTTTCAGTTCCTTCATAACAATACCTACATCTCAGATTACATTTGGATGTTACAAATATGGTGAATTTCATTTTAAATCACATCCTCATCCCATATGATTTTATTTAACAAGGGTTTCATTAAATTACACCAGTTATTTAATTCTTTATCGTTGTTCTTCACTCCATCTATCAACGCTGGACAATGCCAACAAAATATATTCACATCACAATCTTTACATTTTTCAAAATTATAAGGCTTTATATCCTCAAGTCTACTACATATATCTGGTTTTGTAACTTCCAGATTTTGAATATTTAAGATTATATCTTTATCATAAATATTCCCAACTTTATACTCTTTTTTCATTAATGAAGGACAAGGATAAATACTTCCATTATGATCTATAAATATTTGACCTTTTAGTGCATTACAAGCACAAGAGCTTATTTTCTTACTTTTTATATTTTTTTGTGATTCTAATATTTTAGGAATTAGAACAGGTAATTTAAAGTCCTCTAAACAATACTCTAAAACATTATCTGCACCCCTACCTTCTGGAATAAATGTTCTTTCTATTGGAGTAGTTCCCAATTTTTTATTTAGCTCATTAAATTCTTCAGAAAGATGCATATTTTTTTCTCCAAAAATCATTGACAAGTGTATATTTGAAAATCCTTTTAATTGTAGTTGTTTTACCACTGATATAACTTTATTAAATACTCCTTTACCTCTTGTAATACTACAAGTTTCCTCATCTACTCCATCTATACTTATATCTACCTTATCAAAATTTTTGACAATGAAATCTATATTATTTTTACATATTAAAGTCCCATTTGTAGATAATCCTAAAAATACATTTTCTAGATTCTCTCTTATGTACATAACTATCTCTTTAAAATCACTTCTTATTAAAGGTTCTCCACCTGTCAATATTATAACTTTAGGATTTAATCGTTTTATCTTATCAACCATCTTTTTTATCTGTTCAGTACTAAGAAAATCTTTTTCTTTATTGCTACAACTGGTACTGCAATGTGTACAATTAAGATTACATCTTTTAGTTAAAGTTATGTAAATATTGTCTATTGATTTTAATGTCAAACTTTTTTCTTCTTTATCTTCCAAACTTTCAGAATAAAACACCTCTAATTTTATTAAATTATCTATTACTCTTTTAATATATTTTTTATCCTCTTCATTTTTAAAATAGCTTATAAATTCTTTAAATGTAATATTTTCACCTACAGCTTTTTCAAAAAAATCATATACTTCTTCTGATAATATAAAATGTTTACACTTTTTTTTATTGTATATACAAACTAGTTTATTCTTTTTATTAATTAAGAGGTCTTTTTTATCAAAAATCATCTTATCAGTTAATTTCAAAATATCTCCTCCTATTTAGCAAATCTCATTTTTTAAGAATATTTTATAACAATGTCTAATAACGAATATATAGAATAAAATGAACTCATAGAAATTTCATCATATTTTATTTTTATATTAAATTTGTTTTCTATTTTATCTATAATATCAAAGCAATTATGCTTATTCATTTTTGTGAAATTATTAAATAGTGAATATTGATAGAGAAAATCTATATCTTCAATTTTTGAATCATAAGTTTCTATTATCAACTTACATAATTCATTCGCTTTTTCTTTCATTTCTCCCTCTAATTCTCTTTTTTCAACTATCTCTCTTGGAAGTTTATCCTCCTTTAATTCTTCACTTGTCCAACTTGTTTTTGATGAATATTTTAATAATAATTCTTCTACTTCTCTATATTTTAATTCTTTATTTAAATCTAAAAGTTTTGATATTTTTGCTGTCATAAGAGATGTTGCTTTGCTATTATGACCAAATAACTTCATTCCTTTTTCATTTATTTTTGGTACAAATATAGGTTCATTATCACATATGCATTGTATTTTCTTATTCTTGTCATACCAATACTCATTTGTAAATCCTAAATTTTTACCTCTTACGCCAATAACCCCTGGCAGAATAGCTGGTAAACTTTCTCTAAACATATTATCCATCGATGCTACAATTATCTTATTTCTATCAATTAGTTCTTTGCATATATCAATGAATTCTTTTTCACGGTCAAAATTAACAGTAGCTAAACTAATATTTATTAATTTTATATCTGTATCTATTAAAAACTTTAATCCTTCTAAAAGACATTTAGAACTTGTCCTTCCTAAAGAGTTTAATATCTTTATTGGAAAAATTTCCACACTTTCATTTTGTCTTAAAATTGTATACGCGCATGATGTTCCATGACCATAACTATCTCTTATATCATTTCCCTCTATTATTTTTCTGTTACTTTCATCTAATATAAAACTTTTCCCCTTTATTATATACTTTGTTAAATAAGTATTGTCTAAATCTATTCCACTATCTACAATAGCTACTTTAATTTTTCCCATATCTTCCTCCATGAATTTCTTCTAATATTTCCACCTTTTATTTACCTTTTATATAAAAGGTAGCATATGAATATTACAGAACACTTTCAGTTTAATGACAGTTTTGTAATTTTAGAAACTTTCCCATATTTTATACATCAGCTTATCTTTCATAAATTCACAATTATATCTAAAAGCTTCTTTATTTTTCAATAATGTATACATTTTTGCTGGGCATCCTGTACAAAAGGTATTTACTTTGCAATTTTTACAATATAATATATTTTTAGTCTTAACCTTTTCAAAATTTTCAAAACTAGGTAACTTCCTTTCTAAAATCTTTTCCATAAGATCATCATTCAAATCTAAAATATTTCCTATTTTAAATTCTTCATATTGTAATAATGGGCATAAAAATACATTACCATCATAATTTACAAATAGTTGAGAACTTCCAGCTTGACAACTATTGGCTTTTATTTTCATTATATCAATATCTAAATCATCATCTCCAATATAATGTTCAATATTTTTTTCCCCTAGATACTTCTCGAAATTATATTCACCTCTACCTAGTTTACTAAAATTCCTAATAACTGCTTTTGTCCCTAGCTTTCTATTTAGCTCATTAAACTTGTCTACATATTGAACATTGTTATTTCCAACTACCATTGATAAAGATATTTTTTCTAAATCATTCTCCTGTAATAATTTCACCACTTCAATAACTCTATTAAAAATTCCTTTTCCTCTAACTTTAGCACAAGTTTTTTCATCAAATCCATCTAGACTAATTTCTATACTATAAACATTTTTAGCTATAGTTTTAATATCTTCATCTCTTATTAAGGTTGCGTTTGTAGCTAAGGTTAATTTCTCATCATATATACCTTTTACATAGTAAAAAATATCAAAAAAATCTTTTCTTATTAAAGGTTCTCCGCCTGATAGAACTATTTGTTGAGGATTTAAAGTTACTATCTTATCAATAGCTTTTTTAACATCCTCTGTTTTCAAAACATCTTCATATTCTAATTTCTTATCTAAAGACGCTGTTACACAACAATAATCGCAATTCAGATTGCATCTGTTTGTTATAGAAAATATAACTCTGGGTATAAAATCTACTTTTATATCATCTATTATTTCTTTTTCTAATAATCCTATTTTTTCCAGTCTACATAAAACTTGGATAAAATATTTCTGATCTTCTTCATCTCTAAATGCATGTATAACTTTATTAACTGGAATACGTTTTTTAAAGGAATATTCTATAACTTTATAACATTCTATAGGTATCTTAATCCATTCTCCTGTAAACTGATTACTTAATATAACCTTTTTATCATTAAAAACGGTATCACAAATTTCATTCAAAAAATATCTTTTCTTCATGACATCTCACCCTTTTTATATAATTATTTAATTCAAATAAAAAAATAAAGTTCATTTGGAGATTTACCTACTTTATCTTTAAGTCCTAGTGTATTTATTATCTCTAACATATTCTATCTATTTTTCTATTATCTATTGATATAGGTAGTGTTATATTTTCATATATATCTATTACTGGTATAAGATTAAAGCTTTGAAATATAAATCCAAACTTTCATCTTCTCAATTTTGACATTTCTTCTTCTGATAATTTAAATATATTTTTACCATCTAAAATTACTTCTCCCGTTGTTGGATTATCTAATCCAGTTGTACAATGCAAAAGCGTACTTTTTCCTGAACCATTAGGTCCAACTATATCTGTAAATTTTCCATTTTCTATTGATAAATTTATTCCTTTTAGAGTCTCTACCTTACTTTCTCCCTTCTCATATATTATGGTTTCATTTATTATTTTTTCCTAATCCCACTAATTATCGTACCTGTGGCTCTCATTGTTACAAAATCATTTGTATGTATAATTAATCTAGTCTTTATTGTTCCATATATATTTACTGCTACTATAAGCAGAATTAGCAATACTTATTCATCATTTTGCTATTTACTTATTAGCCCTTGCATTAGCTAACTCTCTAATTTCAACACTACTTTTTATTTCTACAAAATGTTAGAAAAACATCTCAAAAATTATTCAAAAAATATGGCTACCTTATTAACATAAATTCTATTTAATACCTAAATTTATAAACAGAAATGCCTTTTTCTTCAAACCACCTAACAACTATTAATCCAATACTTCTATAATTTTGAATTCATTCAGTCTAAAGTTTTCTACCTTAAGATTTCATTTAAGATAGCCTCCTTTATTATAATTTAAATGTATTATCTCATCGAAATCATGGTTGAAAATATGTCTTATCTTTGATGCTTACTTTTCTATAACCTTTTGAATATCCTGCTGTTTTTTTACTTCCATCATTAATCATATTCCTCAAATTTTTTTGATAATGTGCTCATAAAAATGCTCCTTTCTGGTTTTTATTCTTATTTTAATTCCTACCAGAAAAGAGCATTTATTTACACTACCAAGAACTAAATGAGTTCACTTTTAATAAAAAATCAATCTAAAAAACTTTTTTCATCTTAAAATTCATTTTTATCTTAACACTGCCTCTTGTTAATTTATTCTTAATTATTAATATGCTATTGATTGGTATGGTGTTCTTTTACCACCTTTAGTACAATCATGCAAACAATCATATGTTCCTGTAACTTTATCCCTTTCATATTTATATTTACATGGATCAGCCTGAGCTTCTACATCTAATAATTCTATTTTTTCTTCTATCTTTTCTATTTTCAACATTACTTTCCCTCCTTTCTATCGTTATGTTTATTAAGTTTTTAATAAATATTACTTTTGCTAATATTAGGCCCAATTAACATATCAATAAATAATTAATTATAAATATATATTATTATTTTTCATCATATTTTATCTACTGATCATATGATTTATAGCATTTTTTAACTTTCATCTACTTTCCATACAAAGAATAACACATAATTATTACAAAACAATTTCAGTTTTATGACAGTTTTGTAATTTAAGCAAAATATTATTGATTTTCCTTTTTATCTTCAAATCTTTTTAAATTAAAAAGATAATAAAAAAATCTTTTTTATATATTCTATTATTTATTATATTAACATCTATTCTACTACTTTCATTCCCTCTACTATACTCATCTTCTCTATACTTCTCTTAGACATATAACCTACAACTATACAAATCACCATTGCTATAACAGTATATTGTAATATTTCTACTATAGGTAAGCTAAATTCTACTATATTATCTATATTAAACGCACCTTTGTACTGATTGTTTATAAATTTAATTTCACTATAATATTTATATACTCCTGTTATTACTGCTAATATACTGCTTAAAAATCCATATATTATTGTTTCCTTTATTATCATATTTCTAATCTGCCTAGTTGTCATACCTATAGCTCTCATTATTGCAAACTCGTTTGTACGTATAAGTAAGCTAGTCTTTATTGTTCCATATATATTTACTGCTGCTATAATAAGAATTAATAACACTATTATGTAGTATTCTTTTATTTTCTCTCTAGGTCCTTCATTATTAATTTCTTTAATTTCTGCTCTACTTTTTATTTCTACAAAAGATTTATCCTTAAAAATTCCCTTTAACTTTTTATAAATTTGTTCCTCCTTTTCTTCATTTATTTTCAAACCAATTTCATTATAAATATTCTTGTTTGACATGTCCATTAAAGACTTTTCTGGAATTAAAATTTTTATATATCCTCCCCCTCCATTATCTTCTTTAAATCCCCACTCTTCTTTTAATAAAGCTCCTACTCTAACTTTCTGTTACTCATATGATATTATTACTTCTTTAATCTTAGGTATTTTTATAGTTATTATATCTCCTATCTTCATGTTTTTCATAGCACTTTTATTTTTGTAATCTTTTAAGACATCATAATAATAATTAAAAACTGTAACATTAGGATATTCTCCTTCCTTTTCCTTTGTTAATTCACCTTTTTCTATATACTTTTTAAATTTTTCCAGGAATTGTTATCACATCCATTTATAAATATATTCAATTCTACATTATTATTCTTATTTGATATTCCATTATACTCCATATATTCTTCTAAATCTTTTGTTTCTAATTTTAAAAACCCCTGAAAATTAATTTTGGTTTTTATTTATTTTACCCCATCTATACCAGATAACTTTTCTATATCTTCTTATGTATATCCTACAAGATCATTATCAAAATTTATATTATTATATAACTTAAAAGAGTTACCTTTCATTTCACTTAACAAACCAGTCTCCATTATTTTTGCATCACCACATAATATGTTTAATATATTATATTAAACATATTGTATATTAGTATCATGGATGTAACTATAATTAATCTCTTCATGTCTTTTTGTGTACCACTCTCTTTTACCATAATATATTCATCTAAAGCATGAGTAAGTAGCTTGTTCTATTAAGCCCCCTAACCAATTTGGACAATCGCACACTAATTTAGTGAAATAAAAATTAATGGGAGATTGTCTAAATTGAAAGGTAAAGGTAAAAGATATCCAGAGGAATTCAAACGTCAAATTATTAAGGAAGTAGAGGAAACTGGTAATGCTACTTTAGTTGCAAGAAGACACGATTTAGTTCATGGTATTGTTACTCGCTGGGTTAGAGAGTCAAAGAAAGAAAATGAGCAATAAAAAAATTACTTGGCAAAAAAGATTTAGAAATTGCCATTCTTAAAGACCTTTTTAAAAAAATAAACCCATAATAGAGGATAAAGTTAATATTGCAAAAAATGGATTAATTTAGGAGATACTGCAGTTACTGTCCTTAAAATTATTGGATTAAGTAGGTCTACCTATTACTACAATATTAAAAAAAGAACTAAAATTGAAGATATAAAAATAAATAAAGGTGGTAAACCAATTCCTGGTTACTCTTTTAATAAAGATGGCAATCGTATTTGTGATGAACAAATTAAAGAATATATTTGTGAAATCATCGAGTCCGAAGGATTATGCTATAGCTACTATAAAATAACCATAATACTAAAAAGAAAATTTAAGTTAATCATAAATAAGAAAAAGGTATATAGATTATGTAAATAGCTTAGGGTTCTAAGACCTCAAAGAAAGATTAAATCTAAGTATCCTAGAAAAATAGCTATGAATAGAGAAATAACAACATCAAATTCTCTTTGGGAAGTAGATGTTAAATATGGTTATATTCATGGTGAAGATAGATTCTTCTATATAGCTTCCTTTTTAGATGTATATGATAGAAATATAGTAGAATATCACATGGGATTATCATGTAAAACTGAAGACATAATTGTAACCCTTAAAAGAGTATTAATGAAATGAGAACTCTATAACAAGGAAACTAACTTGGTTATAAGGTCAGATAATGGCCCACAATTTATTAACAATAAATTTCAATATACTTGTAAGGAATTAGAATTAGAGCATGAAAAGATACCATTTAAGACTCCAAACAAAAATGCCCATATAGAGGCTTTTCATAGATTATTAGAAGATGAATGTTTGTCAAGGTACGAATTTAAAAGCTATACAGAAGCTTATGAAGCAGTATCTTAATATATTAAATTCTACAATAAGGTTAGAATCCATAGTTCTTTAGGATATATTTCACCAGTAGAATTTTATCATAAAGCATTGGAAGGAACAGCAAAACCGTTGGTAGTAAAGCTTTAATATTTTTGCCCTCAAGTGCCTAACACATTAATATTTAGCTGAAATCAAGGACCTGCGTTAGCAGAGGCGTAGCCTTTATCCTTGATGAAGATAAATATTAATGTACAATAAACCAAGGGCAAAATGAAATACTATGATATTGTAAATATTAGTGAGTTTTTGTCCAAAATTAAGGGGTCAATCCGTGTTTTCTTCAAAATCCAACTCCCAGGCTTATACTTTATCCTTATATCATTTAATTTTGAAAGTATATTTGATTTAGATTTTAATTTAACTATGTTCTCATAACTTATGAGTTCTTTAGGTAGTACTGTAATATCTCCTTCTTTAAAGAAAGTAAATCCCTTTAAAAAATAAAAATTTTCATAATAAAGGGCTGATTTTGTTATTATTCCAACTAACTTGAATTTCTTTTTCTCCATAAATATCTGGTTCATGCCACTTTCATCTTTATATTCTTTTTTTATTTTGAACTCAATTATTTGATTTAACTTTTCATCTAATCCCATTTGTTTTAAAACTTGAGACTCTAGAACAATCTCCCCTTGTTTCTCTAGTAAATGTCCTTCTTTCATGGAATAACTACTCATATCTATATATTTTTCATTGAATGAATTTAATTTTATAGAAACACCATATTCTGCTATAATATCTCTCAGACTTGCAACTCCTGCTATTTCTTCTATATCTTTATCGTTTTTCATTTCCTCTAATTTATCTTTACTTAAATTTTGATAAAAGCCATGATATTCTCCATATGCTTTATATATCATTTCTGATTGTTTTTTACTCCGACTTTCATTTATTACATCAAAACCAAGTACTGACATTATAGCCAAGACAACTCCAAGAATCATAGGGAATGTTCTTTCCTTTTGTTTCTTTAGATATGCCAAAGCTAATTTTATATGTTATTTCTACTCTCTATTCATCTAATGTCTTTTGCGCTGTTTATTTTCCGCTTTTTTTACAATCTTTCCATCTTTTATAGTTATGAGTATGTCAGCTGTAGATGCTATATTTTCATCATGTGTTATCATTACTAAAGTCTGTCCAAATTTTTCTACGCTAAGTTTCAATAGCTCTATTACCTCAGCTGTAGTTTCACTATCTAGATTTCCTGTTGGTTCATCTGCAAATATTATTTCTGGTCTATTTGCTAATGCTCTAGCTATAGCTACTCTTTGCTGTTGTCCACCTGAAAGTTCATTTGGAAATTTACTCACTTTATCTTTAAGTCCTAGCGTATTTATTATCTCTGATATATATTCCGTATCTATTTTTTTATTATCTATTGATATGGGTAGTGTTATATTTTCATATATATCTATTACTGGTATAAGATTAAAGCTTTGAAATATAAATCCAAACTTTCGTCTTCTCAATTTTGACATTTCTTCTTCTGATAATTTAAATATATTTTTACCGTCTAAAATTACTTCTCCTGTTGTTGGATTATCTAATCCAGCTGTACAATGCAAAAGCGTACTTTTTCCTGAACCACTAGGTCCAACTATAGCTGTAAATTTTCCATTTTCTATTGATAAATTTATTCCCTTTAGGGCTTCTACCTCGCTTTCTCCTTTTCCATATATTTTACTTAAATTTACTATTTCTAATTTACTCATTTCTTTACCTCCTAATACAATACTTTAAAAATCATTTTTTATTTTCATACACTTTTTATCTTATATATTCTGATACCTATATATATAAGTAGCATTTCTACATTACAAAACAATTTCATATCATTGACAGTTTTGTTATTTTGGCAAAATATTATTAGGTTTCCTTTTTACCAGACATAAAAAGGACTTATCGCATCTTTAATATGAGTTTACATAATTAAAGAGCAAATAAATATTTTTTCCTATCTTATTCAACAGCTCTTATAGCATCTGTTATTTCAATTTTATCTACTTGTCTTCTAGGACCTATCGTAGCTATATAGCCAATACTCAAGTTTATAGCTATTACTATTAAAAAAGACTTCCACTCTATGAAAAATCGCTTTAACAATAATACTGGCTCCGAATATTTATCAAATATATATGCATAGTAAATAAAGATACCTAGTTCAATCATTAATGCTATAGCACATGAAAATGTAGCAGATATAATGCCATATATTAATCCCTCAAATCTTATCATATTTCTAAACTGTTTCTTTGTAAGTCCTATAGCTTTCATGATACCATGTTCCCTTATTCTAGATATTAGATTATAGTTTATATTGTTATATATGCTCAACCCACTTATTAATATCAATATTATGGATATTGAATTTTTCAACAAATCATATGTGATATCAGATTTTTCTGCTTCCTTGAGATATTCAACCCTATCTTCTAATAAAGTTCCTGGAATAATCTCAGACATCTTTTGAACTTCCTCTTTTAAAATCTTATAATCACCTTCAGTATAATTATCTTTCATATCTACTCGAACTAATCTGTATTTATCTATTCCTGATAATTCTTTAAACATATTTCCTGATATAAATAGATATGGTGCTAAATCAGTACCTAAATGAAAACCATCCTTATCAGGCAAAACATCAGTTATACCTATTATGGTAAATTCCTGATCTATATATTGAGATTTATCATGTTCTGCTAAAAGTCTGACAGTATCAATACCTTTATCATATCCTTTTTTTGGAATAGTTACTGTTATTTTATCCCCAACTTTTAAATTCAGCGCAGATTCAGATTTACTCTTTCCTGTATGATCAAAGTATAATCCCTTTTCATTTACTTTTGGAATATGGACTACAGCTACAGGCTCATTCTTCATTTGGTCTATATCTATTTGCCCTTCTTTTAATCCTTTGCTTAAGGACTTTAAGTCTCTATCTGATAATCCCAATATGGTATTTCTTATTATCATTTCATCTTTAGTAACCCCTTCAAAAGAAAAGTCTCCCAAATCCTTTAAAAATCCATTTTCGGAATTCATGAACTTTATATAATTTTTGCCATATATTCCATTCAATATTTTCTTATTAATTTTTAATTCCGAATAAAGAACTTGCTTAAAGGATACATCCTGTACTTGGGGTAATTTACTAATTTCATCTATTTGTTCCGTAGTATAGCCTTCCTTCATAGGTCTACCTTCGTTTGTATTTAATCTAAATTCATACATCTGTGATTTATCAATGCTATTGCGATATTTCCAATCTCTTGTCCACAACTCTGTTTTAAAAGTTTGAACCATAAATAATGTACACCCTACTGCCATAGATACTATGGTAAATATAATGGTCTTTTTGTTTCTCCTTAAATTTTTATAGGATACCTTCTTTGGTATAGTTAAAACTTTTTCAATGAAACTTTCTCTTTCCTTAAACTTTATATTACTATCTTGGGTGCTTCTATTTATAGCTTCTACAGGAGATACCCTGTTAACTAAAATTGATCCTCTTATGGCTGATAATAATATAGAGCCAAAAGATGTCAACATAGCTAACCCAATGGCAAATCTAGAGATAACTACAATATCTAATTTATAATCAATTTCTGTAAACAAGCCACTAGACATAGTACTTCCTTTAAATAGATTTGTAAAAAATACTCCCAGCAATATACCTAATAATACTCCTATCATATAAACAATGAATAGTTCCGACAGTATTACATATATTATTTGTTTCTTTGTACTGCCTATGGCCCTCATCATTCCATATTCTTGTACTCTTTTTAGAACTGAAATATTATATATACTGTATATTACCATTCCACCTACAACCATAAGAAATAGAGATTTTTTTACTAAATCCCAATCTATAGCATTTAACTCTCCCATAGCAGTAAGTAAACCTCTATTTAATACTATTCGCTTTTCATCCTTAACTCCTACTTGCTTTCCTAATTTCTTCGCTTCATCTCTATAATTCAAATCCTCTTTAAATTCAACAAAGGAATATATGTGATTTTCCCTACCTGCTAAATTTTCATCATTAAAAGCTACATAGGCTTCCAAATTTCCAACACTCTGTTTATCTAAATTATTTTCAATTATTCCCACCAGTTTAAATTCCTTTTCACCATTTTCTGCTAAAGATATCTTTATAGTTTGATTGAGTTCATGGGGTATTCTTAGTCTATCTAAAACCCATTCTTCCACAGCTATTTCATTGGACTTCGTTGAAAATCTCCCTACCTTCATTTTGTTTGATTCCATATATAATATATTTTTTTCTGCACCTAAAATATTTACTGTTAATCCACTCTCGTGGTTCCAACCATCATAATAAAAGCTATTTGCTACTTTTTTTACATTTTGATATTCTTTTATTTTATTTACTTGCTCCATATTTACTCCATCGTATCTAACATGCTGTAACCCAGAATCTTTTTTGGCATCATTAACTTGAAGTACCCTTGTACTTTCTGCCAGTGATCCTATAGTGACTACTAAAAACACACTTAGTGCAATACTTAAAATCATAGCAATAGATCTTTTCTTATACTCTCTTATATATTTCCATGCTATTTTCATATACCTTAACAAGATTCTCCCTCCCTGTTAAGGAGCTTACCATCCTCAATTCTCACTATTCTATCAGCCATTTGGGCTAATTTTTCATCATGAGTTATCATGACTAATGTTTGATGATATTTCCTTACAGATTGTTTCAATAGATTTATTACTTCTAAACTAGTTTTAGAATCAAGATTTCCTGTTGGCTCATCTGCAAGAACTATAGCTGGTCTAGTAGCTAATGCTCTAGCTATGGCCACCCTTTGTTGTTGTCCACCTGATAGCTGATTTGGAAGAGCATTTTTCTTATCATAGATATTTAATGTCCTCATCAATTCTTCTATGAATTCATTGTCTACAGTTTTTAAATCAAACTCTATAGGTAAAGTTATATTTTCCCACACATTTAATACTGGAATTAAGTTATATGATTGAAAAACAAACCCTACTTTTCTCCTTCTAAATATGGCCAAACTTTCATCATTCATTGAATGGATATCCTTATTATCTATAAATACTTTTCCTTCAGTTGGTCTATCTAATCCACCCATCATATGGAGTAATGTGGTCTTACCTGAACCAGAAGAACCTACTATTGCTACAAACTTCCCTTCTTCTATAGATAAATCTATTCCATCTACAGCTTTTACTAAATTAGCATCTTTTCCATAGTATTTTTTCAATGATTTTGTTTCCAATATATTCACAATTAATCCTCCCTTATATAAGTCTAATAGCAAATATAGCAATATATTTAACACTATAATACATAGGA
Organism: Anaerosalibacter massiliensis; assembly: GCF_024623155.1. Taxonomy (NCBI): domain Bacteria; kingdom Bacillati; phylum Bacillota; class Tissierellia; order Tissierellales; family Sporanaerobacteraceae; genus Anaerosalibacter; species Anaerosalibacter massiliensis. The sequence continues at coordinate 114,461 of NZ_JANJZL010000002.1, forward strand.
TACCATCTATAAATTACAAAACAATTCAACTTTATTGACAGTTTTGTAATTTTATTAATTATATTAATTAAATTTTCCATTATTATAAATAAAAAAATAAGACAAAGAATTGTTCTCTGCCTTGAATTTATAAAAATGTTCGCTTTTATCCATTTAAATATATTCTTACTTTAGCAAATCCTATATTAAATTCCTATACTCCCTTCTGCCATCAACTATAGCATATATAATTACTATTTTTTCTACTTCATTTACTTTATAAAAAATAAGATGCCTTTCCACAACAAGTACACGGTAGCTTTGCTTTTTCAAAATACTGTATCGTGGTATACTCCCCATATAAGGAAAATCTTCTAACCCTATTATAGCTCTTTCAATCATATTCAAATAATTTAGGGCAATATCTACACTGCAAGAATCTTCAGCAATATAATTAATAATGTCATAAAGCTGGTCACTTGCCTTATCCGTTCTAATAATACGATATTTCATTTATTCTTCCTCGATAAAAGTGATTGACGAAGATTATTGAAATCATCTTCTATAGGTGCAACTCTACCTGCTACAACATCCTCTTCCGCCTCAGCTAATGTTCTTAATAATTCCAATTCAGAAATTATTTGCTGATATTCCTGGTATCCAAGAATAGCAGTATCTCCTCTTCCATTTACCGTTATAATAACTGGTCGTCTTGTTTCACGACAAATTTTAGATATTTCACTATAATGATTTCTTAAATCTGAGGATGGTCTTATTGTTTCCATGTTCATCACTCCTTTTTATACGTAGTCATATAATATCATAACTTGACTATACCAGCAAACTTTAATCAATAATTTATTAATAACCTTGTAATGTTATCAATATGGTAAATTTACTTCCTTGTCCTTCTTCAGAGGATACTATCAATCCTCCACCTTGTTCCTCTAGTATATTTCTAGCAAGGTATAAGCCTATTCCTGAGCCCTCGGCTTTCTTCACTTTTTCTGAATCACCTCTATAAAATCTATCGAAAATTTTTTCTATATCCCCTAATGGAATTCCTATACCGTTATCCTCTATATCTATTTTTATATAAGTTTCTAACTTCTCCATGGAAATATTGACCTGTCCATTTTCATTTGTATATTTAATAGCGTTGTCAAGAATATTAAATATTGCTTCTTTAGTCCACTTAAAGTCATGATAAACATAAATACTTTCTAAATTGTTCATATTTATATTTATATCTTTTTCTAATGCTTCTAAATAGACTCCATTAACTGCTTCTAGTATAGTTTGCTTAATATCTTCTTTCTCTTTTTTTATCTGTATCATACCCGATTCTGTTGTAGAGATTTTAACTAAGGAATTGGCTAACCATTCAAGTTTGTTTACTTCATCTTTTACTCTTTCTAAAAATTCTTCCTCCTCTACTTTAGTCAATCCTCCCTCAGTTAGTAAAGAATTAAACATTTTTATAGAAGCTAGTGGCGTTCTAATCTGATGGGAAATGTCTGTTACTAAAGATTTTACTTTCTCTTTCTCAATATTTATACTATCCATACTTAATTGTAATCTTCTAGACATTTGACAAAATTGAGATTCTAGTCGTGATAATATCCCCTCTTTATCAATATTTGATATAGTAGAAAAATCTCCATCCATAATCCTGTCTATGTCAAAGGATACTTTCTCTAGTTTTTTCATTATATATTTCAATACACGGATAAATAAAACAATATTTAATATAATAACTAAAGCTATAATAACTATACTCTTAAATATAAAACTGAAAATTAACCCTTCATTTATTTTTATATTGTAATTCTGCAATTGTTTTATAAAAAAATAATTATTTAAAATGGTTATTGAATATATAAAAACTAGACTTATTAATAAAATAATAAAAGCTTTTTTAACTATGGGATCTTTCCCAAGTATCATTCTCTAAAACACCTCTCATTCCAAATATATCCTATGCCTCTAATATTTTTTATATATTTAGGCTCTGAAGGATTATCTTCAATTTTTTCTCTAAGTCTTCTAATATTTACTGGAAGAGCACTTTCATCTAAAAAATCCCCTTTTATATCCCATAGCTTATTAAAAAACTGTTCCTTAGTAATTACCTGTTGAGGATTATCTATAAAATATTTAAACAACTTAAATTCTGTTTTAGATAAAGATATTTCTTTTCCTTTTACATATACTTTCATAGTTTTAGGATAATAAATTATATCTTCACATTGAATTTTCTTAGCTTCTTTACGATTAAATTTTCTTCTTAAAACTGCATTAACTTTAGATACAAGTACCATTAAACTAAAAGGTTTAGTAATATAATCATCAGCTCCTAAATCATAACCTGTGACTATATCTACTTCTTGAATACAAGCTGTTAAGAATATAATAAAAACATCTGATATTTTCCTTATTTCTTTGCAAAACTGAAAACCATCTCCATCAGGTAGTCCTACATCTAGTATTATTAAATCTATTTTTTGTTCATTAAATATATCATTGCCTTCTTTAAGACAATCTGCTGAAAACACATTAAATCCTTCTTTTTCTAGTTTAAAACTAATACCTCTATTTAAAGATTCATCATCTTCTATTAACAAAATATTGCTTGTATTTTCCATATCATCACCCTTTTATAGTTATAATTATATTATATAACAAAAAAATAAAACAAAATATCATTTTTACGAATTGTAGCTTATCCATTGTTATAGTATTATAACAATATAATACCTAAATATATAATGCTCTATAAATCTTACTATAAATTACAATTCATATTAAAATGCTCATATACTAGTTAATAATTGATTATCCTTTTGGAAAAATCAATGCACTCAAATAAGAACATCTAATGAGGTAGCGATGATAATAGTAGCAATAGAGGCTGAGGTAGCTCCTTTGATGGTAGCATTGGCGGTGGTTAAAGACATTTCCAAATAGAGCTGGAGGTGCTTGAATGAAAAAATGGTATAATAAACTTTTCTTAAATGATATAAGAAAATCAGTAGAAAATTATAATATGATAGAAAATGGAGATAAGATATTAGTTGGACTTTCTGGAGGAAAAGATAGCATATTTCTCTTATATTCTCTAATTCTCTTAAGAAAAAATTCTTATTTGGATTTTAATATTATTGGACTACATATAGATATAGGTCTTAAGATAGATATGGAAAGTACAAAATATTTTTTAACTGAAAATAATATTCCATATATTCATGAAAACATAGATATTATGGATAAAATATTTGAGGATGATAAAAGTCCTTGCTATCTTTGTTCTAAAATGAAAAGAGGAGCTATTGCTAGAATTAGTAAAGAAGTTGGTACTAATAAAATAGCTTTAGGACATCATAAAACAGATTTGGTTATAACCTTTTTGTTAAATCTTATATATACTGGAAAATTAGATACCTTTAAACCTATATCCTATAATAAAAAACATGATTTAAATCTTATAAGACCCCTTATATATGTAGAAGAAGATATAATAAAAAAGATTGTTAGTGATGAAAATCTTCCTTTAGGAAGGGGAAAATGTCCTCAAGACAAGGAAAATAAAAGAAGTGAATTAGATGAGCTATTAAAATATATAGAAAATAAATACCCAGATTTTCAACAAAAAACTATTACGGCTATTGAAAATTTCTCAGATGATAATTTATGGTAAAATCTAAAAAGAACTCTTTAAAGAGTTCTTTTTAGTTAGCCAATTTTTTCTTGCAGAGATCTTATTTCTATTTCATGTCTTCCTACTATCTCTTTTAATCTTCTATTGTCCTCTTGAGATTTTATAATATTTTTGTCAGCTTCTTCTCTAAATTCTGTTAACCATGCTGTCTGTTCATTTATTGCATCTATTTTTTTATCCATTTTATCTGTCTTTTCTTTTAGTTCAACTATTTCTTCTTTTAATCCGATTACTTCTTCCTTTAATCCTCTTAATTCTCCTACATCTTCTTTTAAGCCAATTACCTCTTCCTTTAGCCCTTTTAGTTCTCCTACATCTTTTTTTAATCCACTTAACTCTTCCAATACAATTTTTTGAAATTTTTCGTTGGTCATTTTTATCCCCCAACTACGCTTTAGTTATTGATATTATATCATATTAGAAAAATATTCTCTAATATTTAGCTAATTTTCTTAATAGTTTTATTTCTTTTTCATAACCTTCTAAATCATTTGGAGTTTCTAGATAAAACGGTAAATATTTTAGTTGTGGATGAGTTATAATTTTTTCGATAGCTTCAAGGCCTATTGTCCCTTCACCTATCTTGGCATGCCTGTCTTTTCTACTATCAAATTCCATCATACTATCATTTAAATGAATACATTTTAATTTATCTATTCCTACAATATCATCAAATCTTTCTAATACTCCATCTAAATCATTAACTATATCATATCCAGCTGAATAAATGTGACAAGTATCCATACAGACTCCAACTAGCTCACTATATTTAACTCCATCTATAATATCTCTAATTTCTTCAAAAGTATGCCCTAGTTCAGTCCCTTTTCCAGACATTGTTTCTAATAAAAGCATTGTATTTTCATTTCCAGTGATTATTTCATTTAATGCATCTGATATTCTTTTAACTCCATATTCTGATCCTTTACCTATATGATTCCCAGGATGAAATGTAAAATACGGAATAGATATAGAGTCTAATTTTTCATAGTCTTCTCTTAATATTCCTTTTCCCATTCCATAAGTTTTGTCTTTATGAGAACCTAAATTTAAAATATATGGAGCATGGGCAAGTAATGGTCCAAAATTATTTTTATCTAATATTTTTTTCATATTTGCTATATCTTCCATATCTAATTCTTTAGAAGAATAGCCTCTAGGATTTCTAGAGAAAAACTGGAATACATTTGCACCTATACTTAAAGCCTGTTTAGCTGCCTCCTCATATCCATCAGCTATAGATAGATGACAACCTATATACATTGAATCACTCCTTTATCTTCTATCTATATATATGATATCACAAGCAAAGTATAATTTAACTATTTATTCTATATCCAAACCTAATAAAAATATGATATAATTATTTTTGGTAATTTAAAAAAAGGGGATTTTAAGATGATGGATTTTAAGAAAAAATTTTCTAAGAGATTTGACTTTGTTTTATTCACAGTTGTAATGCTACTTTGTATATATGGGATAATGATGGTTATAAGTGCTACTGCAAGTTTAAATAATCCTAGACTTATAAAAATGCAAATTATTTCTGCGATATTAGGTTTGATAGCTATATTAGCACTATCATGCATTGATTATAAAATACTCGGTAAACTATATATCCCTATATATATAGTTTGTAATCTTTTACTTGTAGCTGTACTTATATTTGGTACTGGTGATGAAGATTGGGGAGCTAGAAGTTGGCTTAGTATTGGAAGTTTTGCATTCCAACCTGCTGAACTAGCAAAAATAGGAGTTATTATCTCAGTGGCAAAAATAATAGATAAATATAAAAATACTATAAATGAACCTCTTGTACTACTAAAGATTTTACTGTTTGCCGGACTACCTATTGGACTTATAGCTGTACAACCTGACTTTGGAACAGCTGTAGTATTTGTATTTTTCTTATTTGTAATGTTATTTGCTGCAGATTTAAAATTTAAATACTTTAGATATGCTATTATGCTTGGATTTATAAGCTTACCTATCCTCTGGTTTTCCTTGAAAGATTATCAAAGAAAAAGAGTATTAAACTTTTTAGATCCGGAGCACGATACTAGTGATTCTGGATACCAAGCTATGCAAGCAAAAATTGCAGTAGGTTCAGGAAAATTACACGGTAGAGGACTATTTAAGGGAGTTCAGACTCAATTTGGATATATTCCTGAAAAACATACAGACCTTATATTTGCTGTTATAGGAGAAGAACTAGGCCTTATAGGTGGAATTATATTACTTTTGTTATATTTTATAATGTTATACAGACTTGTGAAAATTGCTCAAGAAACAAAAGATACATTTGGCTCTCTTATGGTTATTGGAATTGCAGGTATGTTAGGTATCCATATATGGGAAAATATTGCTATGACTATTGGTCTTATGCCTATTACTGGAATACCTCTTCCTTTTATAAGTTATGGTGGAACATTTCTACTAATAAATATGACATGTATAGGCATTGCTTTAAGTGTTGGAATGAAAAAAGAAGGACTTAAATTCTAGAATACTCTTCGGAGTATTCTTTTTTTATTAGAATATTAATCCTTTTACCATTTATTTTACCTATATATCCAAAATATGATATAATGGGCTCTAATAATGTAAAAAAGGAGTTATATATATGATGGGCTTTAAAAAGAAATTTTCTAAAAAATTTGATTTTGTCTTATTTGGATCTGTAATCCTACTATGTATATATGGTCTTATAGTAATAATGAGTGCCACTGCTAGTTATAAGAATTCTCGTTTTATAAAAATGCAAGCCATAACCATAGGTCTTGGAGTATTAATTATTTTCTTTCTAGCATCAATTGATTATAGGACATTAGAAAAACTATATATTCCTATATATATTGTTTCTAACCTTTTACTTATAGCTGTACTTATATTTGGAACTGGTGATGAAAATTGGGGTGCTAGAAGATGGTTTAGAATAGGAAGTTTTCAATTTCAACCTTCTGAAATAGTTAAAATAGGAATTATAATTTCTATGGCAAAAATAATTGATAAAAATAAATCTAATATAAATCAGCCACTTGTTCTCTTAAAAATACTTTTATTTGCTTCAGTCCCCATTGTACTTATACTATTGCAACCTGATTATGGAACAGCTGCAGTATTCCTATTTTTTATAGTTGCAATGTTGTTTGCTGCAGGACTTCAATTAAAATATTTTGGATATGCCCTTATTTTAGCTGTTATAAGTTTACCTATAATATGGTTTTCCCTAGATAGTCTTAGGAAAAATAGAATACTAGTATTTTTAAATCCAGAACATGATATCAGTACCTCAGCATATCAAGCTATACAAGCAAAAATTGCTGTAGGTTCTGGAAAATTATTTGGTAGAGGACTATTTAAAGGAGTTCAAACTCAATTTGGATATTTACCCGAAAAACAAAATGACCTTATATTTGCTGTTATTGGAGAAGAACTAGGTCTTATTGGCGGACTTTTATTATTAGTACTTTATTTTATTCTACTGTATAGACTTGTAAAAACTGCCCAAGAAACAAAAGATACTTTTGGATCCCTTATAATCATTGGAATTAGTGCTATGTTAGCTATTCATGTATGGCAAAATATAGGCATGGCTATAGGTCTTATGCCTATTACAGGAATACCTCTTCCTTTTGTAAGTTATGGTGGCACATCTCTTTTAGCGAATATGGTATGTATAGGTATCGCATTAAGTATTGGAATGAAGAAAGAAGGGCTTAGATTTTAAATATATTTTCAAAAAAGATACCTATATAAAAATATAGGTATCTTTTTTGTTTTAGTACATTTCAATGCAAGATAGCATAGTATATAATATAGTTAATCTTAGTACAGAAGGAGTAATATAATGAATATTCAATTTAAAAAAGGAGTTTTGGAACTTTGCGTACTATCTATGTTATTAGATAAAGACTTTTATGGATATGAACTAGTAGAACAAATATCTAAACATATTTATATATCTGAGGGTACTATATACCCTCTTCTAAGAAGACTTAAAAAAGATGGATTTGTAAATACCTATTTAAAAGAATCTAAAGAGGGACCTCCCAGAAAATATTATAAAATAACAGATGAAGGTAAAAAAGCTTATACAGAACTAATAAAAGAGTGGAATTCTTTTGTTAAAGGTGTAAATAAAATCATAAGGAGAGATATTGGTGAATAGGACTATCTTCACTAGGAATATTAGTTTTTATTGGAAGTATTTATTCAACTAAATTTATCTATAAAATTACTGTGAAGTATCTCAAATGGAATATAGATACTATTACAAAATAGGAGTTGAATTTTATGAAAATGAAAAAATTAGTTTTAATATTAGTAGGTATAATACTTATATCTTTTGGTGTTGGATTCTTAAGCTTGAATTTAAATAATAGGCATTTAAGTACTAGTTCTATAGATTCTATTAACTTATTTATAAATAAAAATCAAAAATATTCTGAAGGGCCAAATGTAAATGAAGAAAAAATAATCAAAATGGAAGGCATAGACAATATAGACATTGAATCTCATCTAGGCAATTTAAATATAATTTCTGAGGACAGAAAAGATATAAAAATCCACTATCATGGAAATGTATCGGAAAATAAAATGCCAATATTTAAAGCCAATAAAAAGGGAAAAAGAATTATGATCTCTGCTGATACTAGTAAAAACAACTTTAACAATATAAAAAATTCTAATTTAACGTTAGATATATATATACCAAAAAATTATAAAAATAATATGAAAGGAATAATATATGCAGGAAATATAATTGCTTCAGATCTAGAGCTTGATAGTTTAAATTTAACTTCCTATGCCGGAAATATTAGTTTAGATAATATTTTAGCATCTAATATTAAGACTTCTACAAATGCAGGAAATATAAAAATAGATCTTGATAAATTAAATGGGAATCTATTTGCTAATACCAGTGCGGGAAACATAAAATTGGCACTACCTGAAAACTCTAACTTTTCACTTGATGCTTCAGTATCTGTTGGAAATATAAAATCTGATTTCCCTATTGACGACAAAGATGAATATAATACAAAAGGAACTATTGGGAATGGTGAAAATAAAGTTAAACTAAAAACTAGTGCTGGAAATTTAAGTATTAAATCAAAATAATATTAATGCTTATAAAAACCCACTGAATTCAGTGGGTTTTTATAAACCATTCAATTAGTTCTGTTCCTATACTTTTAGATTTCACATATTTAGGTAGTTCATCTTTACTAAACCAATTGGCATATACTATTTCCTCTTCATCTACATTTATTTCTCCATCTAAGTATTCAGCAGTAAAAGCGACCATCATAGAATTTGGAAATGGCCATGGTTGATTCCCAAAATATTTTATATTTTTAACCCTTATACCTATTTCTTCATAAACTTCTCTCCTAACACATTGCTCAAAAGTTTCTCCAAGTTCTACAAATCCAGCTATTACACTATATATTCCCTTAGGAAAATATTTATTATGTGCTAACAAAATCTTATCTCCTTTAGTTATAGCTACTATTATAGCAGGAGATGTTTGAGGCCATGTAGTATATCCACATTTAGGGCAGAAAAGGGCCCTTTCACTTTTACTATTCTTTCTTTCCATACAATGTCCACATACTCCACAATATCTATGAGTTTTTTGCCAGTTTAAGAGTAGCAAAGATTTTGCTGCTAACAAAAATATCTCTTCCTCAAGTAAAAGAGTAAGTGATTTTAAATCATATAATTTAATTTCGCTCGGTAGCTGTATATCTTCTCCAACTTGGCAGCAGAAACAATTATATCCATCAAGAGCTCCTATACATTGAATATATTCTAATCTTAAATTTAGATTTTTCAAATCTTCTTTTGTCAATATACTTACTTCATCTCCATTAGAGCGAACTATTAACTTTCCATTACTAAAGGAAAACCATAAATCTTCATTGCTATTAGAATATAGTGGAGATACAGAAGCCTCAAATCTCATATAATTCTTCAAATTATCTACCCCCTGTAGTTTCAAAAAATCATCTGTTTTCTTTTTTATTCTCTTCTAAAAAACATTTCCTGCACAATGGCTCATATTCATCGGAAGTTCCAACTTTTATTCTTTCCATATCATCAGATTTCCTATGACTAACCCATGCATCAACTCCACATTTAGCACAAACTGCATGATGCTTATATAGATAATCTGATATAGGCATAAGTTCTTTAATTACTTCAAATGGCTTACCTGTATAATCCATATCTAATCCTGCTACTATTATAGTACAACCTATTTTTAAAAATTGATTTATTCCATCTAATATATCTTCTAATTTTCCACCTAAGAATTGAATCTCATCTATAGCTATCACATCTGGTTTAAGTTCATCACAATACTCTACAATTTCATATATACTTTTAACTAAAATCGCATTCATATAAGTCAAATCATGAGTTACAATTTCATTCTTTGAGTATCTACTATCTACTATAGGTTTGAAAGCAATAGTATTATATCCTGCGATTTTAAATCTTTTTACATCTTTTTCTAGGCTTGAAGTTTTCCCTGAAAACATAGAGCCTGTATGTATTATTAATCTTCCCTTATATTGATGCAATTTATTTTCCCCCTTAAAATTTATTCGTAAATGATATTATAGCATATATCACTATATAGAAAAGCTCAAATTATTATATATAAATAACAAATTGAGCTTTTAAATTATCTAATTAATTGTACTAAAAAGTATATGGAATAAAAACTAGAACCAATAAATATTAAATTTTCTCCTTCTCCATTAGTTTTAATAGTTATAGGGGAAGATATGCTTTCAGTTAAGGGAAAAAATAATTGTATTCCTTGAGGAGTGAAAAAGTCCATAACTAAATGCAAAATATATCCTATATTAAATCCTATATATATTTCATTTAAATGAAATCGTATAGAATAAATTTGAACTATTGATGAAAATAAAAAAAATCCTAGTAAACTGTGGGTAAACCCTCTATGACTAGATATTCCCGTAAGCATCAATGCTATACCTAGTATTTTAAAAACTATATCCTCTAAAGCAGAGCCTAAGTATATGAGTCCAACGCCTATAATTAAATAAGATAATACTTTGAAAATTCTATTTTTAAATACTAATATTCTCTGATTTAATTTGCTTTTAGGATGATCTAGGTCTGGAACTAAAGAGCCAATTGCAGATGCTGTCAATAATATTAATTGTTCTCTTAATGGTTTTCCTGTTGATAATGCTAATCCTGTAGCTATTCCCACTGCCATATGGGTTTTTCCTGTCAAAATATCCCTCCTGTCATTACTAAATATCAATAGCCTAATATTAATTATACTACATCTTACATCAAATATATATATAAATTGTCATAATTAAACAAAATACAATAATCTATGTTATTCTCACATATTATTCACAGAAAAATTAAATGATGAATAAGATAAAGTATCACATATTTAGTTAAAGGGGGTACATCTATGGAAAAAAAGAAAATTGTAGAAATCAAAAACATAAGTATGACCTATCATACCCTTGATGGAGAGACAAAAGCAATTAAAGATATAAATCTTAATATAAATAAAGGTGAAATAGTATCTCTTGTAGGTCCTAGTGGATGTGGAAAATCTACTCTTTTGTCCATTATTGCTGGGCTGATTGAACCTACAAAAGGTGAAATATTAATAAAAGAGAAAAAAATTAAAGGACCTAATAAGGAAGTGGGATATATGTTTCAAAGAGATCATCTCTTTGAATGGAGAACAATAATAGAAAATGTCCTAATTGGTTTAGAAATTCAAGGTAGAGTTAATGAAAAGCAATATAAAAATGCAGAAAACCTACTTGATATATATGGACTTAGTGAATTTAAAGAAAGTTTTCCTAGACAATTATCTGGAGGAATGAGGCAAAGAGTAGCTTTAATCAGAACTTTAATTGTAGAACCAGATTTACTTTTATTAGACGAGCCTTTTTCTGCATTAGACTATCAAACAAGACTTGCAATAGCCGATGAAATAGGGATTATTTTAAAAAAGGAAGGAAAAACTGCTCTTATGGTTACTCATGATATATCAGAAGCTATATCTAATATATGACTAATAAATATATTATAAAAACAAAAATGCTAGAGAGGAAATCCCTAGCATTTTTTTGGGTACAAAGCTGAAATTAATAATTAGTTACAATCAATAACTCCTACTGAAGTTTAAAATATATATAATCAACTATAAAGTTTGTACTTAGCTTATATCAAATTTTAATCTGATTAGAATATAATTGTATTGATAGAGTTAAAATAAATCGTATACAAGGAGAATAAGAGGTTAGTTTTGTGTAAGTTTGGCTAAAATAAAAAAGACCAAGATTTTTAGTCCTGGTCTTTTTTTCTATAATACTTCTCTCTTAGTTCTCCTTGTTCTTCTTTTCTTTTTTCTATGTCAGACTTAAGAAATATCCCTGTTTTAACTTCATAAATTTTACCTGAGTTTTTTAAATTAGAAAACCTTTGTTTAGATATTCCTAAATACTCTATTGCTTCCTTTGTATCCATAGTATTATCTTGGATTAATTTAATCAATTCTTCTCTAGTCAATTGACCACTCCCTTCTGGCTAGTTTTATGTTTAAAATTAAAGCTATAGCTAATAGTATAAACTTTACATAGTCTAATGTAGATGGATTATTGAAGTTATTATCTAGAATGTTTAAAATAACTAAACCTATTAAAATAAAACTAATAAATTTTCTTTTCATAATTTTTAATAGTTGTGGTATAATGTATTTAGAAGGGGGAAGAAATTCCCCCTATTTGGGACTTACTTCTTATTTAGTTCTTTCAGCAATTTGGCGATTGTTAGGATTAGAACTATTATTTGAAGTAAGTCTTTTATTACCTCAACCACTTCTTTCACCCCCTTTCTTTAATTATATAATATCATAATCTAGATACTTTGTCAATAGGTTTTTGGAATATTTTTTATCTTTTCCTAAAAATAAACATAAAAAAAGACCTGGTAATTAAACCAGGTCATAAGTTATATCACTATAGCTTCAAATCCATCTTTCTTTAATTGTACAACTAACTTGTCCGCATTTTCTCTCTTGCTAAATGCTCCAGTTTGAACTTTATATAATCCCTTATCTTGTACTACTATAGCATCATATCCTTTTGATTTTAATTCAGTAACTAACTTTTGAGCATTGTCTCTTACACCAAATGCACCTACTTGAACTCTGTATAATCTGTTTTTATCTGAATCTTTATTTTTTATAACTTCTTCTATCTTAGCAAAAGTATTCTTCCCTGGTATTCCATCTGCTGTAAGTCCATTATCTCTTTGAAAAGCTATTACCGCATTTTTAGTACTATTACCAAAGACTCCATCAATGCTTCCTACATTATAGCCTAACTTATTTAAATTGTTTTGTAATCCTCCTATTATAGAATCCATTTTATTTAGTGTATTAGGTCCAGCTATACCATCAGCAGATAGTCCATAAGCTGCTTGAAATCTTTTTACACCGCTTTCAGTTCCAGGACCATATATTCCATCTATAGATACACCTTTATATCCAAGACCAGTTAAATTCATTTGAAGGTACCTAACTTGAGTACCTCTGCTACCTCTTTTTAATACTGTAGACGTATTTTGCCCAGAACTATTTGATGTATTAAGTTCAGATTGGATCATATTTAAAAATCTATTCCACCCCATATCTAAAGTTCTATGTGGACAATATTTATTAGCAAAATCTTGATGTTTCTTTACTTTATCTATTCCCCAACCTTTTTCTTTTAATTTGGAAGCTATAAATTTAGCAGCATTTTTTTCTGCTTTAATAAATCTGTCTCCACCTGATCTTGAATAACAAATTTCAACAGCAATACCATTTCTATTTCCACGTCCATTTCCACCGTCTCCAGCATGCCAAGCATTTCTATTTTCTGGTATTCCTTGCACTACTTCAACGTCATCAACTGCATAGTGAAAAGATACTTGATTATTATTTCTAATCATATAAGCAATTTCATTTGCAGCACTTGCATCATTAGCAGTATTATGAACTACTATGAATTGAGCATTCATAGTATAAGGACATTTTATATTATATTTTGACGAAGGTACTAGATTTTTAATTATATTCATTATAAATCCTCTCCTTTTTCACCATTAATTTGTTCATTTGCTACCTTAAACCACTTTTCTACACTAGCAGGTAACTCATGTCCCGCTTTCATATATGTTTCTAATATACTGGTTGCTTCCTTAAAGCAAAAAGCACCTATGAAAAATCCTGAAACAGGTACTTTTATTCCATTTATGATTGCTACCCTTTGTACTAAAATCATTGTGAATAATAAAAAGAACTCTCCAACCTTGTTGAAAAGTCCTTCCTTCATAATTCCACTTTTATATTCACCTTTCTTATTTGCAGTTGTTACTCCATAAATCACATCAATCACCATTAATGCAAACCAAATCATTATTAGCTCCCAGTTTAAGTCACACAAATAAGCTATAAACCCTGCTATTGCCCCTGATACTACTGTTTTTATATTATTTTCCATATTGCACCTCCAAAGTATTTTAAACATAAAAAATAAGCCCTTTAAGGCTTAATCTTCTTCATTCATTCTATTTTCTACTAATTGCTCTAGTCCTTCTACTGCTGTTTTTAATTCTTCTTCATTCTCTAATACTACAAAACTTTCCTTCTTATTTGAATCTTTCAAATTTCCCTTCTCATCTACTGTGTCATACGTATAGCTAATCATTTTCCCGTTTCTATTGTTTATTACTGCAAAACCAGTTAAGATTTTCATTATACCGCCTCCTCTAACAATAAGCTTACTAAATCAAAGCTTAATTTATCGTCATATATTCTTTCTAATTCTTTATCTTCCTTATCTTCTTGTTCAAAATCTCTATCAAAGCTTACAGAATCGTCCCTCTCAAGGTTAAGATTATCAGGTTGTTCTAATCTGTTATGTTCATATCCTTTCCTTTTTACAACCAAAAACCAGCTAAATTCAAGTCCAGGTGTACCTTTTGCAACAAAATAATTTTTGTGTCTTTCTTTTGTTATAATTTTGCTATTTTCATTTTCTCCATACTTGCCATAAATAACGTGATACTCTACTTCTGTGTTTACCGTTTCGTTAAATATGTCATCAATATAAATATAGCACTTCCCATCTTCGCCAATTTTACCAAAACCAAAATCAGCAAAATAGTATTCTGCTGTCTCAAGTGCATTTAATAATCTTTGCCCGTAGTGTTTTGTTTCTTGTAGAGAGTTTTTTGAGCCTGTAACAGAGAGATTTCCACTTATTAAAGTGTTCCTCCACAGTGCTATTTCTTCTTTCCACCAAGGTCGAAATTCCAAAACTTTAGAACCTTGAGTGTCTCCTTGTAACGTAAAACCTCTGGTCGTATCTCCATCATTTACTTCTATAACTAACGCTCCCTTAGTAGCATTAAAAATTTTATGTCTTTGTCCACCGAAATAAACAGTGCCATCAAATCTTGCTGGATTTCGAAATAATGGTCTTTCCCAAAACACAATTGGATAGTCTTGAGAGTTACCTAACACATTATCTTTATCAAAGTCAATGTATGCATAGTATGCACTATCTTTTCTATAAGTAAGTGCTAAATAAGCGTTCTTCCTATTTGCTATACTAAACCCTGGTTTATTTGCATCATATTCCCTTCTAGCGGCATACAATTGTCCAACAGGGTCAACTCTAGTTGTTCCTTGCCAATCATGTAATCTTAATTCGTTGTTTACCATCTCTAAAGCTTTTTGCCCGTTGTTATAAGTTATAAAGTCTCCTGTCATAGATAAATTACCTTGTGCATCTCCTTGCATCACAGGTACACTATTATTATTCAAAATAATAAATCCTGCTCCTTTTAATATTGCAGCATCGCCTGTGAAACTATAAGATACTCCTTCAAGTTCTCCCTCAGCAGGTGTCCACCCTGTGTTAACAGAACCTTTTTCAAGTTTAATCCAATCTATAGCGGCATTAGTTGCTCCACTGGAAGGATAATTATAGACTCTTAAAGTTTTAGGTTCTCTATTGTCTATTGTTGATGGTGTTGTAAACGTAGCTTTGTGTAATCCTGTAGCTTTGTCATACTTAAGGGTAGCAACCTGCATTCCTGGACCATTTGCCCATATTCCAAATTCTTGTCCATTGTTTATATTACCTTTTATAGTTATGGAATAAGTTGTATTCGTTTCCCAATCTTCTGTAATATTATATGTCCCAACTAAATAGGATGAGCTAACTTTTCTGTCTTTTGATCTTCTTACTAAATTTGCCACACCAACTGCTAATCCTGCTTTATTAAAGTTTATTTTAAATTCTTTGCCATCCCAAGTTATCATATTTGCAAAATTAAATTGAGAATTGTTTAAGTTTATCCACGTATTTCCATCTTCTGATTGTAAGATGCCAGTCCTCACCATATCGGCTGTAATAATATGAGCAGCAACCAACATTGCTACTATAGAATTGTCGGCAGTTACAGCAGTTGAGGGAGGATTGTTTAATCCATCAGGGTAGTATGCAAAACCACCCATGCCCCATTTCCACACCTTTTTAGCCTTAGATAGATCTACATTATCAGCAATATAAAAGGCGTCTCCTTCAACAATTGCATGCCCTCCAAGCATATTAGCCATCAACTGCATAGCATTAAGTTGTGCTTGTTCCACAGAAGTAAGCTTATCTTCAACTTCTACTCTATTATTTTCTATCTTTTGTACTACATTAGCTAACTTTTTACTTGTAGAACCTTTATATCCTTTGTTTACTTCACTTTTTGCTTTAGCTTCCATGCTGCCTTTCATTCCATATCTATAAGTTGAGCTAGTTATTATAGTGTCGAATACATTGCCATCTACATCAATGTGTCTTACCATATCCCCAGCTTCAATGGCAGGATTACCTTGCCATTTACTAACTGTGTAAGGGTTAAATTTAATTTCTTTGATTTTGTTTAGTATGGCAGGTAAAACTTTACTATAATCTTGTTGCAATAAAGGATTTTCAGTCAAATCTATAGCATAATCATCTGTGCCAACTAAATATGTTTTCTCGTCGCTTTCTTTAAACATAATCCCTGTAATATTGATTTCCTCATCAGAAGGTTTGAAATCATCTCTATTCATAGGACCTAATTCTAATCCTGTAGGTTCATACCATTTTAAAGCCACTTTTCCATCTCTAGTTATTTTTGCAAAGCTACCACTTAATTGAGCTACAAAACCTAAAATATCCCTACAGCTTAAATCACCTTCTGGCCTATTTTTTATTAATAGGTCTTTGTGTAAAAAGTTGTGTGTAGCAGGCAATAAGTTGCAAGTTGAACAAACGTCAACGTATATTTGATACAAGGTTGCAGGATAACTTAGTTTAGAGTAACTATATGGCCTATCCATTTTAATCATGTTATCCATAGCCTTCAACTCAATTGTGCTTCTAAATCTAGATTGAGTATCTACATTGAATATGCCAAGCGGAATAGGTTCAGACCAGTCCTCAACAGCAGGTCGCCAGTCGGTAGCTGTATCTCCTTTTTCTAGTTTAGGTTTTTTATATTCAACAATATTGGAATTAATCTCACCCGCTTTACCGTTTTGAATATTTACATCAATATATTTCATTTTTTCAGTTAAGGTGACAACTACACTTGAATATCCTTCACTATTTTCGGATATAACATTACCTGTTATAGTTGTTTTGTCACTATAATTATCGTCTGAATAGAAAGTTAACCTTGCAACAGCACCTACATCCACATTTGTTTTTAAATATAATCTATATACAATAGTATCACCAACTTGTAGACCAAAATCTTCTATAGGATTTAAAGCTTTAGGATATTCATTTAACCTATTAAACCATGTACCAGTATCTATGCTTTGGTACTTATCGGTTGTTCTTTTTAACAAATTTCTTCCCTCATCATCTTCCGTCAACATCACATAAGGTTTTATTTTAGCCCCTGTAAAGTCTATGTCTGAATAGTCATCTTCCCAAGGTGTAGCTTGGTCGCCTTTTTCTAATTTAGGACAAGTAAAATATGTTACTTCTCCACCTTCCCCATTTGCAGGATAGTAGTATACGCTAACATCTTTTAAATCTTCTTCGCTATCGTTCGTATATGTTACTATTAATCTTTCCCATTCTCCAATTCTCGTGCCATGCACTAATGCTCTATGATAGTTTTTATAAAAACTAAGCATTGATAAAAATACTTCTGCATCTTGTTCTGTTTTTGTCCAAATAGAAGCTGTATACGTTTCGCCTTTTCGTATATCTATAGTAGCCAAAGGAGTTGCGGGAGTACCTTTTTTCTTTTTAGTTGCTTTATAAATAGGTTGTCCTTCAAACGATTCATTTGTCTTAACTATAGTTTGATATTCGTTGTCTTGAGAATAATCCTTATTTTTTAATAAATTCCCTCCACCTGTTCTATTCAATATCTTCAAGCTTAAATCACTAGCAACAGTACCACCTATGCCAAAATCCTCTCCAGGCTGTGTCTTTTCAGTTACAGACATACCACCTAGTGCAATATCTTTGTCGGTTAAATGTAATGTACCTTTTTCATGTTCAATGTCAACTTTAGTTTCCCATGTTCTATCTAGTTCTTTAACTTTTTCTTTGTAAGTATCACTTGTAGGATACAATTTATCACCTCCTTAGTACTCGATTAAATTAAAAGACATGTTCCAACAGCTATCAACTACCATATCTATTTTTCTATCCCCTGCATACATTCTTTTTGTTACCATTCCCCTTGGAGTTGGGAAAGTAACACTCACACTTGATGGTTGTATTAAAGATTCTATTTTATTTACTTCTGCACTAGTTAACATTCTCCATTCAAGCTCTATTTTATAAATTCCTTGCCTAATTCTATCTCTTTGCATGTATCCCGCTTCATTTCTTGTAGTATCTCCAGAATCTAAATCAAATCTAGGTATATTAATTTTAGTAGGTGCAGGCAAGCCTACACCATTGATTTTTATTGTAGCCATCCTACACCTCCTATATTTCTATTATTGCTTCGCCGCTAGAACGGGATTTTCTGTTTATCTCTGATGCAACTTTTTCAGCCAAGGTGTCTTCTCCAATTTTTACTATTATCGTTGTATCTCCACCTTCTGTATTCTGTGCACTTCCTAAGATAGCTGAGCTTATAGTGTTAGCTAAATTATCACTATTGCTAGAATTTTGTACACCTTCTAAGGATCCTGCTGTCATATTTACAGCTGCACTTACTTCGTATATGTTATCTTCTATACCATCAGCTAACATGCCCATTAAGTTTGGCATCCATTTGTCCGCCTCTGCTCCTGGTCCTTTTTTAGCGGGTGAATGGAAACCTAGAAAGTCAGAAACTGTGCTTGCTACACTACTTACAGCATCTTTCACTTTACGTCTCATTGAGTGTATTCCATCAGTAAAGTTGCTGATTAAATTTTTTCCCCAATTCTTAGCATTTTTAACTACACCGTTTATATCTTTATCAGCAGCTTTAAATGGAGACATCATGGCATTTATTAGATTCCTTCTCGTGCTAGATATGCCACTTTTGATTTGCCCCCATTTATTTGTAACAGACGTTTTTAAGCTTGAAACCTTACTACTAATTCCTTCTTTAGCCTTGCCGATAGGATTTGTCATAAAGTCAGCTATTTTGTTCCATATATTCTTTGAGGACTCTTTTAAACTACTAAAGAATCCTACAACTTTATTTACTAAGTTTCCAGTTGTATCTGTAACTTTCTTAAACATACCTCCAAAACATCCATCTATTCCATCCATTAAATCGGGGACGATACTGTGTCCGACTAAAACGTCATAGAGCCATTCAAAGGGGGCAACTACAGCTTTTACAAATTTTTTAACTCCTTTTTTTACATCATCAAATGTTACACCCATGTGCCTTAATGCAGCAATTATGCCCATAACTGCTATAACAGCCAAGCCCATTGGAGATGTTATAGCGGTCATAGCTATTTTAAAACCAGTTACAGCAATTTTAGCTACTCCTAATACGCCTGTATATATTGCTAATACTGCATTTTTAGCAAGAATTGCACCTTTAACTATTCCAAAAGCGATAGCCATATCTTTTAAGACTGTTATTATAGTATCTAATACAGGCTTACCATCACCTAATAACCAATCTATTAGCTCTGTGAATATATCTAATAAGTATCCAATTGCATCCATAAGTCCAGCAACGGCCGGTCCAGCTATTTCTATAAACCCATGTGCAAGAGGCATTATAAGTTCATTTATTACATATCCAGCTAATTCAAGAACTTTAGAAGCAAGTTTTAAAAATCCCTTGAATAAGTGTTCTCCGCCATGGTCCCAAACCCAAACTAGTTTTTCTCCTAAATGGTCAAGGACACCTAATATGTTTCTTAGAGTATCTAAAAACACTCTCGCTAAAGTGTCTCCAACTTCGCCCCATACTTCTCTAAATGCTCCTGTCAATCTATTTACTAGTTCTAAAATATGATTTATTATATTTTGTATATGTTGCATAATAGCATTACCAATTCCAGCTGTATTCCAGGCAGTTTCAAAAGATCTTGCTATATCGCCAATGACTCCAACTATATTCGTTAATATTTCTAGTATATTTGCCATTATTTCTTTACCTGTACCATTGTTCCATGCATTCCGCCAACTATTTCCTATACTTTCTATTAGATGTAAAATATTTATCAACATATTATGAAATTCCTGTATTAATTGAGTTCCTCTTTCATTTTCGTCCCATGCTTCTCTTGTTGCCCTTGCAGTATCACCGATTATATTAAATATAAGTTGTAATATTCTCAGCATACTTTCCAACAATTCTTGCCCAGTACCATTTGTCCAAACTTCTAACCAACTTGCACCTATTGATTTTACTAATTCTTTTATTTCACCAAATGCATACTTCATTGCATCTATTGTTGCTTGTCCCTCATTTTCCCAAGCAAGTTTAAAGGGTTCAAATATTTTAGACATGATTTCTTTAAACTTATCTATTCCAGTCATGTCGATAGCAGACATGTCTGGCATTGTCATTTCAAAACCAGGCGCACCGCCGCCACCTCCACCAGGGGAAGGAATATCAGGAATATCATCAGCTCCAGTGCCTTTGTCTTTTCCTAAATCTAGCTGGTTGATTTCATCAAGAGGAGCCAAGGCTTTCTTAGCTTCTTCGCCTGCTTTCTTGGCTGCTTTCCCAGCCTTCTTGGCTTTCTTGCCTGTTTTTTCTGTTGCTTTACCAACTCCGCCTATGCTTTTCATAGCTTGATTCATGCCTTTTGCTGCATTAAATGATTGTTTGTATGTCTTACCAAACAACGCCGATATTGCAGTTGCTATATAAGTTGTTACAACCGCTATTCCATGCATAAGAGCATTTAACGCAGGTAATACAAACTCAAAAATAGGCTGAAAGGCTACTATTAAATTAGTTCTAATTTGATTTAAAGAAGCGACAAATTGTGCGTTTGTTTGCATTGCTGCCCACATATAATCCATTACTCCTCTAATCCCTTTCATAATTACATTGTAGATAAATAGTCTTCTTAAAATAGATTTAAAGGATCTATTTATTACAGATGCAAGACCGTTAGCTTTAGAACTAGTATTTTTCATTTCATTGCCAAAAAGCCTAGTTTTCAAAGACGCCTTTTCAGCACTATTGCCAGCTTCATCATTCTTTCTCCCGAAAAAGCCTAGCTTTCTACCAGAACTTTCTGTTTCATTTCCCAGTTGTGTTATTTCTTGTTTCAAAGTTGAAGCTTTTGATTCTAACCCTGCTAACTGTTTTTCTTGCTTTGATATAGCAGCATCATACTTTGAACTTGAAATCTGGCCTTCATTATCTCCAGAGTATTGTTTACCATATGACAGTCTTTCAATAGCATCTTTAGTTTTATTAATTTGATCTTCAGTTTCCTTTAATTCAGATTTTAACTGTTTTATGCCTTTTGCTGCTTGATTTCCTGACTCAGCTCCTACTTGTCCAAAATTCCTAATATCATTAGTCGTCTTATCTACTGATTCCCTAGCAAAAATATTTATTCTTCTAAACATACTTAAGAGTTTATTTTCTGTTTGACTTGTATCAACCTCCAGAGGTTTATTTAGTTCTGCTAATTCATCCATTGATTCTTTTATAGAGTTAGTAAGATTAGTTATGTCTTTTTTTACAAAGTCATTTAATCCCTTCACAAGCCCATCTATAGAGTTTTTAAATCCTGCTGTTAAGTCGCTGCCGCTAATAACTTTATCTAACTTTTCCATTTCTTTAGATATAGAAGCATCAGAAAATTCCACATCTAATTCTATCGTACCAACAGCAGTAACACCATCTGCCATCTTCTCACCACCTTTCAGGCATAAGAAAAGCAACTACTATAAAATAGTAGTTGCTTCATTCTGCTCTCTTACATATGATTATTTATAATTCTTCTTAGTTCTTCAGGGTTAGATATTCCTTTGTATAGATATCCATCTCCCGCAGTAGTTATTTTTACATCTCCATAATTAAAAATCCTACCCCAAAAAGGCTTATCTACCCTTACACTCTGTATCTGGTTAATCGGGCTATTTTGAGTACTTTTATTTAGTATGCCCACCTTGCCATATACCATATCTCCATCAACTTCAATTTTCGTTGTAAGGATTCGTAGAAGCTGTCTAGTGAATGTATACACACCAACTATCAATCCTATCAAGATAAAATGAGGAACAAGACTTAACCAACTTGGACTAAATACATGTCTTTCGTGCATAAAATAACCCCTTTTCTTTGATTATTTTAATTTTACGGTTACCGCACCTTTAGAAGCAGTTCCTACTCCACTATAAACCTTTAAGGAATATGATTCTACATCTTTAGGTACTTCAAATACAAAAACTCCAGTCCTGCTCATGCCTGGGTTACATTCTTCTAAAAATAAATTTTTGTCATCTAATATCATCATTAAATCTGCGTTTGTTAAGGTTTCAAATTCTCTATCTTTATCATCTATAATTTTAAACATTGTTGATGAAAACATCCTTGATTTCTCATCATTATTAGTTAATTCTGCAGTTACAACTATAAACTTTCCTTCAGTTTTAACACTGTCTATAAATTCATTATCACTGGTAAACTCTTCTTTTTCTTCTGCTTCTAATATCTTTGCTCCTAGTTTACCAGTTTCAAAAGAATCGCCTACCTTGTATACTTCTTCCTCTTTTTTCTTATCTTTCTTATCTTTTTTGTCCTTTTTATCTCCTGCTTTTTCACTTTGATTTACTTCAGCAGATTTAGTATTATCTTCATCAGACCCTCCACCAAGGCCAGCAATAGCAATTATAATTACAATTAGCCAAAACCACCATCTTTTCAGTAGTGGTTTCTTTTCTTTTTTGTTTTCCATAGAAATTTCCCCCTTTGTATAGTATGTAATTACCATAATCATACTATACAAAATTTATAATTGCCAGTTAGTTTTTACCAAAAGCATTTTTACACATATCTTGAAACATCTGTATTTGGCTTTCTGCCTCTTTTTTACCCATTGTGACTAATTTCTTCACTTTTCTATTTCTCCATTTATCTCTAACTCTATGTTGCTCTTTTGTGAAGTGTTTTAACATATCCTTGTCATTTTCACTTCTGATAGATATAACCTGCCCTAGAGGTGTTTTTTGCATTATCCCAGCCAATAATGTTGTAAATTCTCCCCAGGACATGTCTGGTTCATTCCTAAGCCTTATTCCATATTGAGTAGCAAAGGAGGCTTCAATTAGCCCCCAATCTTCGTATAAATCGAACCATACTTCACTATGCCCAGTACTACATCCCTGCCGATTCACGAAATCGTTTCTCCGCTACTTCGTACTCCTCACCAGTTATTGCAGCCATAATTGCTATCATGATTGATTGATAGCTTACTATAGATAGATTCATATCATTTATTTCTTTAGCTGCTTTTTCACCCAATACAAGTGCTATAAATTCGTCTATAGCTTCTATGTCGTTTATGTCAGAGTTTTGCATCTTTCGATTAAGTTTTAAAATAGTATTCTTTCTATCGTCTATTTCATATATTTTGTCCTTTGCTAATTTTAATTTAGGCCTTTCATTTGTTAACTTTGCAGATATATCAATTGTTTTACTCATTATTCACCATCTCCCCCTATTCCTTCTATTGCTTTATTAACCTTATCTACCCAGGCTTTATGTGTTTGTGGTTGAAAAACAAACTCTACCACTTCCCCTGCTTTAACTTTATGCAAAGAATACCCTACAGCTGCTTCTATAGTTCTACCCTCTGCCCTAGCAACCTTTCCATCACCTATACTAACCAAGAGAACACCTGCTGGGATATCATCAAAAGCTTCAGCTTTCCACTTCTTATTATTACCTATAGCAATTTTTACTTCTTCACCTTTTACAACATCTTTTCTGGAATAAAAGTCAGGTATTTCACCTTCTTTTGTTAACCTTAAATATATTTTATCTTCATCATCCCCGGCTGTTTTAGTAAGACATATTAATCTATTCTCAGGAATGTTTTCTTTTATTATCGCATTAATCATGTTTATATCATCCTTTCTTATCCTTCTACAGGTGGTGTTCCAGATTCGCTATATTTAGGCTTGCCATCACTTAATACATCAAACTCTAAGTTAGCTACATCTGTACTATCTCCTGCTCCTGGATTACTAACATCTACTATGCAATCAAAGCTTAAAGTAGATCCATCTGGAAAAGCAACTTCAAACTTACTAGAGCAATCTAAGCCACTTTTCCAAGCTGTAGAAGCTACATAGTCATTACCAGGATCTCCTATATGCCTTTTACCATTTAAACTAAGTGTGAATCCTTTCCCAGTCATTAATCTTCTTTGCCATCCCTCAGTGTCCATTGGAGTCCATTCTTCTGTATTTCCATCTATAGATATAGAAAAGGACTCTAAATCTTTTATGATCTTCATATCTTCCTCAGCACTTGCCCTGCCTTTAGTCCCTATCTTAAAATCAATATTAAAAACAGGGAATACACCACTTGTTACTGTTGCCATATTCTCACTACCTCCCATCAATTTTATTGGAATTTCATCATTCTTTGTTTCTTCGCTGTTCTTTATATCTTCTCTATCCTTCAATTCTTATCACTACCTTTCAACTATCATCTCCAAGTCAATTACATATTCATAAATACCAGAATCATCTACCCCAAGGTAGACAGGTTCTGGATCTCTCATATTAAATTTAATTATTCTTTTTCCCGCTATCTCTACGCCAGTCAATCCATATAGAGTGTTGTAAACTTCCTGGGCCTTTAATTCACTTTCCTTAACATTTTTATTCCAATGTATCAATATCCTAATACCTTTACCTCTATAACTACTATTCTGAGGTCCACCAATAGCCATAGGATTAACAAAAGCCCTGCCATTATAAATTACTATAGCTTTTTCATCTGTTGTCCTAAGTCCACCAACATACCAGGTAGGACAATCTATCTTAGTTTTTAACCAATCTTTGAAATCACTTATAGTCATTTAATCACCCCACCTGAATTTTCTTTTAAAAATTTACCGTAAGTCTTGGCTAGCAAATGTTTTTTATCTCCATGGATAAATGGATCTAACCATCTACCCTGGGCATTAGGATTTTTATCTGTTCTAAAATTGTATTCAGGATGATAAAATAGTTTTCTAGCATAAGGTCCAGGATAACTTATATAACCCTTATTTTCTTCTACTCCTACTACTGCAGATTCTTCAAGATTACCAGTTTCCTTAGGTACTACTTGCATATTATTTATCTCAGTTTTCGTAGCTTCCATGGTTAAGGGCAAGGCTTTTACTGCTCCTTCTTTCATCATTTTTATAGCCTTGGGATTAAGTTTAAGTTTTGCCTTAACTTTCATATTACATCAAGTCCAATTCTGTTGAATATATAGTCCCATCTGGATTGCGGGGTTTTCTACTTCTATAGATAGACCTTTTTATACCATCAACGATTACATAACCTTTTATTGGCTGTCCTGGATAAATGTCATCTTTAAATAAAGCTTTGCCAGTTAGCTCTACTACTTGTTTTTGTTCATTAAGTGTGGTCCTAGACCTTTCACTAAAATTACATTTACCATCAAATATTAATGTATTGGTTACACCATCTTCACCAGGTACCTCTGCGTATACTTTTATAGGTGTAACTAGACACCAATCAGGAAATGGAAGTTTCATAACTATAACCTCCTAACTGTAAGGCCAGTTTGAGCTAAGTAGTCTAGTACCTTTTTGTCTGCTATTATTCCACCTGCACCTTGGTTACTTTTATCAAAAGATAAACTTACATCACCAATACTAAAGCCGTCCAAAGGGCTACTTAAATATTCTCCATAATTGTCTAGGAAGTCTGTTTGATGACATACCGCTTTTTTGATTAACTCTTGCTGGTATTCTGTGAGGTTATTGAATCCTCTTTTTCTAATTCTTCCATAGGTTAATCTATCTATCTGGTCAGATGATTCTTCTAGTAATTTCTTAGCTGTTACTTCGTCTAAGGACCCACCAAATGTATTTTTATAATATTCATAATCTACATAAGCCAAATAACTCACTCCTTAAAATCAAAGAGAGAGAGCTATTTGCCCTCTCCTTTTTTCTTCCCTTTCTTTTTATCATCTTTCTTTAATTTCTCAATTTCTTTCTTTAGCTTTTCGTTCTCTTTTTCTAACTCCACTATTTTCTTATCTTCTTTGGTCTCTACTTTTTCATATATTAATTTGCCTTCTTCTAACTTAGCTATTTTATAACCCATATTAATATACTTTTGCTTTTCATCTTCTGTTATTTTATATTCCCTATTAGCCTTTATTGCAAGTAACATGCTTATTACCTCCTATCCTTCTACATCAGCAACATCTGCATTTATTGCTATTGCATCTTTCTTAGCTTTAATTACGAATAAATCTGTATACATTCTATTTTGATATAAATATCCAAAAGCACTATCAGGAGTTTGTCCTTTATTCCACAAGTAAACATCTGCTACTTTTACAGGTGCTAGTATACCAGATGTATGGTATAACATCATATTTATCTGCTTAGATCCTTCTCCTGGTTTAAATCCATCTGCAAAGTCATATACAGTTTTCATCCTATCAGATGGTACTGTAACTATAGTTACTTCATCTAAAGACCTTACATTTCTATTAATACTATTTGCTCCACCTGAAATATCTAAGGTTCTTTGAATCTTTTCTGCATTTTTTAGCATGGTATAGACTGGTGGTGTAACTTTCAACATTCTTCCAGATTGAGGTACTGCTGCCTCATCCATATCTTCCATCATCTTATCGAATACCTGCAGTATATTAGCCTCTGTTAAGGTTTCAGTATTTACTACTCCACCATTGGCCACAAATTCAGAGTAAAGTTTAGAATACCTAAAGCTATCTAGCTCTGGTATAGCCTGTTCTTGGTTAAATACTGCTGTAATGTTAGCTGCCGATAATACTTGATTTGTTTCGTCTACATCCATCTCATCTACAAAGAACTCAATATCTCTATCATGAGTTAAAGAAAATGCTTGATAAGTATTACCTACTGCTCCCCTATTCTTAGATCCATCCCTAGCATGATCTCTATATCCACTTAGTGTTACAGTTGCTACTCTAATAGTTTGTGCATCTATAAAATTAAATCTTCTATTTGCTGCCATATCGGCAGATGTTAACTCTCTTTCAAATTGCTGTTCTATTTGCCTTTCAAATCTTTCGGCATAATTAATACTCATTAATAATCATCCTTTCTTTATTATTCTTCGGTGTTTCCAAATGCAGCTGCTATTGCATCATCCATTGCCTGGACATTGTTAGGCGGTTCATTGCCTATCTTCTGGAATCCATTTTGTTGTTGCTGTTCTCCTTCTTGCTTTTCTTCTTTAAATAAAAAAGATTTACTTTCCTGCAATGATTGTATTTGTTCATCCAAACCTATAACCTTTCCATCATCAATTACTACTTTTTCTTTATCTACTAATCCAGCTACTAGTTCTTCATCATGAACCTTGCCATTTATGGCCAGTTTAATGGCGTTAGATAATTGAAGGCCTTTTAACTCCTTCTCATAATCTTCTTTAGCTGTCCTATTTTCCTCCTGCAATGTTTCAATCTGCTTTTGCAATCCTTCTGCATCTATTTCCTTTAAATCTTCTAACTGTTTATCTCTAGTTGCAATATCCCCTTCAAGCTTTTTCTTAGTATCAGCTAAGGTATTGTATTGCTCCTTAGGCACTGCATGATTAGGAAACTCTTTATTGATATCTTTCATTAGTGCTTCTTGGTCTAATACTCCATCTTTTGTGTGTTTCTCAACTAACTTTAAAATCCAATCCATTTTCTATTACCTCCAATAGCATATTTATACAGGTTGCTCCCTGTTAGGAGTTGCGTTCAGTTATACCCAGAACCCTTAAAGTGGGTAACAAACAGTTTAAAGTCTTATTTAGGACAAAATAAAAAAGCCCTATTTGGCTTTAATTGAAAACTTCTTTAACTTTTTAGGATCCTTAATCTCTACAGGCCGATATATTTCAAGCAGCTTACTAAGTATCTTTTCTTTGCAAATTTCAATGCCCTTATTGACATCAGATTTCTCTGGATCCATGCATATTGAATGTTCGACTAATATATAGCCATTTTGAAGCTTAACGCTCATGATGATTAGGTTCCCATAATCTAAATGTATAGCTTTTTCTGCTTTTTTGTATTCATTGGTTGCAAATTCTCTTTCAAAAACTAAATCTGGTTGAAACTTATGCCAGGCTTCAACTAAATCTCCATCGACATCTCTTAATACTTCATCGAGACCCTTCACATTTATTTATCTCCTTTCTTTTCAAGTAAATATAGAGTTACAATTGTTAAACATATAATCAATGTTACTTGTGTAGCTGTAGCCATATTAATCCCTCCATTTTTAAGCATAATAAAAGCACTCACTATTTTTATTTAGTAAGTGCTTAGTTATATTATCTTTTCACCTTTTTTATAGGCTTCTTTCGCTTCTCTTAATGTCATTTTATTTGGTCCTGTCGGTCCGTCTAATTTTTCTTTTGGTCCACTATTTTGGTAGTTACAATTGTCACAAATATCAAACATATCCACCTCGTTATTGCATACTGGACATTTCATAGACCTATACCTCCTTATTCTTAAATAATTCAACTTGCTCTTCCCAATACTTTAATTTTTCATTAGGTTTAAATAATGTTGAGATTTTACCATCAGCCCTACCTATAGCAAAATCATTAGTGCTTTTTCTATACTTAAATACAAAGTTTACATCACCTAAAAATCCCTCTACATCTTCACTTAACGGTTCAGCTAATAAATTCCTAGCTGTATTCAGATATTCTTCTGGAGTAATATCTCCATACTCCACTAAATGTTTTTCTATATGCTTATTAAATTTCTTTTCATTTGAAAACTCAGATTTTAACCATTCCTTACTACTTAGTATATCATTGTTTTCTACTTTTACAACAGAGATTTTATTTTGTTCTCTGCTATATGCTCTCCTTAATTGAGGATTTTCTTTTAAATGTTCCCTCATGATCTCTTGCCATTCTTTAGTCTTGCCTTTATACTTCTTTTGATTTTGTTTATCAATAGACCCTTCAGCTAATCTCTTATATTTCCTTATCTGTCTTTCAATATGCCTTTGTTGTTGCTCTCTTTTGTAATTTTCTTCTACACCTTCCATATCTGGCACCTTTGGCAATGTAGTTATTCCCGGGAAGTAAGTATTAAGATTATGCCTGCAATTTGGATGCATTAGACCCTTTTCCATAGCAGTACTTAGCAAAGGATAATCTCCATCCTCTTTACTTCCTCCACTGTATACATCATCAATAAGTACTTTCCCTTGCCAAGGCACACATAACTCACAAGCCGTAGCATGAGCAGATACCACAACTAAGGATAATCCCATTTCTTGCCTTTTCTTACCTTCACCCATCAAATAGGCTCTATGATTGGCTGTTCTAAGTGCCATTTCTGCATAAGAAGCTATATTAACTTTTTTACCATCACTATAAGTTATTGCATCTATGCCTTTCTCTAAAAAATCCCCAATAGCCATATCTATAGCTTTATCTAATCCGACACTTCCTGTATTATAGTTAACCTGTGCTTTAAATATAGTTTGTCTATATATATCATCCATACGCCTTAATACTGCCGAATTAGCTTTATTAAAATCCTTTTCAACTGTTTCCATAAGTGCATTAAACTTATTATCGTTAGTTCTAAAAAAGACCTCATCCCTAGGTGTAGGGGCTTCTTGCCATATTCTTACGTTCTCTATTACTTCCTCTACCATATCTTTCATAGGTTCACTTTCTACAGGGGGTGTTATTGGCTCTAAATCCCCTGGTAATCTAACAAAGACATTATCTACATATTCATTTTTTATTTCTTTTATAAATTCATTTACATTGTTCTGGGACTCCTCATAAGTTTCTACTAATGTATGATGAATTACTTCTTCTATAGGTTTGCTATATTCACCTATAATTTCTATATTCTCTCTTCTAAATCTTTCTAAATCTCTTAATTTAGCAGATTGCCATTGTTCAAACTTAAAGCCTTGCTTAAGCTCTTCCTCCTCATGCCTAGATAAATTTCTTTTCATAGATCTAATTAATTCTAGTTCCATCTCCATGAAAATAGTTCTTATATCATAATTCTTTTTATTCTTCATCTTCTGTCACTTCTTCGCCTTCGTTGCTTTCATCATCTTCTAAATCCTCTTGTTTCCCTTTATTAAATCTATCTACCCATGCAGCGGGTTCATCTATTACTTTGTCGCCTTCTCTAATTCTTTTAACTTCTAAAGCTTTTTCTTCTTCTGTCCAAGTATCTCCATATAACTCCTCAATAGCTTGCTCTAAGCTCATAATGCCCATGGCCTTAGCCTGTCCTACTACTTCCGCCACACTACCAAAATCAGGGCTTGCATATTCTCCAAAGGATACAGTTACATTTTCCTCATATTCTCCTGGAGATTGTTTTTTCATATTGTCATATACTTTTAATGTTGTATCTACCAGTAAAGGAATTACTTCATTTAATACATCAATTATCTTTCCTCTTGTATATAAAGTAGTCTTCTCCTTTTCTCTTTGAGCTTCTGCATTATCAGTTTTCTTTAAATCTATCCCTAACGTCGCTGGCGATATGATCCCTTGTAAACACATATCCAAGGTGCTTGCATAGCTTTCAACAAAAGCAGTATAATTTATATCTGCTTGTATCTGGTCTATTACATCAGGTTGCTGTTCCTTCATTGAAGAACTTATTTTAATGAATTGATTATCAAATGGATTTGGCCTCATAGCTGCACCTGTATCAGGATTTCTAGGCACTAAATCTTCAGGAATATAATTCTTGACCCTTCCTGCTCTTATTGCGTCTATCCATTGGGATATAACTTCATCTAATGCGTCAAAGTTATCACTCTTACGTTCAAATATAGAATTTCCTCTGTTCTCAAACTTAGGAGATTTAAAGAACTTCATAGGTACTGCCATTATAAAATCACCTGTAAATGTAACTTTAGTTAAATGGGCTATTTCTGGCACTTTGGATAATGGCACTTCTTTATCGTGCTTATTGTATAACTTATAGTCTATAAAGTCTTTACCGTATATTTCTTCTAACCTATAGGTTTCTTTTTCATGAGTATAGTAAGCATAAAATACTACCTCCTGGAGCCTACCTCTTTTATATCTATAATCCACATCTGAGCCGCTAAAGAATTCTATTATTGGATATTCTGTTGTTTCTGTATCTACACTTAGTTTGAAAGCTCCATCACCATCTATAAGAGTATCTTTTATAGCTTCTCCTAGGACTTTATCAGTAAACTTATTGTCTAGTGCTATATCGTCCCATAGTTCTTGTTCTGTTAACTCTATGCTATCTAAATCAGAAATTACAATATCAGCCAACTTATCTACTATCTCACCAGGTAAACCACTATGAAACTTCCTTATGCTTGAATCAGCAGATGGTACTGCTGCCCAAAACCTTGACTTTCCCACATCATCTGTAGCAATTTGTTTAAAAAACTGGTCCAGTTCTGATGGATCTCCCCTATACCAGATTCTATTTCTTAATACTGTTCCCGCATGACTTAATGGCTCTTTGATGGATATTTGGTTGTCCGTTGCTGGCACTATGTTTAGTAGTTTTGCTACCATTCCTTGTATCACCTCTTTCAATCCCATATTTAAAACCTCCTATAACTTTTGGCTCAAAGCATTTATTTCTATCATTTTTATCATATATCTACCAAGAATACTTTCTAAGTCTTTTTCTGTATCTTCGCCATTATTTTCTCTTTCCTCTAATGCTAAAATCTCATCTATAATATCAGCACATTCTCTAAATAAATCTCTTATCTTAATTAAGTCTTTATCTCCCATTGTTATCCTCCTATTCCTATTTTATTTCTAAATGGAATCCATCCATATTGCGATGCATTAATTGTATGATCATTCATGTCCTCTGGTTCATATTTATCCTCTTTCCAACTATAGCTTTCTAATTCTGCTATATGATTAACGCAATGGTCTAACACTATATAATCAGCTATAGGCTTCATCTCACTTACATTTATCCATCCTAATTGAAGATGGATTCTATCTATTATTTCTACTTTCTTATAAGCGTTTAAGAAGTTATAGACACATCCATGCTGCCTTTTATATTTCTTTAGCTCTGTGATAGTTGCTTGGTCTGCATTATCAATAAATACATCCCTAGCAAAACCCCACTTCTTTCTATTCCTCTCTAGAAAGGCTATTAGTCTTAGAGGAATATCACTAGGTGCTAATGGAGTCTCTAGATTAGCATTGTTGTATACTTCTTCATCCAGGATGATTAATTGACCTTTATCAGTTATACCTTGAAATATAAAGCTAATTGTATCAGGGCTTTCTTGGGAATAAGCTGTATCTACTCCACATGAGAAATGTACAAACTTCAATGGATCCTTCTTGTCAGCCATTCTCTTTTTAAGCCAATCTATAGACCTAACGTTATTCTTCCTGCTAAAGTTAGGGAATACCAATCCTGTAGCTCTGCCTCTAAGTCCTTGTATTTTATTCTTGTATAGTTTAGTACCTTTGGGTACGTTCATTATGATCTGCTCTTTCTTTTCTTTTGTTAATCCTAAATTATGATCAAAAGAAAAGAACCAATGTACCCATCCGGGCTTTGGTTCTTCATCTAGCATATTATTTAATTCTTGTGGTGCATCATTTTTATACTCAGGCAATGGTCTTGAATGATTAATATATTCTTTGTAGATTGGTAGATTTGGATCATCAGGGTTTAGTGTTCCCAATAAATAGTCGCATCTCATACTTATTTCTCTTACATAGTCCATATCAGCTATATTAATCTCGTCGATATATACACAGCCATATTGACCGCCTAAAGCCTTCTTCCATCTAGTCTTATTATCATAGCCTAGTACATAGATTATCCTTTCTCCTTGTGGTGTTTTATATATTATATGAGGTAAAGAATGCTGACCTTTACCGCTTGCGTTATATTCTACTAATGGACCAAATATATCAATAATGCCTAAGTCTTTATTTATTATATTCTTTTCTATGGTTCCTAAATCTAAGCCACTAAGTACATGCAACTTCTTAGAACTATCAGCAACTTTAAACATAAACTTGGGAATTCCTACTGTAGTTTTGCCTGCAAAAGTAGTCCCTTCTAAAAATTCTACTGGTGCATTATATTTAAGGAAAGCTTTGTATTTCTCTGATAGCAATAATTGCTCGCTCATGTTATCAATCTTCCTTTAGTTGGTCCAAGATAGAGTCTAGTTTTTCTGTTCCTGTATCTATATTTCCATCTACGCTAACATCTCTCTTATCTCTCCATTGTTCTGGTTTCCTATTTTTAAGCCAAAATATCTGTGCTGTAGTATCTGGAACTACTTCTTTCTTAACTTTCTTTGTCGTCACCATTTCGTATACTGGAAACCCATGTAAATCAGTCATAGGTTTACCTTTAACATCTTTCTTTAGAGCTCTTTCTTGAGTTATTTCTTCGTACTCATAACCTAATGCTCTTTTTAATAGTGCATTTTCAACTTGTCTGTCTATTACATCTTTTCCCCTTTTTAAGGCCTCGGCTATCTCGGGATATTTCTTTTGCCAATCGTATAAAGTTGATGGATGTATTCCTATTTCATTAGCTATTTCTTCATTTATAAGCCCGTCTCTAGCCCATCCTTCTATTTTTATTAATCCTTCTTCTGTTATCCAATCTTTATATGTTGTATTTCTTCGTTTTTTCTTCGCCATATCACCACCTCATTCGTTTGTTTTGTATCTGAAGAGGAAATTCTTCTTTATTCTACGTTATCCCCACTTAACCTGTCTTATTCTCCTACCCTGTCTCCTATAACTATCATGTTGCATCAACCTCTCAACCCTATCTCCTAATTCAACCTTCTTCTTTCTACATATCTTTTGTAATCTTCTATATGTATCTATGTCTTTATATTTTATAATTTCTCTAATGGTCATTTAATCACCTACTTTAAAACTAAATTCTAGTGTTTTATTTTTACAATAGGGACATTTATTTTCCCCTGCATATCCTCCGCCTTTATATATGATTTATTAAGTGTTCCCACTTAGGTTTTTCTAGCTTATATCCACATTTACATTTTGCTATTTCCATACTTGTTTCTCACCTCATTTTAAATATGTAAAAAGGACATACCCTGTGCAGTAAGGTATGCCCTTTCAGGAGGTCTATTCTAAAGTAGTAATAGCCCTTAATACATTATATATCCTTGCTCTATTAAGTTCCTGTAGCTTATATTTCTTCCTAATATCATATTAACACTTATAAAGCGGACATAGTGGACAACTTTACTTTAAATATCTTTCAGCTACTTTTCTTACACTATCAGCAGTATTATTTCCTCCTATGTGTGCTGCTACCTGTCCCCAGGTTAGCCCATTTATATATCTTAGGCTTATTATCTGCCTTATTAGGCTATCATCTATGCTCTCTATAAAATCATTCGTTTCTTCTACTAGATCTAATAACTCCTCTACCCTTATTTCTAGTTTTCTTTGTAACCTTCTAGTCTTACGATTATAGTCTTCTGTATCAATCCCTGTTATTTTTATACTATGTTCCACGTAAGGAAAATAAGGGCTAGACCCTCTTACTGAATCTGTCGTTATAGTATAATCTAAGTTCTCTATCTGCTCTTTTAACATTTTTATTTCATTTTTTAAATATCTTAGTTGCTTTAATTGTTTTTTATCCATGTCCTTAATCCTCCTAACCCTGATATATAATCCCATAAACGTGATATTTCTTCTCAAAATCTTCTTGTCCTATTTTGTGATACTCTGTATGATGTTCTCTACATAGGCACATCTTTCTATTTTCACTATCATCTACAGTCCTTCTACTCCTTCCCATGCCAATGGTATCAACATGATGTTCTTCTCCTGCTTTCCCGCATATACAACATTTCTTATGTTTTATACAGGACCATAAATATTTATCTATATCATCAGTCCTCTTTAAAGCTTCATCCGATAAAGGTATATCTTCTTTTAATATAAAATCTATAAGATACGTGATAAAGTCTCTTGCTACTGATATACTACAATCCGATAATGAAAAATAATCTATTCCTTTTTCCATACAGAAATTAAACTTTAGAAATTCTTTATAATATTCAGGCCAATCTCCTAAATAATTAGCTATATCTCTTATGGTTGCATATATTTTCTTTCTTTGGTCCGCTGTAATGGTTCTATTATCATCAATCCTTATTTCACTATTTATTACAGATTCATTTCTATATTTAGTAATCTTATGGCCAACCTGCTCTCCTGGAATATGAACTATAAGATCCGTTCCTTTTTCTGTTTCTCTAATACTTTTAATTTGTGAGAAGTAATTCATATATCTTCCCTCCTAATAAAAAAAGGACACCTCAACTATATTTCTATAGTCAAAGTGTCCGCTGGTGGTCCAGTAGGACTTATTTAGTTTTAACTATAACCTCTATATCTTCTAATTCATCTAAAAGTAAATTTATTCCATTATCTTTTTTATATACTTTTCTATTTTTATTAAATCCTCTAGTTCAAGCTTATTTATATTTTTACTAATATAAATTTTTAGCTCCGCCGTCTTTTTTATTTTTTCTATTTTAGCATTGTATGTTTCCTCATCTGGATAGGCTTCATCAATAAATCCACCTATAGAATCGGATATTCCAGTTTTTTTGTCAAAGCGTTGCTTGTAGTCATTTTGCGAATCTTTTCTCTTAGCATAAAAGCTTCTAGAATTAACACTTGTTACTACATATTCCGATAAATTTGGAGAAGTATTTATAAACATATCGCTTTGCTCTACATATATAATTTGACCTTTCTTTACTGGAAACTTCATCTAATACACCTTCTTTCTGTCTGCTATATTACATTGCATGTTTAAATTCCCTTGGTGATTTTTAATCTCTATATTAAAATAATCTAATTTCCCTTGATTATCTACTAAATTAAGCACCTGCTCTATATAAGAGTTTATCTGGTATATTAGCATTTCTTTTTTATTTTCTTCCATAGCTGTCCTCCTTAACAATCTCTATGTCTCCTTCATCTATAAAGTATGACAATACCTCATCTATATCATCATCTGTTCCAGCATATTCACCACCTATAAAAAAAACTGTAACCCCTATAGATTCTACTTTTTTGTCACTTTCCAATTCATCTAATAAATCTAAAGTATCTAAAAACTCATCTTCATATATTTCGCCTTTATATTTATATTTCATGCTCACCCTCCTATTTTCTTTTATGGCTTCTTTTTATCCTCACTAATGTTATTGCTATAGCTAGTCCAATTAAAATCCCTGCTGCCTTCATACCTTTCTCCTATTGCCTATTCTCTCTATTTGATAAAGTAAACATAGCTAAAGCAAAACTAAACATAACCGCACATGTTAAAATTAAATAAAATAATATCATTCTATATCCTCCTTAACTAACTAGCTTATATAACTTTTCTTTTGTCCTTGCTGGTATCATTTCTCCTATACTGCACATATTTCTTTCTTCTTCATATATTTCTATAGCTTTATTTCTGTATTCTTTAAATAACTTTATATTGCCGTCTAAGTATGCAACTATACCCCTAGCACAATATTCTATTGATAGCATTTCTTTATACCTCCATCTTCTTTGCTTCTTACCCAATCCTCAAAACCATAGTAACCACAGTTATGACAAATAAATATTTTTCTTATATATTCAGGCTTCTCAGCTGGTATAAATTCATCATATTCTATATTTGTTGAACCGCACCATTTACACTTTTTCATTTTTCTATCCCCTCCAGGTAATCTAATATGATTCCGTTTCTTGATTTTAACTGTTTACAATTACACTCAAATTCATTTAACGGTATACTTCCAAACCCTCTTTTCCCTCTATTCTCTTTATACCTTTGCCAGTACCAATCTAAGGTTATCCAATCTAGCCTATATACTGCATTTAATTTTTTAAAATGTATTAATAAAAAGGTTACTCCTCCATGCTTGTACCAGTTTTTCATAAATCTTATTTGATGTGCCTGGATATTGCTAAGAGGGAATCTTGTTTCTTCCTTAGTTTCTTTTGCATCAAATGCTATAGGTATTGATTTATATACTCCTATATAGTCTAGTGTACTCTTTTCTTCATAGTATGCCGATACTATTCTTTTTCCTTTCCTAATAGGCTTCATAGGTGTTGCTATTTTCTGTACTAAAGCTATTCCTTTTCTTTTATATGTTAGATTAGCTAAATTTATTACTTCTTCGAATCCATCTCCTTTGTGATAACCCAAGATTTTCACCCTTTCTTTTTGCAATTTCTATAGCTTCTTTCACGCTTACATTCTCATCAAAATATATTTTAACTACTTCTTTAGCTATAGCTAATTTTTCTTCCTTAGTCATCTTTCTCACCTTCTACTAATTCAGGTATTCTGATTGGTAGTAATATAACTTGCTGCCCTCCATTTTCAACAATAAGCGGATTCAATGAACTTTTAGGCCAATATACTTTTAAGTATTTTCCCTCAAACACTTTCAGCATTTCATCTACATACCTTTTGTTAAATGCTACTTTTCTACCATATGCCTTTAAGATTACCGCTTCATCCAGCAGCGGACTAGATGATTTAATTGTTTGAAAATACAGACTTTCTATAAATTCATCCACTTCAATTTTAAAAACAGTGTTACTTTTTCCGTTTTTAATGACTTCATCTAGGTTTATTGTTTGCCAACCCTTTAATTTAGCATTTTCATTGAAGTCTTGTCTTATATCCCATTTTACAAATGTATTTTTCAATCCTTCAGGTATTTCATCACATTTTACTATTATGCCTCTGCAACCATCCGTTGCAATTAGCCGTTCTTCTTCTATTTTTACATGATTTAATGTCTCTCTTTCTTCGTCTATGGCACAAAAATATGAAGCTTTTATAAATGAATCTCTAAACTTATCTCTTGTTAGTTCATTGTCTAATTCATCAAATCTTTTACTTGCTAATTGTTTTTCTAACTCCTCAATCTTATTTTCTATGTCATAGCCTATATTTTCTAATCTATATTTATCACTCTCTAAACAATCTATTTGATACGCTAAGCTCTCTATTTCATCTTGTATATCTTCATATTCCGCTTCATTGTCTTCAAGTTCTTGTCTTAATTTCTTTATTTCAAGCTTTATCTCTTCTTTATACATTTTTGAACCTCCTTTATGACCTTTTCCGCATATCTAAATTGCTGCTTTATATATCCATCTTCAATGTTTCCACCGCTCACTAGCCAGTCACCTATTCTTTTATCTATGTCTACTAAAACTACATGAGGTAGCAGATAACTATACTTAAATAAATCTTCCATACTGTTTATTGAAATATTCAATTTTCCTTCACCCTTTCTTTATACCTCTGTACACGCTTTTTGGACATCTAACATAATCTATAGTAGGCACCAAATATACCTTATTCAGGAGGTGTAACTATGGGTAGACATTGTAACAATTCTAATGATTCACTACTATTCTTCTTCTTACTATTAGTAGTAATATTCTGTAACTGTGATAATTGGTGTTAAGTTAATATATTGAGCCGGGGATTGTTCCTCGGCTTTTTTATATCTCTTCTGCTTTACATTCACCTGTTGCAAAATCTGCCTTTAGAAAACATTCCTTAAATCCTTCTCTATGCTGTAGAATATAAAATTCTTTTTCTTCTGCTATGCATGTCCCTTTAAATTTTGTTCCCTTTCCACCTTTTCCTTTCCCAAATGTTGTGATCTCGTATTTCTTGCCTATTTCCATGATATTCCTCCTAGAATTGATTTTGCTCTCTCATTTTTCTTAAAGCTTCCTCTCTTTTCCTTTCAGCAATAGCTTCTAAATCATCAGCACTATACTTGTCCGTTCTTTGCTCAAAATTATGAAATCTAGTTTTTTTAGGTTTGTTATATTGTTTATTTTGATATTGATGTTTCTGTTGTTTTCGTTGCTTTTCAATCTCTTTTTCTCTTCTCAAAGCTTCTAGATCATCTATAGTTAAGATGTTATCGTCTTTCCAGTTTCTTAAAATACCTAACACGTATGGGACGTTTCTACTTTTATTCCCTGCTGCTATCTTTATCGCTTCGCCAAACATTTTTATATCAAATATTTTTGAATACTCATTTATTTCGTCTATCAAGATTGGAGGTATTACTCCTATATTTTCTTCTAAAAGCCTTACGATATTTTTTAGATTTTCGTCGTACATACATACATTATTCTTATCATTCTTTACATTCTTGTTTGTGTTTTTTCGTAGTTCTTTTGAAGTTCCTTCATGGTTTTTCTCTAGTTCTTCTATGGTTTTTTGTTGGTCTTTTTCTGGTTTTTCTATGGTTTCCTCACTCTGGTAAAGTTCGTATTTTACTATCTTTATAGTGGTCTTTTTTGAATCTGGCACCTTTATAATCATACTTTCACTTTCTAATAGATTTAAAAAATTTCTTACTTTAGTTTTTGACCAATTCCAACGATCCATAAGCTTCAGTTCAGAAGTAATAAAACTACCTCTTTTAATTTTTATTAATTCATTCCCTAATAAAAACTTGTTATCTTTATGATTGGCCATCATTATCATGTCAACCCATGCTTCAAATTTGCTAAATGTTCTTTTTTCTTGAAATAACCAATGCTCTTGAATACTTCTATGAAGTTTTATCCATCCTTTATCCATCTAATCACCTACTTATTTAAGACCAGGAGCTAAAGCTCCTAGTCTAAAATGGTACTTCTTCATCCCATGGAAGCTCTTCTTCATTTACTTCCTCTATTCCATCTACCTTTGACCCTTTACCACTACTTTCTTTTTTAGCTCTATTCAAAACCATGCTTGCCGCTTTCTTTACTACTTCTTGCTTTGCTCTTTCTGCTAACCATCTTATATAGCCTTCATCAGTTGAATATATTTCCTTTATTGTTTTTCCTCTATGCTTGCCAAAGTTAATTTTCATGTTTTCTGCATCATCTATAGTTAAAGTTTCTATTCTTTCAGATTGCTCAAATTGAACCATGTCCTCTAAATCCTGTGTAAATATATCTGATAGACTTCCTACTGTTAGTGCTGCATCTACTTGTGCTCTCTTTTTAGCCATTTTTAAGCATGTATTTCCTAGCATGAATATATCTTGTTTATCACTTGTATATTTCTTCTCTTTACTATTGCAATGACCTAATCCTTGAGTTATTACTTGTCCACCTTTTGTTAAAATACATCTGATTGTATAAGCAAAGAACCCTTCTTCATAGTCTTGAATCTTTTCTATAATTTCATATTCGCTGCTTAAGCCTAATAACATTAGTATTTTTTCTGCTCCTGGTTTAAGTAAGCTTGGCTTATTTGCTCCAAAGAAACTAGCTCCATAGTCATGTCCTTCTACTAATGATCCTTGTACTACCTTTTGAAATTGTTGTATTGTATTCATTGATTGCTGTACTCTATCTAATTTCAAACCTTCTATAACTGCTAAAGTATTGACTTCTTGATTTACCATTTCATTAGCCATTTATATCTCCCCTTTCACTAATCTACGTAAGGCTTAGTTAAAACAAATTCAAATGTTCTATCATTTTTTTGATTTATTTCATAATAGTGCTGATACCAATGTCTACCTTTAAAACTTTTGCTAACAACTCCTGGATATAGAAAGTTAAAGAATCTTTTCATAAAGTTTTGTTCATACTTTATATCTGAATTATTTTTTATAATAATCCTTTCAACTGTATCTCTATATTTTCCGCACTTTAATGTTTCAGTAACTACCTCAAAATTATAGTTTTTAAAAGTAACACTCATTTATTTCTCCTCCTCTGTGTTTTTCCTCAAATCAAATACCTCTAACTCTTTATTTATTTCAACTGCTAATAACTTAGCTCCACATCTACACTTTAAAAGTTGATTTTTCTTCATTTTTCCTACTTCTTTATAGCAACTAGGACATCTCATATTGCTATCCCTCTTGAATAGTCCTCTTTAAACTCTTTAACTTGAATTTCTACAATTCTTTTAAAAACTCTATATTCTAATTCAAACCTAATTTCTGTATGTTTCCTTAGTTCTCTTATGGACTCTTGAGCTTCTACAACTGCTGTTCTCATGTCTCTTTCATTTATTCCGTATATCCTATTAAGGATTAAAGTTAAAGCTTGTACAGGGACAATAGAGACCTCATCTTCAACAATTACTAAATTATCTTTACGTCCTTTCTTCATTGCTTCCTTATATGTCTGTTCTGTAATTAGTTCCCACTCTTTTACCCCTTCATTTCTATTTGTATAAGCTTTTAATTTTAAATAAAATATTTGTCCTTCTATTAAAAACTGATAGTATCTACTCCATTTAAGTTTAAAACTTCTGTGTCTACCCATGTTTAAATCCCTCCAAATGTGTTATAATAACACTAACCAAATATGTTATAATTAGTATTTTTAATTGTTGACCTTTTTCAGACTGCCATCTGAGAAGGTCTTTTTTCTCATTCTGTTACGTACAGCATCCTTATTTATGCCATACATTTCTCCTATTTCTCTATACGTCATACCTTGCTTTTGAAATCTCACCATATCAATCACATCTTTATTGTCATATACTTTTGTAGGTGATGTTTCTTCTATAACTGCAAAGGCTTGTTCAGGTGTTTTATTACTTAAAATTGCAATTGTTAAAGCTGCTATGTTGTACCTTAAATCAAATGTAGTTTCTATCACTTGTCTACCTCCTCTCTTCCCATATCTATAGCTAAAAGAACCAAATAAGTTAATCCTAAAATAAAAGCTATTGTGGGACTCAAAGGGCTAGCTACAAAGTTGGCCATTATTTCACCTCCCAATCAATATCTTTAACATTGTTTAAGTCTGTTAAATCCTTGCCCTTATAATCCTCCACAAAGGTTATTAATTCATACCTAGATACCTTTAGTCTCCCTAGCTTAAGTGGTGTAAGTAATCCTGTTCTAAATAAGTCATACACCTTATTGTTATTAACCTTTAATATTTCAGCTACCTCTGGAACTGTGAAAAGTAAATCTTCACTCATATTTAACCCTCCTTATTTTTAAGTTCATTTAGCAACTCATCATATATATAGATTTGTTGCTCTGGTGGATAATCTGCAATTCTATTTGCAACTATATCTACCAATCCTTCTGCTAATAATTTTTGGGTATATTCTGGATCTGGCATATGAACTATTACATTTATTTTTTGTCTAGCCATATAATCACCTCAATAAAATATATGTTGAAACCTGTTTGTACTATTCAGCTTGTTAATTTCTGTCCTACATCACTTTCTCTAAATCCATTTCTTTAAATTTATTTATAAAGTAAACTTGCCCCTTAACAGTAACTTTGGGTGTCTTAGATATACTTATATGTCCATCACTGTGGGTTATTGATGTTTCTTTTACTTCAAATAGTCCTAAGTCCATAGCTTTTTGAGTTGGCATATTGTAATCTGTTCCTTTTCTTTTTATTAGATAACCATTATTTCTTAACCACGAAAATAATCTATTCTGCCCTGTATCTATACCATTTTGTCTTAGTAACTTAGCTAGTTCACCTACTAGAATGGTTGTATGTGAAGCTGTTACTGCTTCAGCAAATAACACTTTTGGCTTGTCCTCTTCTATTTTAGATTCAAGTTGAACAATGTTATTTTTATACTCCAATATTTGCATATCTGCCATTTTTAATGCTCTTGCCATTATTGCTTCTGGACTATTCCATTTCTTTTCTAACTCTATGAAATATTGTCTTGCAATCTTCCCTTTTTCTGTTTTCTGCAACATTGCTAATTCCTTTGCCATATCTATTGTTATTTCATAATCTGTTGCTTCATAATTTCTGCCATTAGCATGTGTAGTTTTTATTACATATGCTCTAAAGTCATGATTTTCAATAAATCCATATTCTTTATACTTGTTAAACCATAAATCAAACCTTGTATATGGTCTGTCTAAAAACTCCCATAAATCCCTAGCACTTAATGTCTGCCTATCTCCTTTGTAATTAACTTTTATTAAATCATTCATCTTTAGTCCTCCTTTAATAAATCAATGCAGATTTCTTCTATTTCAAGCAAAGCATTGAATAGTTTTATCTTTTTTTCATTTGGAAGTTTATCAAAATTATCTTTGTTATCCTCCCAGAACTTTCTAGCATCCGTAATAAAAATTCCATGCTTTTCTATGAAGGAATATATCCTTTCAACATTCTTTAAAAT
This sequence comes from Anaerosalibacter massiliensis, assembly GCF_024623155.1. Lineage (NCBI taxonomy): Bacteria > Bacillati > Bacillota > Tissierellia > Tissierellales > Sporanaerobacteraceae > Anaerosalibacter > Anaerosalibacter massiliensis. Next base: position 158,117 of record NZ_JANJZL010000002.1, read on the forward strand.
TAAATACGAATAATCAATATTGTTTTTGGACGCTTGCAACTTATTATCCATTTTCTTTTGTTCCTCCTTGTCTAATATGGTAAAATATTCTTGAGCCTGAATTCATTTTCCTTAAAAACATGAATATTAGTAGCGAAAGGAGTAAGTCATATGAAGTGGTGCCATATACCAATTGTTATTTTCTTTTATAAATTTATTTTTAATCTTAATGCTTACATAAAATCAAAATATTATTTTGAAAAATATAAACAATGGCTTATTAAACCAAATGAGTCTCTATTAACACATGAAGAATCAATTAAAAAACTCTTCAACTTAGCAGGCATCAAAGATTCTAGTCGCCCATATATTGAACAAATCACTAATATGCACATATACGAAAGCCGTATATCAGTCATGAACAACATGTTTGTTAGAAGAGCTGATGTACAGCATACGATAATTGGAATGTTTCAAGCTTGCATTGGTATATTTCGTAGTCGTATATTAGAATCATTTAGTCTCTTTTATTGGGTAGACATTTTTTTGTTTTTTCCTAAAAACATCCTCAATTATTTGAATCTTGATCCTGAAAAAGCCGCCTATAGAATACTAAATGTTGTCCTCACTGCTATTTGGTGGACATTCGTGACTTCCCTTACTATTTTTAAGAAGCAATTCAAGGCTATGATAATCAATTTTATAGAAATACTTCCTTAACATATTTTCAATTTCATCCAATCTTTTATTCATGGCTACTACTGTAGATATCATAATCGTATATGCAACTGTAGTAGCCAAAACTAAAATATTACCACTCATATTTTGTTTCCCCCTTTTTTCTAACTTTTTAAAATTTATTTAGCTCATCACCTACACGTTTAGTGTTTGTCATAGTTAAAAAAAATTCTATCAACGTCGACCATAGGAAATGCTTTTTTAAATGCTGTAATAAAGTTAAAACTTGGATTTCTATCTCCATATTCTATTTTTTCATAGAATGATGTAGATACTCCGACTCTCTTAGCCATTTCTTCTGAAGTTAAATCTAATGATTTTCTAAACTTTATCAACAAAGTATTCATAATTCACATCCTTTCTTTACACATTTCGTGTGTTCAATTAATATATTACTACACTTACAGTGTAATGTCAATAGTTTTTCACACTTTTCGTGTAAAAGGATTTCAATACACATATTGTGTGGTATAATTTAAACAAATACACGAAGGGAGATATATAATATGTTTGGTGACAGGATTAAAGAAGAAAGAACTCTGAAACAGATGACGCAAAAAGAATTAAGCAAATTCTTAGGGGTGTCTCCTAGTACCGTTGGAATGTATGAACAAAATAGAAGACAACCAGATAGCGAAACAATAATAAAACTTTCTGAGATATTCAATGTTTCAACAGATTACCTTCTAGGCAGAACAGATATAAAGAATCCCGAAAATGAAGATAAAGAAATGAAAAGACTAGCTAACAAAGAAATTAAATCTGTAGAAGATGCTTTGGAAATAATAAAATTTCAAGATGGTCTTATGCTTAACGGTAAAATACTTAATGACGAGGATAAAATGCTATTAGCTAACGCTCTACAATTAGGTATGAAATATGTATTAGAACAGGAAGAAAAAAAGAAAGAAAAAGGGGAAAAGAAAAATAAATAGGAGGGGGACCTATGTATCAAACAATTAGGGAAATATGTGGGGGATTAGTAGAATTATATGAGACTAAAGATCCCTTTGAATTATGTGATTGCTTAGATGTAAAAATAATAGAGACAAATCTAAGCAATAATATTTTTGGTTTTTTCCAGAGAATTAAGGAAGATTATGAAATTATTTATTTAAATAACAATATATCTAATGAAAAAACTAAGGAATACGTATGCCTTCATGAACTTGGACATGTTATAGTGCATCCTGAATTATCTCTATGTTTTTTAGAGGATACTTTTTATATAAAAAATAGATTTGAAAAAGAAGCTGATATATTTGCTGCTGAATTTATGATTCCAGAGCATCTAGAATATTGGGAAATTGAAGGAAAAACATTTGAACAAATAGGAGCTTATCTAGAAGTGCCTGAAAAATTAGTAAGATTGAGATTTGAAAAAAAGTTATTGCACATGCAATGTGTGGATTTGGAGGGGTAACCTTCATTTAAAAAGTTTTATGTTATAATTATTAATTAGTAACTCATTTTTCTAAAATAACTATATATATAATTATTAAAAATGGAGGTATTATCATGACATTACATAGTATTAACTTTTCACCAAGAATATTATATGATGCTTTTGGATCTAAAAATATAGAAGTTGATAGCATTGCCTTTGCTGAACAAATAAAAAATTCTTTTGATGCTCATGCTAAAAATGTTACATTAGACTTTAGGGATTATAATGAAGATAGAATAAAGATTTTAGATGATGGAGTTGGTATGAATGAAAAAGAGCTTAAAGAAAATTGGCTTCTAGTCGGTACTGAAAGCAAAACTTCTGACGAAGATGCATTGGGCGGGAAAGGTGTTGGCAGATTTAGCCTTTTTAGAATAGCAAATACAATAACCATTATTACTAAAAAGGAAGGTCATCCAGAATATGAAATGTCTTTAGAAAAAGATACTTTAAAAAATTTAGAATTTACAAAGGATTCTAAGATAGATATTACTGAAAATAAAATTCCAAAACACTTTAATAAAAATTCAGATTCTGGAACTATTATTATTCTTACTAATATAAAGAGAATAGACTTTAACGAGATATTTTATGATTTACATAATTTAATACAACCTGATAAAAAATCATCTATTCCAACAAAAGTTCACTATCTCCCTAAAGAATTATTCAATGAACAGAATGTTATGTCTATAGATGAGGCTCTAATGTATGCACCATTTAAATGTAAAGCTTCATTTGTAAAAAATAATTTAATAAAATATCATTTTATATGTAAAATAAAAGACAGGATATTATATGAAAATAAAAACATAAAAAGATTATCATCTAATTTTTCAAAACTAGATCCTATAGACTTAGGAACTATAGATTTTACTTTATATAATTATTATTTCTACTCAAAGTATGTCAATCTATTATCTATTCCTCAGAAAGAAATACAAAAAAACTTTTTAAATATATATCAGGGAATATCAGTTTATAGAGAAGACTTTAAAATTTATGGACATGGAAAAACTGATTGGTTGAACTTAGCAGAAAAAAGAGTTGCGAGCCCTAGTAAATGTATCGATAATAAGCTTTCATTCGGTTATGTATCATTAAGAAGACCTCAATCAGATAGACTAGAAGAAAAAACTAATCGAGAAGGTTTCCTTAAAGGAGATATCTATGATTATTTCAAAAATGCAATAGAACTTCTCATAGACGAATTCAATAGAGATAGAGCTGAAAGTATAAGTATAATAACATATGGTAAAACTATAAATAAAAAAACTAAAAACAAAACTGAAAATAAATTCAAACTTATTGAAGAAATAGTTAAAGATAATCTAAAGAACAAAAAACAAGACAGACCTAACTTTGAAAACAATGATTTTAAGAATAAACCAATCGATATAGATAACACCAATATTAACAATCACAAACAGTCTAAGAAGAAAGCTTCTAATTCTAATAATCAAATAAAAGATATTGAAGAACCAAAAAACAATTCTAACAAAAATAAACAAGAAAAATCAGCTAAAAAACCAAGGCCTAAGTATTCTAATAAAGTTATTATAGATGTAAGTTTCGAATGCCCAGAAAGTGCTCCTGAAAAAATTAAAAGAATTATATATGAGCTACAAACAATTGAACATAGAGATTCTAAACCTGCCTTATATGCTCAAGCTTTATTACTTAGATGTTTAATTGATATATCAACGCAATATGCAAAAAAACAACTAAATTTGGAAAAAAATAAAGAAAACAAAGGAAAACCAAATTTACTTGGAAATATTAAGTCCGTTCTTAATAAAATTTATAGAGATAATTTATTACCTGACAAAAAAAAGCATATAAAAGAGCTTCAAAGTTTTCTTAAAGAAGATAGTACTATCGAATACTTCAACGGAATTGCTCATGATTATGATTACAGAACACATTTTAAAGATATCAAAGAAGTATGGGATAAATTCGAATTTTATATAAGTTTTTGTATAGAACAATAAAAAAATCAAGGAAACTTTCATTCAATGAAAGTTTCCTTGATTTTATACGCTATTTTTTCAGCCATCAAGGGAGGAACTGCATTCCCTATCTGTCTAAATGCATCAGTCCTGCAAGTTTCAAAATAATAATCATCAGGAAATGACTGGATTCTCGCCGCTTCTCTTACTGTTAATGATCGGTTTTGGTTAATATCTGGATGTATATAATGATGCCCATCCTTTGAAATATGGGCTACTAAAGTATGGGATACTCCCAAGCCATCTACTACCTTAAACCTATCCAAAAATGATTTTAAGTTATTATGAGTTATCCATTTTTCAGGTAATTCATCATACCCAACTCTTCTTCTCTCTTTGTTCCATATCTCTACACAATATCTATATATATTTAAATCTCTTTCATTATTTCTTCTTGCAGTATGTTGTGTTAAGATATCCCAATCTGCATCTCTGACTTTTATTTCACTTAACAGTTCATTGCCTTTATTAGAATATTCTCCAACCTCTATAGATTCGCCAGACTGTATTTTAGGCAAATCATAAAACAACTCATTAATAGTCCATCTTGTTTCTATTTTCTTAAAATTAGGATATGAAAAATCAATATCCTCTTTCCATCCTATCAATATTACCCGTTTTCTATTCTGCAATACTCCAAAATCTGATGCATTTAATATTTCATAATCTAAATTATATCCAACTTTCTTCATTTCATCTTTTATATTTTTAAATATCCTACCTTTTTGAGCCGATAGTATTCCTGTTACATTCTCAAAAATAAACAATTTCGGATTGTATCTTTCTATGAATTTGATATATTGTCTATATAAATAGTTTCGTGGATCATTTTTCATTCTATTTGGATCTCTAGATCTGCCAACTAAAGAATACGCTTGACATGGTGGCCCACCGATAATAATATCTATATCTTCATGACCTATTGATTTGAATATATCTTCAATAGTTTCATCAGATATGCTTTCATTTATTACTTTTTTTAGTATATCCTCAGGTATAAATCCATACAATTCTTCTCTCGTTATCTTCTTGGTGATATATTTTTTATAGATATCAAGCTTTCCTTGATCTTTTAAATAATGATATGATTCTCTTGTTTTTAACGTTAGACAAGCTGACTTGTCCATTTCCACATGGGAAACTATATTAAAACCTTGTCTTTTAAAACCTTCTGATAATCCTCCTGCACCTGCGAAGAGATCTATAACATTCATTTACATCCCCTCTTTCTTATACCAGGATAGCAGTTTTCTAAAAAAAAGTCAATCTTTTGTTTTATTCTTATTTAGAAATAATATCGTTAGAATTGTTTTTATTCATGAGTAGCTTTTCTTTATTATAGTTTTTCAATATAATAAACATATAAATACCAATGAGGTGATAAAATGAAAATAGCTATTTACTCAAGAAAATCAAAGTTTACCGAAAAAGGTGAATCTATAGATAATCAAATAGAAATGTGCAAAGAATATGCTTATAAGCATTTCAAAGATATTGAGGATTTTATTGTATATGAAGATGAAGGGTTTTCTGGTGGTGATACTAATAGACCAGAGTTCCAAATATTACTTAGAGATGCTAAAAAGAAAAAGTTTGATGCACTTATATGCTATAGACTAGACAGAATCTCCAGGAATGTTTCTGACTTCTCAGGAACAATAGAAGAACTAAACAATTATGATATATCATTTGTTTCTATTAAAGAACAATTTGATACATCAACACCAATGGGAAGGGCCATGATGTACATAGCTTCTGTTTTTGCACAATTAGAAAGAGAAACTATAGCTGAACGTATAAAAGATAATATGTATCAATTAGCACGTTCTGGTCGTTGGCTTGGAGGTAGGACTCCCTTAGGCTTTAAATCTGAACCAGTAGAATATTATGATAATGAAATGAATAAGAGAAAAATGTATATGCTAACACCTATTAAAAAAGAATTAAACATAGTTAAACAACTATATAAAAAATACATAGAATTGAACTCACTTACAAAATTAGAAGGATGGACATTTAAAAATAATATAAAGACTAAAACAGGAAAAAATTTTGATATAAGCACCTTGAGAGTCATATTAAAAAATCCTGTTTATTGTATAGCTGATCCTTTAATATATGAATACTTTGATAAACTAGATTCTGATATAGCAGGGAATGAAAAGGAATTTGATGATAAGCATGGATTAATGGTTTTCAATAAGCATGATATTAAAAAGAAAAAGGTAACTAGAAAAGATGAAAGTGAATGGATTGTAGCAGTAGGAAAACATAAAGGTATCATTCCATCATCTGAATGGATTCAAGTGCAAAAAATGCTTGAAACCAATAGCGTTAAAGCTCCTAGAAAAGGTACAGGAAAACACGGCCTCCTATCTGGAGTAATAAGATGTAAAAACTGCGGTAGTACAATGAGGGTAAAACAATATAAAAGGTCCTATGGTACATATCATTATTACAATTGTCTCTTAAAAGAACGTTCTAGAGGAATCCAGTGCAATATTAAAAATCTCAATGGTAAAGAAGCAGATGATCTAGTAGTTAAAAAACTAAAAAGTATGGCCATGGATGATAGCTTTCTAATGAGAAATATAGAAAGCAAAAAGAAAGCTATAGCTAATAACACTAATTTGAATAAAAATAAAAAGAAACAATTAGAAAGCAAAATAAAAGAATATGAAGAATCAATCAAAAATTTAACTCTACAACTTGCCAAAAATGAACAGTCTATTGCTGCAAAATATATAATTGAACAAATAGAAGAACTAGATAAAAAAGTAAAGGAGATTAGAAAAGAACTTTATAATGTTGAAGAAGAAACAGAAAACTCTCTATTAGAGCAGAACAACATTGAAATATTAAAAGATATGCTTAGCTATTTCAATAATAATATAGATAATTTAAAGTTTGATGAGAAGAAAAATTTAATAAAAAGAATTGTAAAAGAAGTTACATGGGATGGAGAAAATTTAGAAATAAAAATGTACGGCCAATAAAAAAACCTTCCATATTTTTTATACTTATCTGTCATATGTTGTATATAGCAGAAGCTATATCTGTGTCTGATAGAGTTGTAGTTCTATCTAAAAGGCCTGCTACTATTAAAGATATAATACCTATTAATTTAACATGTCCTGGAGGAGTTCGTACTCCTATGAAATGTAGAGAAGCTCCAGAATTTAGATATTATTTCAATCAAATATGGAAGGAGCTAGATATTCATGTATAATAAAAATTCTAAAGAACATGAAAAATATTTAAAAAAGATAAAAAAAAGAAAGAGAGATATTATTATCACTCAAATATTAATTTTAGTTATATGGTTATTGCAATGGGAAATAACTGCAAGACTTGGATGGATAGATACATTCCTTACTAGCTCACCATCTCAAATTTGGAAATTGTTTATTGACTATGCCAAAGGAGGACATTTATTTTATCATGTAGGCATATCAGTATTAGAAACCATAGTAGGCTTTTTAATTGGAACAATTTTAGGTGTTTTAATTGCTATATTACTTTGGTGGTCTGATTTTTTAGCAAAGGTATTAGACCCTTATCTTGTAGTTTTAAATAGTCTACCTAAAACTGCCCTTGCCCCTATAATAATTATATGGGTAGGTGCTGGATATTCAGGCATTATTGTTACTGCTATTACACTATCTATAGTGGTAACTATAATGAATGTATATAGTGGATTTAAAAATGTTGATAAAGACAAAATAAAACTTTTAGAAACTTTTGGTGCTACTAAATTTCAAGTTTTGAAAAAAGTAGTACTTCCATCTAGTATTCCTACAATAATTAGTACTATAAAAGTAAATATAGGATTATCTTGGGTTGGAGTTATTGTAGGAGAATTCTTAGTTTCCAAAGCTGGTATTGGTTATTTAATAGTATACGGTGGTCAAGTATTTAAGCTTGATTTAGTAATGATGAGCGTGTTTATATTAGCTATAATATCTGCTATAATGTATCAGCTTATAGCCTTTATTGAAAGAAAATTGACTAAATGGCAGCAATAAAAAATAAAGTGGGGAAATCAGATTTCCCCACTTTATTTTTATTGCTCTGTAATTATTATTGGACCATCTTTAGTTATTGCTAATGTATGCTCATATTGGGCTGACAATCCTCTATCCAATGTTCTAGCTGTCCATTCATTATCGTCTATTTTGCAACCATAAACTCCTGTATTTACCATAGGTTCTATGGTTAAAACCATTCCTTCCATGAGCCTTAGTCCTCTTCCTGAACGACCAAAATGAGGAACTTGTGGATCTTCATGCATATCTTTACCTATTCCATGACCAACAAAATCCCTTACAACAGAAAATCCTTCTCCTTCTACATAGGTTTGGATTGCATGAGATATATCTCCTATTCTATTTCCTACTCGAGCTTTTTCTATTCCTATATAAAGTGACTTTTTAGTTACTTCTAAAAGTTTCTTGGCTTCATTTGAAATATTTCCTACTGCATAAGACCAAGCTGAGTCTGCAAGCCAACCATCTAAATTCACTACCATATCTATTGTTACAATATCTCCATCTTTTAATAATTCTTTTCTTGGAAAACCATGACATATTTCATCATTTATAGATGCACAAATTGCATAAGGGTATCCTTGATATCCTTTTTGCTCTGGTGTAGCATTGTATTTCTTTAAATATCCTTCTACAAATTCATCTATATCCAAAGTTGAAATTCCTGGTCTAATAATCTTGGCAATTTCTTTATGACAATTTGCTAATATTTCACCTGCTTTTTGCATTTTTTCAATTTCTTCTCTAGTCTTAATTATTACCATATTATTCATGCTCCTTTTTCATATTTTACTATACAATAAAACTATTTTTTATCTAATATATCCTTTTTATCTTTATTTAAAATTTGAATAAATCTTTCATCATTCAATAAGTTCTTTAAATCTTCATCTGATTTAGCTATACTTACAAACCCTGGGTAAAGAACTATAGCTTTCCTTAAATCTTCGATAGCTTTATTGTTTTCACTAAGTTTTGCATAACAACACGCTCTATTATAATATAGATATTCTGCATAAGGATTATACTCTATCCCTTCTGTTAATACTGTTATAGCTTTTTCTATTTTCCCTTGTTCAATATATATGACAGATTTATTCAAAAAAGAGTAAGGATAATTCTTATTTATAGTTATTGATTTATTGTAATATTCTATAGCTTTTTTAAATTTATTTAACCTTTTATAAATAACTCCCATATTAAATAATGCCTTATAATAATTTGAATTTATTCCAATACTTTTTTTTACCATTTCATAAGCTTTATCATAATCCTTTAATTCTTCATATATAGAACCTAAATTATTGTAAGCAATATGATCATTTGGCTTTAATTTAATTACCTTTTCATAATATTTAATAGCTTCTTCTTTTTTCCCCATCTCATCATATATATTAGCTATGTAAAAATAAGCTCTGTCATATTCTGGATTTATTTCTGCAGCTTTAAAATAATATTCTAAAGCTTTTTCTTTATCCCCTAGCCTTTCATAAAGAGTTGCTGCTCCATAAAAAGCTCCACATTCTTCTGGACTTATTTTTATAATCTCTTTATAAGCTTTTAATGCTTCTTTAAGCTTATCCATTTCATCATATATGAAAGCTATATTATATAATATTTCCAAGTCTTCATCTTCTTCACCCGGAAAATCTAATGCTTTAAAATAAAATTTTACTGCCTTTTCTCTATAATCATCTAGATAGAAATTTTCTGCAAGTATTATATAATTATATCTTCTATCAAAGTTAGTTAAATGACTTTTCATTAATTTGCACCTCTTAGTATTTATTATATACTTATAGTTTATCATATTTCACTAATTAATTATTAATAATTATATTTTAAAAAAATTCTAATAAGTACTACTTTAGCCTTTTTAATATATCTAAATAAAATGAGAATGTCAATGCTGACATTCTCATTTTATTTAGATATTAAATCTTCTTCAAAAGATTAGCCATTTCTATAGCAGAAATTGCTGCTTCAAATCCTTTATTACCACCTTTCGTACCTGCTCTTTCTATAGCTTGTTCAATATTATCAGTTGTAAGTATACCAAAGATTACTGGTATTTCTGTATCTAATGAAACTTTAGCTATACCTTTAGAAACTTCATTTGACACACATTCAAAATGATAAGTATCACCTTTTATTACTGCCCCAAGACAAATAATAGCATCATATTTCCTTAGAGAAGCTAATTTTTTTGCCATTAATGGAATTTCAAAAGAGCCTGGAACCCAAAATATTGAAATATCCTCTTCATTTACTCCATGTCTTTTTAGCCCATCTATAGAACCATCTAATAATTTTGAACCTATAAATTCATTAAACCTTCCAACTACTATACATATTTTTAGTTCCTTTCCAATTAAATTTCCTTCATATACTTTCATAAAAATCCCCCTTATTTACATTAATAATATGTCCAAGTTTTTCTTTTTTTGTTTTCAGATATTTATAATCTTCTTTTGTTGGTTCAATTTCAATTGGTACTCTTTCAATAATTTCAAGACCATAACCTGATATACCAGATACTTTTCTTGGATTATTAGTCATAAGCCTTATTTTTTTTAGTCCTATATCAGATAATATCTGTGCTCCAATACCATAATCTCTCATATCATCTTCATAGCCTAGAGCCAGATTTGCCTCTACAGTATCCATTCCTTTATCTTGGAGAGAATAAGCCTTGATTTTATTTAAAAGACCTATTCCCCTACCTTCCTGTCTCATGTATAAAATTACACCTTTACCTTCCCTATTTACCTTATCCATTGCTGAATGGAGCTGATCTCCACAATCACATCTTAGAGAACAAAATACATCCCCAGTTAAACATTCAGAATGAACCCTTACTAGTGTAGGTTTTCCATCATCAACTTCTCCTTTAATTAGTACTACATGTTGACTGCCATTTAATAAGTCTTTATATCCTACTATCTTAAAATCTCCATACTTTGTTGGTAATTTAGCTGTCCCTACCTTTGATATTAGTTTTTCAGTTTTTCTTCTGTATGCTATAAGATCTGCAACAGTTATTATTTTAAATCCAAATTTATTAGCATATTTGATTAAATCATCTGTCCTAGCCATAGTTCCATTTTCATTCATAATTTCACATAAAACGCCAGCTGGAAAAAGTCCAGCAAGCTTTGCTAAATCTACAGCTGCTTCAGTGTGTCCTGCTCTCTTTAACACTCCTCCTTTTCTAGACTTCAATGGAAAAACATGTCCTGGCCTTCTAAAATCTTCTCCTTTAGCATTTTTATCTATTATTTTCTTTATAGTTAATGCTCTGTCACCTGCAGAAATACCTGTTGAAGTATCTTTATGGTCTACAGAAACGGTAAAAGCTGTTTCATGATTATCTGTATTTTTAGCAACCATTTGGTGAATATTAAGTTCTTCTAACCTTTTTCCTTCAACTGGCATACATACTAATCCTCTTCCATATTTAGTCATGAAATTAATCTTTTCTGTAGTAACTTTCTCTGCTGCAATAATTAAATCTCCTTCATTTTCTCTATTTTCATCATCTAAAACTACTACAAAACTTCCCTTTCTAACTTCTTCTATAGCTTCATTAATAGTATTGAATTCACCCATTTTGCACCCTCCCTATACATATCCATATTTTTTAAGCTTATCTAAATTCAAAGTTGATTTTTTCTTAGATTCATCATCCTTATTTAAAAATTTTTCAATATATTTTCCTATTTGGTCACATTCAATATTTACAATATCTCCTACTTTCTTTTCTAATAAAATAGTTTCTTTCTGGGTATGGGGAACTACAGAAACTTTAAAACTATCCATGCTAATATCTGCTACTGTCAAACTAATTCCATCTAATGCTATAGAACCTTTATAAACTATATAATTCATTATATCTTCAGTAGTTTTAATAGTTATCCATGTTGAATCTCCATCATCCTCTAATTTTCTAATAGTTCCTATTCCATCTATATGCCCACTAACTATATGACCTCCTATTCTATCACCTATCTTTAATGCCCTTTCTAGATTCACACTATTGCCAATTTTACAAATATTAAGATTCGTTTTAGATAGTGTTTCATTCATAATATCTGCTTCAAAATAATTTGAATCATATTTTTTCACTGTAAGACATATTCCATTTACTGCTATGCTATCTCCTAATGAAATACCTTCTAATATTTTATTGCATCCTATTTTTAAAGTACTTATTTTACTAGATTTAATGAAATTTGAAACTATGCCTATTTCTTCAATGATTCCCGTAAACAACAACTCACCCCCAATTATAGATATCCTTCTACTACTAGATCTTTCCCTAGTTTGAAAGTATCAATATTTTTTAACTGTGGTACATCTTTTAATAGTCCTATCCCCCTTCCTTCTACTGGAGTCTTAGCACTAGCTCCTCCAATTATTTTAGGTGCAATAAAAAATATTGCTTTATCTACTAAATCTTCTTTTAAAAAAGAAAAGTTTACTTCTCCTCCACCTTCTATTAAAATACTATCTATTTTTCTTTTCCCCAATTCATCCACTAAAAAATTCAAATCTACTTTTCCTTCCTTCAATGGAGAAACTATCACTTCTGCACCAGTATTTTCAATATTTTTTATTTTATCTTTTGCTGCCTTCTCTGTCACAACTACCATAGTATTTGCTATATCTAAAGTAGTTAGCAATTTTGATTTAAGAGGAATTTTCCCATGACTATCTAAAACAATTCTTGTAGGATTTTTATATACTCCATCTTCAATCCTTATATTTAATATTGGGTCATCCTTTAAGACTGTATTAATTCCTACTAATATTCCAGATACCTTATTCCTTAATTTATGAGAATATTTTCTTGATTCATCACTAGTTATCCATTTAGATTCTCCAGAATAGGTGGCTATTTTTCCATCTAAACTCATACCAGCCTTTAGAATACAAAATGGCTTTTTAGTTTTTATATATTTTATAAATATTTCATTATTCTTTTCTGCTTCTTCTTCGAGAACTCCAACCTTTACATCTATATTATTTTTCAAAAGCAGTTCTATCCCTTTCCCTGATACTAATGGATTAGGATCTTTCATAGCTATAACTACTCTTTTAATTTTTCTTCTAATGATTTCATTTACACAAGGAGCATTTTTTCCATAGTGAGAACAAGGCTCTAATGTAATATACATAGTAGCTCCTTCAACATTATCTTTTACGCTATTAAATGCATTTATTTCAGCATGTGCTTTTCCATATGCTTCATGGTATCCAGATCCTATTATATCTCCATCCTTTACAATCAATGCTCCTACAATAGGGTTAGGGTTTACAAATCCTATCCCTTTTTTTGAAAGTTCCAATGCTTTATCCATAAAATACTCATCAACACAAGTCATATAATCACCTCCAAAAAAATAAACTGCCCTGAAAAATTCAGGACAGTTTACAATTAAATAAATGTATGCAAAAAAAGCATACAACCTTCTTTCATCCAGACTGTACTGTCGGCTTCGGAATCTAACCGAATCTGCCTTTCGGCTCGTGGGCTATACCACCGGTAGGGAATTGCACCCTGCCCTGAAGGTTCAAGATATCTTATGTAATTTTATATCATTATAACATTATGTTAAATAAAATGCAAACTTTTTATTTCTTTACTTTATAATCTTTAATAATAAATGGCCAATTTTTAGTTTTTTCCTAAAAATTGGCCATTTATTACTCATCTACTTTTAAAGCTCTCATAGAGTTTAAAATAGCTATAACAGAAACTCCTACATCAGCAAATACTGCTTCCCACATACTGGCTACACCAAAAGCTCCCAATACTAATACTATGCATTTAACTCCTAAAGCAAATATTATATTTTGTGTAACTATTTTTTTAGTCTTTTTAGATATTTTAATTCCTGTAGATATTCTCTTAGGTTCATCAGTCATTATAACTATATCTGAAGCTTCTATAGCTGCATCTGAACCTAATCCTCCCATAGCAATTCCTACATCTGCTCTAGCTAGTACTGGAGCATCATTTACTCCATCTCCAACAAATGCAACTTTTCCTTTTTTCTTTTTTTCTCTCATGATTTTTTCCAATATATTTACCTTGTCTTGAGGAAGAAGTTCTCCATATACTCTATCTACTCCTAATTCCTTGCCTACTCCTTCTGCAACTATGTTATTATCTCCTGAAAGCATAATGGTCTCTTTAATCCCCATTTTTTTCAATTCAGATATAGTATCTTTTGAATCCTCCTTTATTTCATCAGATATAATTATATTTCCTATATACTCATTATTTTTAGCTACATATACAATAGTTCCAAAGCTTTTCTTTTCTCTAATAGGAATGCCTTCATCTTTAAATAACCTTTCATTACCTACTGTTATTCCATCTCCATTTACTTCTACCTTTACTCCTTTTCCTGATATTTCTTTATAATTTTTTATATTATTATTGTCTATTTCTTTTCCATAGGCTTTAAGTATAGATTTGCCTATTGGATGATTTGAAAAAACTTCTCCAAAAGCTGCATATTCTAATATTTCATCAGACGTAAAACCTTCTAAAGGTTCTATTTCTGTTACTTGAAAAATTCCTTTTGTTAAAGTACCTGTTTTATCCATAACTATAGTATCTACCTGATTTAATGCTTCTAGATAATTTCCACCCTTTATAAGTATTCCAGTTTTTGAAGCCCCACCAATTCCACCAAAGAAACCTAAGGGTATTGAAATAACCAATGCACAAGGACAAGATATTACCAAAAATACTAAAGCCCTATATATCCATTCACTTAAATTTAAATTAAATAAAAGAGGTGGAATGAACGCTATCAATAAAGCACCTACTACTACTACGGGAGTATAATATCTAGCAAATACTGTTATGAAATTTTCAGTTGAAGCTTTTTTGCTAGAAGCATTTTCAACTAAATCCAATATCTTTGATACTGTTGATTCTCCAAATTCTTTTGAAACTTCAACAGTTAATAATCCTTCATTATTTACAAAACCACTTAATACAGTATCACCTTCTTCTATAGTTCTAGGAACTGTTTCACCAGTTATATTAGAAGTATCTACATTAGATTTTCCATCTACAACAATACCATCTAGAGGAATTTTTTCTCCTGGTTTTATAACTATATAATCTCCTATTTTTACCTCAGAAGGTTCTACTTTTTTTATTTTTTCTCCCTCTTTAATATTTGCATAATCAGGTCTTATATCTAATAATGATTTTATAGATTTCCTAGAGTGTCCTACTGCTATGTCTTGAAATAACTCACCTAATTGATAAAAAAGCATTACAGCTACACCTTCAGGATATTCTCCTATAGCAAAAGCGCCTATAGTGGCTATTGCCATTAAAAAATTCTCATCAAATACTTGACCTTTAGATATATTCCTTAACGCTTTTAGTAGTATTTCTCCTCCAACAACTATATAACTTATAAAGAAGAAAATAAATCTAGAACTTCCTTCGAATTTTAATATTATAGGTATTAAAAATAAAATAGCAGATATTATTAGTTTTGCTATTTGACTATTTTCTACATTCCCATGATCATGATCATGGTCGGAAGTATTAGTAGAAGAATCTTTTTCATAAACTTTTACATCTGGTTCAATTTCATTTACAATAGATTTTACTTCATTAGATATTTTATCTAAATCATTATTTGAATCTATCTGAACCCTTAACTTTTTAGATACAAAATCCATTGCTGCATTGTCTACACCAATTATATTCTTTGTTTGTTTTTCAATTTTATCTGCACAATTTGCACAGTTTAATCCCTCTAATATAAACTCCTTTTTAATCACTAGATTCATCCCCTTTATCAATCATTAAACATATGAGCAATTGTTCATATGTTTAAGTATATTATATCCCCTAAATATTTAGTTGTCAATACTAATTAAAAAATAAATCCCTAGCTTTTAACTAAGGATTTATTAAACTATTTTTATATATTAAATTCTCCTATATAGCTGTAGCTTGTCCCATTTACTTCTACATCTTCACAATTTATTAGGTTCCATTTACCAGTTACTCCAATAGCAGTAGCCATATTTTCAAAATAATACATAATGATACCTGCATCTATGAAACTAACTTTATCTTCTTCTTTCATTAAAATTAAAATTATTTTACTGTCCTTAAGTATGAATCTCCATGGTTGGTTATTAAAACTTGATGGAGCAAATCTTACATAGAAAAATAAATCGCTTAATCCTCTATTTTCTAACTCTTCTGCAGATATATTTTTTCCTATCTCATCCTTATATACAATATCTTCTATAGATAATCTACAGCTATCCGGTTCTTGAATAAAAGGATTCTTAGGTGTTGGATACCCAATAGCTAAAATATAATTTACATCTCCATCTAAATTATTGCACAATTCTTTTTTTATTTGTCCATCTACATTCTCTATACTTATCCAACAAGTTCCTAGACTATATTCTGTTGCCTTAGTTATAAGTTTTTCCATAGCATAAGCACCCTTTATTATACTGTCTCTAGAACTATCTAAAGTTTCTAATGCAATATAATGTGGACTTTTAATCATTACTCCTGAATAACCACCTTTTCCTTCAAGAGTTTTATATACTTTGTCTCCATTTTTAAGTAATAGAAATCTAAAATTTTCATCTCCTATTTCCTTTTCTATTTCTTTTCCATAGTCTATAACCTTTTCCAATATATCCTTGGATACCTCTTTATTTTTATACTCTCTTGTAGATTTTCTATCTCTTAGAAAATTGCTCATAAGCATTTCAAATCACCCTTTCCTATAATTTCTATTTTAAATATAAAATTTTTAAACCCTTTAAATATAATTAAATTAATTCTAAGAAAACTAGGATTTTTTCAATATGTATTAATAGTTTAAAATGCACAAATAAAGCCGGAACAATACCTACTATTATTCCTCCTACTACATCTGTAGGATAATGTACTCCTAAATACATCCTAGAAATCCCAATTATAAATGCCAATACTATTACTGGAATAATTAAATATGAATAGTTCAAAGCAAAAATAGTAGCCATTGAAAATCCAGCAGTCGTGTGTCCAGATGGAAAAGAATAATCCTTAAGATTTAAACCAAATGTATTTATATTCTGAAGAACTTTGTACGGTCTTTCTCTGCCTAAGGATCTTTTCAATATCTGAACAATTATCTGGCTTATGGATATAGATATAGCAGCCTCTACCGCTACAAATCTTAATTTACCATTTCCAAATAAAATTAAAATAATTAAAAGTATTGTATTAAATATCCCACTACCTAGGTCTGTAGCCATATACATGAATTTATCTAGGAAGCTAGATTTAATAGTGCTATTGAACCAATTTAATATTTTTCTATCAAAAGAATTAGTTTTCCTATGTCTTTTCATATTATCACCTAATACAGTCTTAGTTAAATATATTATTACAGACTATTGTTACCCATTTTTTATCTTTCCTCACTTAAATCTTTAGCATAATCCACTAAAATTGTTACATTTGAATAAAGTTCCTGCAAACTGCTATTTATTGTTCTAATTGTTTTTTCTTGTAAGTTTGTGATTTTTCTCATTTCTTCCATAACTTCATTTTGAGTATTTGATGTGTCTTTTATTCCTTCCAATATTTTTTCTATCTTATTTATAGAATCTGAACTGCTAATAGCTAATTTTCTTATTTCTTCTGCTACAACTTCAAAACCTTTTCCTTCTTTGCCAACTCTTGCTGCTTCTATTGAAGCATTTAATCCTAACAAATTAGTTTGCTTAGATATTTTTTGTATTATATTAATTATATTATCAGTTTCATCAATATTTCCCATAAGCTCATTCGTTATACCATTTACCTTATTTGTCACCTCTAATAAATTATAAGCAGAATCTTCAATAGTTTGGGATGTATTAGTTAATTCTTCTAATCCTTCAGAAAGATTTTCTGCCAATTTTAATAATTGCTCCTGTTTATCAATAGTTAAAACAAAAGATACAGCTCCTACAATTTCCCCATTTTCCCTAACAGGTACTCCACAAGCTATGTATGGAAATCCTCTTACTTCTTTAGGTACCTTTCTTATAACTCTTCTCCCATTCTTAATACATTCTCCTACTACAGAGCCTTCATAAATAACTTCTCCTTCTACAGCCAGCTGAGGTATTTCATCTCCTTTTATAAAGTCAATGTACTTTTCTCTATCTGTAATAGTAACTGCTACATCATTTATAGTTAGATCATTAATATAAGGTGCTACCATTTGAAAAGCTTCCAAAATTTTAGCCATATTTCTCCCCCTCAATTAGATTGTATATTTCCAAGTATAGAATTCGACATAAAAAGAGCTAATCCTTTTTTAAAAATCTTTATACTATTCATTACATATTTTACAACATTTTTTTCTGCAGCCTTTTCTACTCTTGTTTTCTTTACAATAATGTTTAGGTGAACCACATTTTGGACATATATCATCTTCATGTTCTAAATCTTCTACTCTTTCTTGCCAACTATTACCACATTTTTCACATACAAGCTTGCAAATATGTTGAGTATAATTGCCACCAGTTATTCTTATAGCTTTTCCATTTATTAAACTATCTGCAACTTTCTTTTTGGCTTCATTGTAAATTCTTTGGAAGGTTTGCCTAGATATTTCCATACTATTTGCACATTCTTCTTGTTCAAGGCCCTCTAAATCTCTAAGTCTTATAGCTTCTAATTCTTCTATTTTTAGAGTATTTTCATTTAAATTCTTCTCTGTTTTAGAAGGAACAAAATATCTATATTCAGGTAATTTTTCAACTCGTCTCCATTTTATAGGCCTAGCCATAATACCACTCCTTAACAAATACTTATAGGACTATTATATTTAATTATAAATTTTTTTCAATTAGAAAACAGGAAACATAATGCCCTTTTGTAATTTCCATAAGCTCTGGTTCTTCTTTCTTACACTTTCCATAGCTATATGGACATCTTGTGTGAAATGAACAACCTGTAGGAATATTTATAGGGCTAGGTACTTCTCCTTTAAGTATTAGTTTTTCTTCATTAAACTTTTTTTCCTCTAAATTCGGAAAGGCTGATATTAATGCTTTTGTATATGGATGGGTAGGACTTTTAAATATTTCTTTATTAGAACCAATTTCAACTATTTTACCTAGATACATAACTCCTACCCTATTAGATATATGTCTTACTACATTAAGACTATGGGCTATAAATAAATATGTAAGACTATATTCGTTTTGAAATTTTACTAAAAGATTCAATATTTGAGACTGAATAGATACATCTAATGAGGAAACAGGTTCATCACAAATTATAAATTTAGGTCTAGTAGCTAAAGCTCTTGCTATTATTAACCTTTGTTTTTGACCTCCACTAAATTCATTAGGAAGTTTCCTCTTAGATGATTTAGGAAGTCCTACCATGTCCAATAATCTATCAACTTCTTCATTAAGTTCATATCTAGGAACTATTTTGTGAAGGATTAACGGTTCAACAAGTATATCATAAGCAAACATTTTAGGGTCTAGTACTGAAGAAGAATTCTGAAAAACTATCTGTAAATCTTTTCTTAGTTTCCTAAACTTTTTCCTATTATATTTTAATATATTATCCCCATTTAATAAAACCTCTCCATCTGTAGGATTTAATAATCTTAAAATTAACTTACCAGTAGTACTTTTGCCACAACCACTTTCTCCCACAAGTCCAAATGTTTCCCCTTCATATATATCAAAAGATATTCCATCAACTGCCCTTATCATCTCTTTACTTTGAGACATATTAAAATACTTTTTTAAATTCTTAACACTAATTAGAGGCATTTCCATAGTTTTTTTCTACCTCCTCTGAATAAAGTAAACATCTAACTAAATGATCTTTCTTTATTTCCACTAATTTAGGCATATAATTATCACATATTTCAACTTTCTTCTCACATCTTTCATGAAAAGGACATAGTTCGAATCTACTATTTAAATCTGGAATATATCCTTTAATACTATAGAGCACATCCTTTTTTTCTTCAATTTTAGGAATACATTTCATAAGACCAATTGTATAAGGATGAAGAACTTCTTTTGTAATTTCATTTATAGGTAAACTTTCTAATACTTTTCCTCCATACATTACTATTACTCTATCTGCTATTTGATTTACTATTCCTAAATCGTGAGTAATTAAGAGTATAGACATATTGTATTTTTGTTTTAGCTCCTCTACAAGAGACAATATTTCTGCTTGAGTTGTCACATCTAAAGCTGTTGTTGCTTCATCAAGTATTAACAAATCTGGCTTACATATCAATGCCATGGCAATCATAACTTTTTGTATCATCCCTCCACTTAGCTCATATGGGTAGGAATTGTATCTCTTTTCTGGATCGGGTATATTTACAATTTTTAACATCTCTATAGCATTTTTTCTTGCTTCCTTTCTTTTCATTTTTTTGTGAATCATTAAACATTCCATTAATTGGTATCCAATTTTAAGTCTTGGATTTAGACTATTCATAGGTTCTTGATATACTATGGAAATTTTATTTCCTCTAATTTTAGTAAGTTCTTTCTCACTCTTTTGAAGTAAGTCTTCTCCTTTAAAAAGAATCATTCCAGATTTAATCTTTCCATATGGTTTAGGTATAATTCCCATAATTGAATAGGCTGTTACACTTTTTCCGCTCCCTGATTCTCCTATGATAGATACTATTTCCCCCATATTTATACTAAAACTTACTCCATCTACCGCGTGAACAACTTTATCATCAATGTAGAAATAAGTTTTTAAATCTTTTATATCAAGAATTTTCTCCATTATATCACCATCCCAATATATGTAAAATAGAATCTAATATAAATTGAGTTTGAATTTCTAATTTATCTCTATCTATCTCATCTAAATTATCTTGTTTAGTTCCATAATATTCATCATAATAAGTATCAGAATCTATACCACTAAGGACTATACCTGATGAACCAAAATGATTTAGTCTAAGGGAACTTAAAATTGCTTTAGACACTTGCTCTTGCTCCAATGAAATATCTAGCTTTTTAGCCTTTTTCCTCATATAATAAATATTATCCATATGTTCTTTGTACTGAGTTGTAATCATAGTAGTATCTATATAGAGATTATCTTCTTTCTCTAGTCCTAAAAAATTCACATATATGAAAAATCCATCATCCTTAATATAATCACTAAATCCAAATACTTCTGCTCCTCTGCTATAGTATTCAGAAGAATCTAAAAAAGCAAAAATTATATTCCTATCTGGGGTTTTCTCTATTTCTGATAAACTTTTAGCTATACTTAATATTGTACTTATACTAGTTCCATTTTTATACAGCCCCTCATACTTCATCTCTTTTTCAAATCCCAAATAATCATAATCTGTTACTATAACTAATGGTTTCTCATCTGTTTTTCCCTTGATCATAGCCCCAATATTTTTTCCTATTAGCTCTTCTCCAATTTCCACATCATTCTCTATACTTAATTCATTACCTGAATAATTTGATAGTTCTTTAACTATTTCCTTTTTAGCTTCAATTATAAATGGATTATTATGTTTTCCCTCAATATTATATAATTGAACCCAATCTTTATCCTCTGCTTTATCATCATCATCTATATTTATTATAATACCTTCTACAGAAGGGTTTTTCCCAATTTGATGACATAAGTTTATAGAATCCTCATAAAATTCATTTGTATCTACAATAATAAAATATTTTTTCCCATCATCAAAGTTTTCTTCTTTATAATCATCTAATAATATTATCTTTCCTTCCATTCTTTTTATAGGAGAAATATGAGCATCCTCTTTATTTTCAAAGAAAATCTGGTTAATAAAGAAATCTTTTCTAAGACTATATTTTTTCAACTCCTTAGCTTCTTTGGAAATAATTATTTGGGAATTCTTTAGTATAGGAATAGGTCTTTTGGTCTTAAATTTCTCTATATATTTATCATCATAAATAGGATCTAAACCTATTTTTTTTAACTCTTTAACTATATAGTTGCAAGCTTCATCTCTTCCCTTAGTTGAAACCAATCTTCCCTCGTATTTGTCTTTTGATAACTCTTCAATAGGATTAAAAGATACCACTGCTTTAACTTTATATCCAAGATCTAATTTAGGTACAACTATAATAGAAATAATAACCATGATTACTATACTTTTTGCAAATACTTTTTTTCTGTATTTTTTGAAATTTATGATCTCATAAATATAAGTAGTAGGCAATAAATTATATAAAAATCTTTTTATATTGTGTAGTACAAGAGAACCTCTTTTATCCACTTCATATTGAATACCTTCACCTAATAAGTTGAATCCACTAATAGTTATAAAAAACATCAAAGCTGGATAAAGGACTATCCAAGGCCTTCCAGAAGATATTGCATATCTAGAAGAAGAAAGCATACCTCCCCATTCTGGATGATAATTAGGTTTATATGCAAGTCCTCTCAACTTCTGAAATAAGTCATATTCATCTACTCCCACATATATTCCAAATAACCCTAAGGTAGCTAAATTGATTAATACATTACTAATTTCAAGAAAGAATGCAACTACAAGCATAGTTATAAGATGTGGTAACACGTTTTGAAAAGCAATTAAGATATTATTTTTTCCTATAGCTATTTCTCCTTCTATGAAATCTTCATTTAAAATACTTTCTATCCTTATTTTTATACTTTCTGAAAGCCTTCCCCAGCCAACAATAGCTAATACTACTGAAAAAGCAATAATAGATTCCCTAAGTTCTAACTGTTTCAATCCCTCTGTATTTAATACTATATAGCTCATTACTACTACTGGAATAGCACTAAAGGTAGATGAAAAAAAATCTATTAATTTAGTACTTAATATTCCTCCAAATCCTGAAAAAAAAGCTAACGGAATTGCAATTAAGAATCTTAATAGAGTTGTCAACAAAGCAACAGTTAAGGTAATTTTAGTTCCAGCTACTATACGACTATATATATCTCTACCTAAAATATCCGTTCCAAAAATATTTTCATTATCAGGAGGCAAGTTTTCCTCTCCTAATGCATATGGATCAGACCTCATTAAATCATCTTCAAATATTACTATCAATAATAAAGAGATTACAATAATAAACCCTAGTATTAGAGGTAAGTTAATTTTTTTCATCTAATTCCTCCCATTCTTAATTTGCTTCTCTTTATTGGATCTATAAAAAAGGCAAGAAACTTTATAATTAATTTTAAAGCAAAATATGTAATAGAAAGAAATAATGCTGCCCCTATAGCTACTGATTTTTCCCCTATAGAATATTTAAACAACATAACATAAGCCAAACCTGGATAATAAAAAAGATATTCTACTACAACTAAATTAGCAATTAAAGTTGAAAGTATGTAAGAAAATGAACCTATTATCTTTGGCAATGCCTGTTTAAGTACATGAATATACAATACTCTCCTACGTGAAGCCCCTTTTCCGATGGCAGTCCTTATATATTCCTTTGAGTATATATCATCTATAGTTAATGATGTAACCCTTGCAATATACATAGTAGGAAATAAAGACAATGTAATAGTTGGAAGTATTATATGTTTAAAACTCCTGTAACCTCCTACTGGCAAAGCTTCTATTCCCTTCCTATATAACCAAACCATAAAAGATTGAAGTAATACTCCTATAAATATTTCTGGAAATGAAAGACCAATAACTGTAGTCATAAGTTTTATAGTAGATCTTCTCTCTCTATCTTTTCTACTGTCTAGTATTCCTTTTAAGATACCTAATACCAAAGAAATAGCTAAAGATAAAAATATAAGAATTAAAGACTTAGGTATAATAGGTTTCATATAATTCCAAATGGTTTCACCTCTTACTGTAGTACCTAAACCTCCATCAAATATTGATTTGTAACAATGTTTGATAATATGTAAAAAATCCCTCTTATCCATAGTCATATAAAGCTTTCCACCATTATAATCATAAAACAACCAATCCTCAGGAATAATTATAACTAATATTAAAAAATTCAGAAAAATAAAAATATAAATTATCTTAGAAATAACTTTTAATATAATATCCTTCAATAAAGAACCTCCTTTCTTTTTATTATATATAGCTTCTAACTATTTCTATATTCTCTTTTAAAAACCCTCTTTAAATATATATTTATGTACAGATTTTAAAATAACAATTTTTTTATCAGCATATGATATGATATTATTAAAAACATATAGGTGATAAAATGAATTTTAATAAACAACAATTAAGAGCTATTAGGCATAAAAATGGTCCTGCTCTAGTACTAGCTGTACCCGGTGCTGGAAAGACCACAGTTTTAATTCATAGAACTTATAATTTAATAAAAAAATATAATATAAATTCTTTAAAAATACTTTCAATAACTTTCAGTAAATCTTCTGCTAAGGATATGAAAAATAGATTTAATAATATATTTACTGAGCTTCACAATATACCTGTGAAATTTTCCACTATACATAGTTTTTCATATACTATTTTAAGAGAATATGCCTACAAGAATAATATAAAATATAATTTAATAGAAAGTCCTAAGCATCCACAGTATAAAAATAAATTATTAAAAGAAATATATCTAGATATAAATAGAGAATATATTACTGAAGAGAAATTGGAAGGTCTTATAAATATTATTGGATATGTTAAAAATATGATGTTTGATATAAATGATTTTGTACAAAATAATAAAGTTGATATAAGAAATTTAAAAGAAATATATAACGCCTATGAAAAGTATAAAACAAAAAACTTTCTTATAGATTTTGATGACATGCTTACATATACATTAAATATATTAAATAAAGATAAGTATTTACTTACTAAGTGTAGGAATAAATATGACTATATTCAAGTTGATGAAGGACAAGATACTTCTAAAATACAAATGGAAATAATTAAAACTCTAGCTTTCCCTAAAAATAACCTGTTCATAGTTGCCGATGATGATCAGTCTATATATGGGTTTAGGGGGGCTTGTCCTGATGATATGCTAAATTTTCAAAAAATATATCCTAATGCCAAAATATTTTATATGGAAGAAAATTTCCGTTCTTCTAACAATATAGTTAATGTCTGCAATAATTTTATAAAACAAAACACATTAAGGTATAATAAAGAATTATTTACTAAAAATAGGAATATAAGACCTATTCAAATTGTGAGAACTGAAACTATAATAGATGAATATGAATATTTAGTAAGAACTTTTAAAAAGTATGGAGATTTATCTAATACAGCTATATTGTATAGAAACAATATTTCATCTTTAGGCCTTATTGAATATTTAGAAAGAAATAGTATTCCTTTTTATATTAGAGATATGAAAATAAGTTTGTTTAATCATTGGATAGTAAAGGATATATTAGCTTTTCTCAATGTAGCCTATGATGATACAAATATTTTTGAATTTGAAAAAATATACTATAAAACTAAAGGATACATATATAAAAAATATATTAATTGGATAAAAACCCTTAGCTATAATATTTCTGTATTTGATAGGCTACTTCAATATCCAGGTTTGAGAGAAGATTACAAAGAAAGAATTAATGAGTTAAAAATCGACTTTAAAAGATTATCTAAATTAAAACCTTATGAAGCTATTTCTTTTATTGAAAAAGATTTAAAATATGAAAAATATCTTAAAGAAAATTCTATAAAATTTGGCTATACTTATGACTCTTTAAAAACTATTTTATTTGATCTAAAATTAATAGCCAAAAATACTTCCAATATTGAAAAATTTTTAGAACGTCTTAAATATTTAGATTATATATCTTATAAATCGAAAAATAAGAAAAATGGAGTTACTTTATCCACAATCCATTCAGCAAAGGGACTTGAATTTAAAAAAGTATATATGATAGACCTTATAGATGGAGATTTCCCTACTTCCAATAGTATTGAAACTTTTGAAAATGGACAAGTTAATTTATTAGAAGAGGAAAGAAGACTTTTCTACGTTGGTATGACTAGAGCTAAAGAAGTTTTAGACTTAATCACTACAGAATATAAAAACGAAAAAAAAGTAGATGATTCTAGATTCTTAATGGAATTAGAAAGTATATTTAATAATAAATAAACTATATGCAAAAACCCTTGAAAGCTAATTGTTTTCAAGGGTTAAAAAATGAATCTATTCAGTTAGTTGCTCTTTTAAACTTAGTTTTGCTTCAATCCAAGCAATAATATCTTTGTGAACATCCTCTTTATTTAATTCGTTTAAGAGTTCATGTCTAGCATTTGGATAAAATTTATAATCTATATCTACTATTCCTGCATTTTTATAGCTATTATAGGCCTGTAAAACTCCTTTTGTATTGTTGCCAACTGGATCCATATCTCCAGATATAAATAAAATTGGCAAGTCCTTAGGTATATTATTTATATTCTCTTTTTTATTTAACTTTTTAAGCCCTGATAACATATCATAAAAGAAACCGCAGGTAAATATATCTCCACAATAAGGATCTTCAATATATTTATCAACTTCAGATTCGTCTCTAGTCAGCCAATCAAATTCAGTCTTAACAGGCTCAAATTTTTTATTGAAATTTCCAAAGGATAATTTATTAAGCTTTGAACTTTTAGCTCTACTTCCATTTTTTCTTATCTCTCCCTTTGCAATTCTAATTCCAATACTTCCCGCAATACCTGGATCTCCACCAGTACCACTTAATATAACTCCTTTTAATTCATCTCCATAAAGTTGGATATACCTTCTTGTTAAAAAAGAACCCATACTATGGCTAAATATAAAAATAGGTATATCCTCATAATCATTTTTTATTATTCTTGTAAGAGTGTACATATCATCAACTACTTTATCCCACCCATTTTCATCAGCAAAATACCCTATGTTTTCAAGTTCTTCTGCAGTTTTTCCATGCCCTCTATGATCATTTCCATAAACTACAAATCCTTGCTCCACTAAAACTTTAGCAAATTCATCATATCTTTTTATATGCTCTGCCATACCATGGGAAATTTGAATACAAGCCCTTATATCCCTTTTATCATTAGGAATCCATTTTTTATAAAAGATTTCCATATCATCTGAGGATTTGAATTTTAGATTTTCAACTTTCATTTTCTTTCCTCCTTCTTATTTACTAATACCATTTTACTATATTTAAACTTTTAGCTCAATTTTTACATTATTTTTTTGTAATAGGGAAATACTATATTTGGATAAAATATTTCTAAGGAGGGATTTATAATGGCAAAGAATAAAAACAGAAAAAATTTATCTAAGAAAGAGAACAATAGCAATAACAACAATAACAACAATAATAACAAAAACAATAATAATAACAAAAACAAAAAAGATAATAAGAGAGAAGAAGGATAGCCAAAAAACTACAGCTATACCCTTTGCAAAGGGTATAGCTGTAGTTTTTAAAAAACATATTTTATATAAACAAAAATAAATATAATAATTATTCATTAAAAATTTGAACAAAAGACTCTACATCAGGAGCTTCAATCAATTTTTTTACTGTTTGTTCATTTGAAAGCTTTATAGCAATATCTGATAATATTGATAAATGGTCTCCCTCTGCTCCAGCTATTCCAATCACTAAAAAAACCTTTTCAGAATTATATTCTATTCCTTTTCTAAAATGTAATATAACAATTCCAGATTCCTTAACAAATTTCTTTGATTCATTCGTACCATGGGGAATTGCTACACCATTCCCAATATAAGTTATATCTGTTTTTTCTTTTTCCAACATTCCTTGAATATAGGGTTCACTTACTAAACCAAGTTCTACGAGTTTTTCTCCAGATAATTGTATAGCCTCTTCTTTACTCATACTAGGCAAATCGAAGGATACTATATTCTTTTCTATTAACATTATTCTACTACTCCTTTCTTGAGATCTTCTACTAACTTGTCATATTCTGGATCGTTTAAGAAGGATTCAACTGTCCTTATTTTTGCATTAGGAAGAGTTTTTTTAGCCCTTTCATATAAATTCTTATGACAGACAATTAAAACTACATCTTCAGGCACACTCTCTACTGCATAATTTTCTACTATTATATCAAGATTTGCTTCCTTTATTTTGTTTCTCAATATTCCAGCACCCATAGCACTTGAACCTATACCAGCATCACAAGCAAATACAATTTTATCTATGTCTTTGGTATAAATTTTCCCTTGCTTTTCATCTGAGCTAATACCTAACATTGACTCAATATCATTATTTAATGAAGTATCTTCATTATCTGGCAATTCTTCTTTAGTATCAATCTTTAAGAAGAAAGATGCTAAGAAAAATGATCCTAAGATTCCTGCTATTATTCCAAGCATAACCTGTATAAATCCACCTTTAGGAAGCATAACTAAGAAAGAGATAATACTCCCTGGATGAGGATATCCTGCCAAACCAGCATTTACTATATTCCAAACAAGAGCTTGAGCAACTCCTCCCGCTATTACAGCTAAAAACATAACTGGTTTCATCAGAACATATGGGAAGTATACTTCATGTATTCCTCCTATAAACTCAATTAGCAAAGCAGATGGAGCTGATTTTTTACTATTACCTTTTCCAAATAAAGAATAAGCTAACAAAATTCCACAGCCAGGAGCTGGACTAGAAACCAACATAAAGAATATCGTTTTCCCATGTTCAGCTATATCTTGTACACCTAATGGCACAAATATTCCTTGGTCAATAGCATTGTTTAAAAATATAACCTTTGCAGGCTCAATAATGACTGCTAATAAAGGTAATAATTTAGCCTTTATTATTAAGTTTATCCCAGAAGTTGCAAAATTTGTAGCTGCACTAATAGTAGGACCTATTATTAAAAATGATAATATAGCTAAAATCATCCCTAAAATTCCAATTGTAAAATTGCTTATCAACATTTCAAAGCCAGATTTAATCTTTCCTTGAAGAAATTTGTCAACTTGTTTAATTGCATATCCTCCCAAAGGCCCTAAAATCATAGCAGCCATAAACATAGGAATGTCTGAACCAACAATAGCACCCATAGTTGCTACAGCTCCAGCAACTCCACCTCTTTGATCATATACCATTTTACCTCCAGTAAAAGCAATTAATATTGGAAGTAAAAACCTTATCATTGGCTGTACCATACTACCTAACTGTTCATTTGGAAACCAACCAGTGGGAATAAAGAAAGCAGTAATTAATCCCCAAGCAATAAAAGCTCCAATATTAGGTATTACCATTCCAGCTAAAAATCCGCCAAATTTTTGTATTTTTACTTTCATATTCATATTTATATCCCTCCAATAAAACGATTTCATTATTTTAATAATAATATGGAGATTAAGACATAAAATCTCCACCATTTACATTTAATGCTTGCCCAGTTATATAGCTTGAATCATCACTTGCTAAATATACAACTAGCTTTGCAATATCTTCTACTGTCCCTAATCTTTTTGCTGGTATTTTCTCTCTAAAATAATCCATTACTTTATCTGGTTCAATATTTCTCTTTTTACCATAATCAGCAGTTTGTTTTTCCCACATTGGTGTGTTAACAACTCCTGGACATATTGAATTCACCCTAATTCCATTCTGAGCAAACTCTTTAGATAATGATTGAGTCAATCCAATAACTCCAAATTTACTTGCACAATATGCTTGATAATTATTTGTTCCTACTTTTCCTGATTGGGAAGACATATTTATTATACTGCCCCCTCCATTTTCAAGCATTTGTTTTATTGCCTCCTTGCAGCATAGAAACTGACCCTTTAAGTTAATATCCATAGTTAAATCCCATAATTCTTCAGTATGATTAAAAAAAGGAGTTATTATAGAAATACCTGCACTATTAACCCAAATATCAATTAAACCAAAAATTTCTTTTACTTTCTCGGTAACTAAATGTATATTTTCTGAATTTGTAACATCCAGTTTAAAATATTCTGCTACGCCACCATTATTTTTTATCTTAATAGCTACTTCTTCTGCACTTTTTTCATCTATGTCTGTTACAACTACTTTTGCACCCTCTTTTGCTAATTCAATAGAAATTCCTTCACCAATACCACTTCCTCCTCCAGTAACAACTGCAACTTTATTCTTTAGTCTCATAATAAATTCTCCTCCTTTAGATATAGTGACGTCGTGATGTCTTGATATAATTATATTATATTAATGATAATTGTCAAGTAGCAATTTTTTATTTTTATCTTATGATAATGTCATCTTATAAAATTAAATAAAGCCTTATATACAATAATTATGCATATAGGCTTTTCTATAAATTTGACTGATTATTGTTTATACTTTAAAACAGCACTAAATCTAGTTATATCTCCTCTATCCCTTGATATTGAAAACTCAAAAGGATATCCATCAGTATTATAAGTAATTGTTTTCACTAACTGTATAGCAGTGCCCTCTTTTATATTCAAAAGTTTAGCATCTTCTTTATTAACATTAATTGCTCTAAAAGTTTTCTTAGCATAGTCTATTCTTATATGATAATCTTCCTTTAAAATAGAAAAAAGTGAAACTGCTGAAAAATTGTATTTCTCTAAACCTGGTGCTATATCATAAGGAACAAATGTTGTAACTAAAATGGAAGGTTGTCTCTCAACAAATCTCAACCTAGTTAATTTATAAAATTTATTGTATTTATCACTATATATTTTTTTTAATTCGCTATTAATATTAACTATTTCTAAACCTAAAGCCTGTGTTTCAGTTTTTAACCCCTTTCTACCAACTTCATCTTCAAAACTACGTAGTTCTTCTAATTCCCATACACTGTATTTTGGTTTTGAAACAAAAGTTCCTATGCCCCTACGTATCTCAAGATATCCTTCTTGAACAAGAAGATCCACAGCTTGACGAACTGTTGTTCTGCTAATGCCGAATATTTCCATCAATTCTTTTTCAGAAGGGAGTCTATCATTAACCTTGTATTCTCCTTTTTGGATCCTATTTATTATTTCTTCTTTTAGCTGTGAATAAAGTGGGATAGGTCCATTTTTATCTAACTCATTATTTCTTTTTACTTTCATGAAATCACCTCAATATGGAAGATATTATGTCATCATTATATTTAGTAAATTAATCCATTAATTTTTATTCTACTAAATTAGCATGATATTGTCCAAATAAGTTAAAAATTAATAAAATCAAATTGTTTATATTATAATGCATACATTATCAATTATTATATCACATAATGTTTTTTAAAAATTGGTATAAATACTATTGTCTTTAAAACATATACGATGAAATTCAACACTAAATCATATTGAATTAAAAAAATAGCATATGAAATGCATTAATAATGGAATTTTTCAAGCCTATAAATTTACGAGACCACCAAGTTACTGTTTCTTTTTTCATACATATCTATTTTTAATAATACCTATTGAATATAAATTAATATAATGTAGTGTAAACTGGATGAGAATATAATCAGTATTAACCCTATATATACTAGTTTATAATTTATAAATAAGGATGTGAAAACATGGTCAATTCAGATAATTATCACCGTCCTTACTATGTTGATAAAGAACACGTTCCCGAATTTCTAGGTAGCACAAAGCTGGCAGAACAGGGTAAAGACCGTCATAATCATCAATTTGCAGGTGTTACAGGTGAAGCTATTCCAATAAAAGGTGACAGTAATACACATAGATTATTTACAAATACTGATTTCTTTGAAAATCACCACCATGAACTTTCAACCCAAACTAGTCTTGCCATTCCTGTAGGAGAAGGAAGACATATACACTTCGTTAGAGCAAGGACTACAGTTGATGATGGCCACTTCCATTTAGCTATATTTGCTACTTTAACTGAATACCCTTTATCCTAAAATTTATACAGGCAATTTATAAGGCATTTTGTCTTTTACTTAATCACTTCTAAAAAATTTATATTCACACTTTTCAACATATAACATAGCTTAGTATAGAGATCTAAATTACTTATTAGGAGGTGTAATTATGTCTGAAAATAAAAGCTGTGGATTATTAGGTGGCATTTTAGGTGATGACTGTGACAATAATTCAATACTTTTCTTCTTTTTGCTTTTAGTAGTCATATTCTGTAGTTGTGATCGTTGGTAAACTCTTTACTATATTCATTTAACTTAAACAATTAATTTAAAACTAACTTTCTTTAAAATTATATTAAGAAAGTTTAAACATGTAACATGAATTATTCCAAACTCCAACTTCATTAACAGGGGGTGTAACCATGGCTGATATGAATTATGAATATCCAATGCATCACGATAGGAAAAGAGATCGCTTCGATAACTCATTATTATTCTTCTTTTTACTATTAGTAGTTCTATTCTGTAATTGTGATCACCATTGTGATTGTTAGCTTAGTCAGGGTTAATCCCTGACTTTCTTATTATGCCAATTTAAATTAAACAATCTTTTAATATAATTAAAATTAACAAATTTTAAACATACAGCATAAATTATATTGAACTCCAAAATTTTTTTATATAATAAGGAGGTGTAACTATGGGTGATATAGCTTGTGATGATAGAAGAGGCAGAAGACGTAGAGATTGTGATTTTGACGATTCTTTACTTTTCTTCTTTTTATTACTTGTAGTAATATTCTGTAATTGTGATAAATGGTAGTAAATTAGAATACTAAGCCGAGGAACAATCCTCGGCTTTTTTTATTCTTAAAATGCCCCACCATTTTCAATTGATCTTTTTGTTTAAAACTGTGAAGTATAGATTTTTACTTATGATGTTTTATATGAAACCAAACCAATATTAAAATAGGGGTAAATATATCTACTCCTATTTTAATATTGATATTTTCCTAAGGATATAACAATTTTTGAACATCTTCTTCTATATTATCTAAATCTATGTAAGTTGTACCAGTATCTATTCTTTCTTTAACATCCTTTCCTTTTATAACATCATAGCCTACTTTAACTCCTAAATATCCCATATTGAGTAGATTTTGTACAACAAATCCCAATATAATTTTATCTTTCAAGAGTTTAATTTCTGCTTCTGAAGAATATTTTTTTAAAATATACTAGACAAAACATAAATATAGTAGTATAATAAGTATTGTTGTTTGGTCATGCACCTTTAGCTCAGATGGTAGAGCAACTGACTCTTAATCAGTGGGCCCAGGGTTCGAGTCCCTGAAGGTGCACCAAAGAAAAAACTTGTAATCATGATGATTACAAGTTTTTTTATTTATTTTTTATTTATTTAATTATTCTATTTTTTATAATTTGGTGCTACTTTACAAGTCATTTTCTCTTTATTTCAATATATTATTAAAAACATTAGTCATTAATAATATGCTAAACAAAACGTACCAGTAGCATACAAATAATTAGGATTTTAATTAATCCTGACTTGGTTTTTCATTTAAAAAGAATACAGATAAAGTTCCTGGACCGGAATGGGCACCTATTGCAGAACCTATAATATTTATGACAAAGTCTGTACAACCATATTGTTTTTCAATCATTTCTTTTAATTTCATTGCTCCCTCTATATCATCTCCATGGTTTATACCTATAGTTTGATTTTTAAGATCTGCGTGCCCACCACGTTCTTCCATTATCTCAATCATTCTTTTAAGTACTCTATTTCTACCTCTTACCTTTTCAACAGGACGCAGTGTACCGTCCTCTGGAATATCTAATATAGGCTTTATATTTAAAAGCCCTCCAACAACAGCCTGTGCTCTTGAAACCCTTCCTCCTCTAAATAAGTATTCCAAATTATCTACTGTAAAAATATGTTCAATATGTTTTACATAAAAATCTAATGTTTTAAGTATTTCTTCTTTTGATTTTCCGTCCTTAGCCATTTGAGCAGCTTTATATACTAATAACCCAAATCCAACAGAAGCAGATTTTGAATCTACAACATCTAAATCTAAGTTTGGATATTTTTCCTTCATTGCATTTCTAGTTATTACTGCACTTTGATATGTTCCAGATAATCCTGATGAAAAACAAACATATATGGTGCTTTCTCCACTCTTAGCTATTTCTTCAAACTTTTTTTCAAACATAGTAGGTGGTATCTGAGCAGTCTTATAAACTTCTCCATTTCTCATATCCTCATAAAGTTTCATTGGATCTAAAGTTTCACCATCTAAATACTCTTTTTCCTGTTTATTTACTATTATTGGTATAATATCAATATCATATCCATCTAAAATTTCTTTCGGTAAATCACAAGCACTATCTGATATGATTTTTACTGCCATTATAAAACCCCCATTTCTCATATTCAATTATAATATATTAATCTCTTCTATCTGAAACTCCCACGACTAAAGACTATGGGATTCTTAGGTACTATATAGACTTATATTTAATACCCTCACTATAATTAGACATATATACGACATATAAAATTATCTACTTTCCCTAAGACTTTCACTATCAAAGTATATTCTAATAAATTATTTTAATGATAACATAAGGCTCATTTCAAAACCTCTTTATATTATATCATATTAGCTATAATTGGGCTATCCATCCCACAACTTTAGCAGTAAGCTTTCCGCTTTTTTGTAAATCTTATAATTGAAAATATTAGTAATATCTTATTCTCCTTAAGAATAGATTATATTATGAATAGTTAGTTTTAAGGGGTGAACCTATGAAATTTTTCTTTGTTAGTAAAAAGTTTTTTTATTCTATTATTGGCATTATTGTTGCGATAATTTTATTCTTAATAATCCATTCTGCTGGATAATCGATTAAAATAAAGTATAAAAAAGAGCAGATTTAGCATTCTGCCCTTTTTTTATTCTGTCTTTCAAGATGACAATATTGATATATTAACTTGTCCAATTCCATGCTAAACCTAAGGACTTTATTTCTATCAATGCTTCCTATTACAAGTTCATTTAACTCCTGTCTTTTCACTTCAATTTCACTTTTTAAATCATTTAAATAAATTCTCTCATTCATTATCCCCATTCCCTCACTTTTTTTTATTTATAAAAATACGGCATCCTTTTTTGCTAAAAACTTAATCGGCACTTTTAAGTATTATTATATCATACATTACATAAATTGGAAGCCTTTTTTGTATATTTTTGAGATTAAAATAATATTTGTTCCATCTTTTTTACATTATAACAATATTAAATAAAAAATCCAGACCGAAATAAAGCGTTTATCCTCAATAAACTTATTTTCCTAATATAATTACTTAAGATTCCTTTAATTTATTCATTTTTAAACTTATTAGAGAATATTTTTATTTAGTTTAAACTGCAATTTTTTTCCTTTTTCTAATAATATAATCTAATAAAGTTATGACACCAGTAAATAAAATTCTGAAATAGTAGGATATAGCTCTCCAAAGTAATAATGCATATGCTATTAATTTAGGAGTAAATAAAGGCTTAAATAATAAATAAT
This sequence comes from Anaerosalibacter massiliensis, assembly GCF_024623155.1. Taxonomy (NCBI): domain Bacteria; kingdom Bacillati; phylum Bacillota; class Tissierellia; order Tissierellales; family Sporanaerobacteraceae; genus Anaerosalibacter; species Anaerosalibacter massiliensis. The sequence goes on from NZ_JANJZL010000002.1 coordinate 193,770, forward strand.
AACCACCTTCTGAAGCTCCTGCTGTACCTGGAGTTGGAATATATGAAGCTGCCATATAAACTAAAGATTGTATGGCTATTATATCTATGAAACTAGCCTCTGTTAAACCTAGTGCTAAATATACAAAATAGGTTATACTAAAATAAAAAGTTAATTGTATAGATGTCAGTGCAATCAATACTATAGTGCTTTTTTTATTTTCTCTAATTTTCTCCACACTTTGCATATATTCTTCCATAGATTTATCTAACCTACATACATATTTTTGCATATCTTTCATAATACCTATTTTATTTAAGAATTTGTAAAAATATAAAACCATAGGCTTTATCCATTCTGGCTTATAAAATAATAAAATAATTCCAGCTAGTACTAAGAGATTTAATATAAAACCTATTATAACAAAAGGAACTGCAGCCTTTGCATCATTAAATATAAAATTCAACTTCAATATAAACATAATTAATGAATAAAGTGTAACAGTCATTTGATATATTATAAATTTATTAAATAGTATTAATGATCCTTTAGGCACCGATATATCATCTTTAGACATTAAGTATACCTGGACTGGCTGCCCCCCTGTTGAAAAAGGAGTTATAGCACTATAATATTGACCTATAATAGCTATTTTCAGTGATTTAAAATAATTAATGCTACCATGAACTGTTTTAGTTATAATATTTAAAATCATTCCATCAAAAATCCAATCTCCTAACATCATACTTAAAGCTATAATCAAGTATTTTGTATTAGTATTTACCAATAATTCAGGTAAATCCTTTAAGCCTTCACTAGTTAATATAACTATTAATGTTATCATTGTAATTAACGCTACAGATATATAATTTATTTTTTTATTTTCCATATATTTCACGACCTTCTAAAAACGGAATAATAGTTACTATACTAGTATAATACTTTTTTTAGAAGAGTAAAGTTTTTTTCATATCCAAAGTTTTTTATCTCCGTCAATATATTCTTTTACTTCCTTGAAATAACTAACTTCATATTAATAATCATAGTATTAGATAAATATTTTGAATACCTTTATAATATGCTTATTCTTCTAGCTTTTTAAGGTTCTTCAAAACTATATCTCTTTTAATTTTAAAAAGATTGGTACTTTCTTTTTCAATAGATTCTCTCATATCTTGAAGGGATAGAGTTAATTTTTCTAAATTTTTTAATTTTTTTTCATCATTATTTAATTTTTGTTTAATACCATTTAGATATGCTTCTCCTTGAGTAATAGATTCTATAGATTTTTCTTTTTCCCCATTATTCCCTAATATATAAGCTTTATAAACATAGTGTTTTATTCGACTTATATCCCCTTTTACTTCATCTTTATATATATCAAAAAATGGAGATATATGAAGGAATACTTCACTTCCTTTTGCTATAATATTAAAATTATCTCTATTTTCAATAGACAGTGTGAAATTATTCAAACTTTCTTCAAACTTCTCAATACTCTTGGTATTACCTATTTTTTTCATTCCTTCTATTTCATAGGCATTCCAATCATTATGTGTTTTTTCAATGTTTTTATCTATGCCTTCCCATAGTTTCTTCAATTTTTCTTCCTTAGATTCCTTTTTCTTATTGCTTGTATTTTTTGATTTAGATTCTTTTTCACTTTTATCTTTTTCATCAGCATTTTTCTCTTCTTCCTCATCTTCAGTAGGAACTTTCTCTATTTTTTCTATATCTCCTAAAATGAGATTCACATTTTCATATACTCTATTTAAGTTTTGTGGTGCTCTTTCCTTTTTCTCATAGGATGTAGATTTCTTCTCTGGTTTTTTCCCGCAAGATGAAAACAATAAAGATAATAATAATAAAAATAATAGTATATTAGTTTTCTTTTTCAATTTCACCACCTCAATTTTATTATGTCCAGAGGTAGCAATATTATGTTATAGTATTGGTGAAAGTAATCTTGAAATGGATTCTTTAACTTTTATAGCAAAAGAACGCTTTTTGTATTCATCTATTGTTATTTCTTTACAACTTTCTAAGTCTTTAATAAATTGTTCTGATATTTCGTTATTTACTTTCTCATCATATATGAATGCATTGACTTCAAAATTGAGCTTAAAACTTCTAATATCTAAATTTGCTGTTCCTACTGAAGATAGTATGTCATCCATTAGGACTACCTTACTATGAATAAAGCCATTTTCATAAGTATAAAATCTAACTCCTGATTGCAATAATTCACCTATATAGGACAGGCTTGCCCAGTATACAAATGGATGATCTGGTTTAGAAGGTATTATGACTCTTACATCAACTCCAGAAAGTCCTGCCACTCTTAAAGCCTCCAGTATACTATCATCAGGTATAAAATAAGGAGTTTGAATATATACTTTCTTCCTAGCATTTATTATCATTTTAAAATAGCCATCTTTTATACTAGTCCATTTTGAATCAGGTCCCGATGATACTATTTGTACTCCAGTTTTTCCACTTGTGCACTTTGGAATAAAATAGTTTTCCATATTCTCTATTTCTTCATTAGCTGCAAATCTCCAGTCTAATAAAAATCTCCACTCAAGTCCATATATGGCACTGCCTTTAATCTTACAATGAGTATCACGCCAGTATCCAAATCTTTCAGATTTTCCTATATATTCATCTCCAATATTAAATCCACCAACATAAGCCTCTTTTCCATCTATAATACATATCTTTCTATGGTTCCTATAATTGATTCTAATACTTAAAATTGGTGAAAAAGGTGGAAAAAAGCAAGCTACTTCTCCTCCAGCTTCAATTAATTCTCTAAAAAAATTTCTAGGCAGACTCCTACCTCCCATACCATCATATAATAATTTTACTTCTACCCCATTTTTAGCTTTATCTATTAAGGCATCCATTATTTCATTTCCTAAATTATCATCTCTAATAATATAATATTCTATATGTATATACTTCTTACTTCTATGTATACTATTTAAAAGTGCATTAAATTTATCTTTACCAGAAAAGTAAAGTTTTACTTCATTGTCTTGGGTAAAAACAGAATCAGTACTCATTAAATGAAATTGGATAATATCCTTATATTCCTTTATTCTAGGTTCATTAAAGTCCAGTTTTTCTTTCTCAATATTTTCTTCTTGAATAGCTGCTAAATTTTTAAAGAATCTATCTTCTTCCTCTTTTATTTTAAATATCTTTTTCTTTCTTAAGTCTTGACCTATGAATAAATACAATAAGAACCCAATACCAGGAAGGAAAAATAAAATCATAAGCCAAAGCCAAGTTGTAGTAGGATTTCTTCTTTCAAAAAATACTAAGAGTATAGCAAATAAAATATTAAGTAAAAGTATATTTTGTAAAATCCACTTGAAAATTCTTAATATATAAGTCATACAATCACCTACAAAATAAAATTTCATTATATAAATATCTTACATTGCTAAAAAGGAGCAATTTAATGCTCCTTTTTACTTCCTTTTCTTTGACTTGTATCTCTTTGTAGTATCTAATATGCTTTTCCTAATTCTAAGATTTTCTGGTGTAATTTCTATAAGCTCATCATCCTCAATAAATTCTAAAGCTTCTTCTAAAGACATTATCTTTGGAGGAGATAGCCTTAAAGCTTCATCTGAACCTGAAGCTCTTACATTACTTTGTTGTTTTTTCTTACAAACATTAACTTCAATATCATTTCCTTTTGGATTTGACCCTACTACCATTCCTTCATATACCTTTGTACCTGGTGTTATAAAAAGTATTCCTCTCTCTTGAGCTGAATGGAGTCCATAGGATACTGCTTCTCCCTTTTCAAAGGATATTAAAGAACCTTGAGATCTAGTAGGTATACTTCCTTTATAAGGTTCATAGTCACTAAATTCTGTATTTAAAATACCATTTCCCTTTGTATCTGTCATAAATTCAGATCTATATCCTATAAGTCCTCTAGCCGGAATGGAAAATACTAGTCTAGAATATCCTCCATTAGCTGCAGTCATATGGGTTAGCTCACCTTTTCTCTTCCCAAGCTTTTCAATAACTACTCCTGTAAATTCTTCTGGTACATCTATCGTTACTATCTCCATAGGTTCATATTTCTTCCCATTAATATATTTATACAAAACTTCAGGTTTTGACACTTGAAATTCATATCCTTCTCTTCTCATAGTTTCAATTAAAACAGAAAGGTGGAGTTCGCCTCTACCAGAAACTTTAAAAGCATCTGTTGAATCTGTTTCTTCTACTCTCAAACTAACATCTGTTTGTATTTCTTTATATAGTCTATTTCTTAAATGCCTTGAAGTAAGATATTTACCTTCTTGTCCTGCAAATGGACTATCATTTACAGAAAAAGTCATAGCTATAGTAGGTTCTGAAATTTTTACAAAAGGTAAAGACTCTGGATGATCTACATCACATATAGTATCTCCTATATGAATACCTTCCACTCCTGTTACAGCAATAATACTTCCTACCTTTGCTTCTTCTACATTTACTCTATCTAATCCTTCAAATTCGTATATTTTAGTTATTCTTATTTTTTTTGCTTCTCCTTGTCTTTCGCTATTTACTATTACTGCATCTTGATTTAATTTAATAGTTCCTCTTTCTATTTTTCCAATACCTATTCTTCCTACATATTCGCTATAGTCAATAGTGGATATTAGAACTTGTAGAGGGCCTTCTTCATCGCCTTCTGGAGCTGGTATATAATTAACAATCATTTCAAATAAATCTTTCATATCTTCCTTAGGTTTATCAAGGTCAGAAGTTGCAATACCTTGTTTAGCTGAGGCAAATATGAAGGGACATTCTAACTGTTCATCATTAGCACCTAAGTCTATGAATAGCTCTAATACTTCATCTATTACTTCTTTTGGTCTAGCTCCTGGCCTATCAATTTTATTGATACATACTATAACTGGTAGCTCTAATTCAAAAGCTTTTTTTAAAACAAATTTTGTTTGTGGCATCGGTCCTTCAAAAGCGTCTACAAGTAGTACTACTCCATTTACCATCTTTAAAACTCTCTCTACCTCTCCTCCAAAATCCGCATGTCCTGGAGTATCTACTATATTTATCTTTGTATCATTATAATGTATAGCTGTGTTCTTAGAAAGTATGGTTATACCTCTTTCTCTTTCAATATCTTTAGAGTCCATTATTCTATCTTTTATTAGTTCATTTTCTCTAAATATACCACTTTGTCTTAAAAGTGCATCTACTAATGTAGTCTTTCCATGGTCTACATGAGCAACAATAGCAACATTTCTTATATGATCTATTCTTCTTTTCATTTTTAATCCCACTTCCTATTTTCAAAGATAATATTTAGTCATTATTTGACAAAATAATTGTATCACAAAAATGACAAAAATCAATTAAATAACGGAGATATTCTCTCCGCTACTATAAGAATCCACCACCTTAAATATTATAACACAATTTAATACTTTTATTTAACATATTATCTTTTACTTAGCAATTGGATAAATTTAAAAGTTTATTTTACATATTTCCCCATTAAAAAACTTTAAAAACCACTCCCTGATTTTGAAAAAAGTTACATCATTATATAATTATATATATTTAACTGAAACTATTTTGTTTTCTCTAACATAAAGTTCATCACTTAAGCCATCTACAATAACAAGACCTCTACCACTGCATTTTAAATCCAGAGGATCATAATTCCTTAAATCATATTCAAAACCCTCACCTTCGTCAGTTACTTCAATCCTAATTGAATCTTCAATAACTTCTATACAGAGGTTGACAGATTTTTCTCGATCATATGCATTACCATGAATAGCCCCATTTGCTACTAATTCATTGAGAATAAGTTTAACTTCAAACATAGTTGATTCATCATCAATAATCCTATTTAATTTTTCTAAAACATCTTCTACAAAATCTTTAATCACATGTAAATCGCTACAAACTGAACCATCAAACTTAAAGGACAATTAAATCACATCCATCTATTAAAATTTTTATGATATTATATTATTCAACTAGTAGTATAATACCCATTAATATCTAATTTAATCTAAAGCTTGAATACTATATTTATTTTATTATAATATAGATATAATAGTTTAAATTTAAAATTATTTGGGTAACATTGATTATGACTACATAATGAAAGGAGAATGCATTATGGACAAATATGTATGTGTACCATGTGGTTATGTTTACGATCCAGAGGTTGGCGACCCAGACAATGGTATAGAACCAGGAACAGCTTTTGAAGACCTACCAGAAGATTGGGTATGTCCAGTATGTGGAGCAACTAAGGATTTATTTGAAAATGAAGAATAATAGTTTAAAAAGCAGCAACCCTTAGGGTTGCTGCTTTTTATTAACTTCAAGTATTTCTTCAATAACTTTCCATACTTCATCTTTATTTGTCCTTTTCTGTGCAGAAAAAGGAACAATAAGTTTTTTATTTTCTACCCCTAATTTGTTTTGAATGATATTTTTATGTTTTTCCCATTGACCTCTAGAAATTTTATCTGCTTTAGTAGCTACTACTATGCCATTAAATCCATAATATTTTATCCACTCATACATTGATTTATCATGTTCACCTGGCTCATGACGAATATCTATAACATGAATTACTTCAATTAAATTCTTCCTATAATGTAAATACTCTTCAATCATATCTGCCCATTTTTTTTGTTCTTTTTTAGAAACTCTTGCATATCCATATCCGGGCAAATCTACAAATCTAAATTCTTTATTTATATTATAAAAATTTATAGTTTGAGTTTTACCTGGCCTACTACTAGTTCTTGCTAAAGCCTTCCTATTGACTAATGTATTTATTAATGATGATTTTCCTACATTAGATTTCCCTGCAAAAGCAATTTCAAACAAATTATCCTTAGGATACTTTTCTTTATTTACAGCAATAGTTTGTAATTCAGCACTAGTTATTTTCATTTTCATCACCTTTTTTAACTAATGCATGTTCAAGAACTTCATCCATTTTCTTTACAAATACAAATTCTATTTTTCTTCTTACTTTAGATGGAATTTCCTCTAAATCTTTTTTATTTTCCCAAGGAAGAATTATCTTTTTAATTCCAGCTCTATGTGCCGCCAATACCTTCTCTTTAATTCCACCTACTGGTAAAACTCTTCCCCTCAACGTTATTTCTCCTGTCATAGCCACATCTTTATTTATAGGTTTATTGGTTAATGATGAAATAACTGCTGTAGCCATAGTAATCCCTGCTGAAGGTCCATCTTTAGGAATAGCTCCTTCAGGCACATGAATATGAATATCCATTTCTTTATAGAATTTTTCTTCTACTTTTAAATCTTCAGAAATAGATCTTATATAAGATATTCCTGCCATAGCAGATTCTTTCATTACATCCCCAAGCTGGCCTGTAAGCTGCAATTTACCTGTACCTTTCATAGAATTAACCTCTATAGATAGAGTATCTCCTCCAACAGTAGTCCAAGCAAGACCTGTAGCTACTCCTATTTCATTATCTTTGCCAACTGTTTCATATCTATATTTTACTCCCCCTAAGTATTTATCTAAATTACCTACATTCACCCTAACTGTTTCTACATCTTCTTCTACAATTCTTTTTGCAGCTTTTCTACAAATATTGGCAATATTTCTTTCTAACTCCCTTACTCCTGCCTCTCTTGTATAATGATTTATTGTATCTTTTATAGCTTCTTCCGAAAGTTTTAAATTTTCTTCAGTTAGACCATGTTCTTCTAGTTGTTTTGGTAAAAGATGATTTAATCCTATTTGAAGTTTTTCCTCTTCTGTATATCCTGAGATTCTTATTACTTCCATTCTGTCTAATAATGGCCTAGGAATTGTAGCTGTTGTATTAGCTGTAGTTATAAAAAACACTTTGGATAAATCAAATGGTGCTTCTAAAAAATGGTCTGTAAATGTACTATTTTGTTCTGGATCCAATACTTCTAATAACGCACTTGCTGGATCTCCTCTAAAATCACTATTTAATTTATCTATTTCATCAAATAAGAATACTGGATTTTTAGAACCTGCTTTTTTTATAGAACTTATTATTCTACCTGGCAATGCCCCTACATAAGTCCTTCTATGACCTCTTATTTCTGCTTCATCTCTCATGCCCCCTAAAGACATTCTAACAAAATTTCTATTTAGAGATTTTGCAATTGATTTTGCAATTGAAGTTTTTCCAACTCCTGGTGGTCCTACTAGGCATAGAATAGGTCCTTTCATATTTTTTGTAAGCTTTCTAATAGCTATATATTCTAGTATTCTTTCCTTTACGTCATATAATCCATAATGATCATTATTTAATATTTCTCTTGACTTTTTTAAATTCACTTTATCCTTAGTTTCTTTATCCCAAGGTAATTCTACTATCCAATCTAAATATGTTCTTATAACACCTATTTCTGCTGAATGAGGAGATAATTTATTAAGTCTTTCTACTTCCTTCAATGCCTTTTCTTTTACCTCTTTAGGCATTTTTATCTTTTTTATTTTTCTTTTATATTCTTCTATTTCTTCCATTACTTCGTCTTCTTCTCCCAATTCACTTTGTATAGCCTTCATTTGTTCTCTCAAATAATATTCCTTTTGAACTTTTGTAATTTGCTTTTTTACTCTTTCATTGATTTGCTCTTCTATTTTAAGTATCTCAACCTCTTTTTGCAATATACCATGAAGTATTTCTAATCTTTCATAGAAATTAAAAGCTTCCAATATCTTTTGATTTTCTTCTTCTTTAAGATATATATAAGAGGCTATAACATCTGCCATTCTACCAGGATCTTCTATTTCTGATACTGTTAAAATTAGATCTGGAGATACTCTATTGCTAAGAGCTATATATTCTTCAAAATCTCTTAGAACCAACCTCATTGATGCTTCTATTTTTTTATCCCTTTCTACTTCTTCAGATTCGTATATTAATTCTTCAATCTCTACTTCTAAATAAGGTTCTTCCTTATTTACTTCTACTATTTTCCCTCTATTTAATCCTTCTACTAGTACTCTAATACTACCTCCTGGAAGCTTTAGCATTTGTTTTATTTTTGCTACAGTACCAATATGATAAAAATCTTCTAATTCTGGCTCATCTACCATAGCATCCTTTTGTGAGCATAAAAATATTAAAGAGTCTCCTACCATAGATTCTTCTAATGCATTTATAGATTTCTCTCTCCCTACGTCAAAATGTATTACCATATAGGGGAAAACTGACATACCTCTAAGAGGGATGAGAGGAATATCTTTCCTAACTACTTTATATTGCTCTATATTCATACTGTCACTCCTTTAGTCTATAATCATCTTAAAGTATTTTCAAATTTAACTCCTTTAATTAAATAGTATACCATTTACTTATATTATCAGAAAACTGAAAAATAGTGAAGTAAAAAAAAAGACTCACTTTTTTTGTGAGCCTTTTTCTATGATGCTGTTTCTCTTTTGTTAGATTTCTTAGTTTTATTTTTTTTATTAATCTCTGAATATATTATATTAGGTTCAGCTTTATTTGTTATAGTACCCTTTGTAATAATACATTTCTCTATATCATCTCTAGATGGAATATCATACATAATATCTAACATAGATTCTTCTATTATACTTCTAAGTCCTCTAGCTCCTGTTTTTCTATCAATGGCTTTCTGTGCAATTGCTTCTAATGCATCATCTTCAAATTCAAGTTCTACTCCATCTATTGCAAATAACTCTTTATATTGCTTTACCAATGCATTTTTAGGTTCTGTTAAGATTCTTACAAAAGCTTCTTTGTCAAGTTCTTCTAAAGTAACTATAACTGGCAGTCTTCCTACAAATTCAGGTATTAAACCATATTTTAACAAATCTTCTGGTTGGATTTCCTTTAGAAGATCTCCAATTTGTAATTTTTCTTTACTTTGGATATCTGCCCCAAAGCCCATAGAACTTTTTCCAGTTCTATTCTCTATAATCTTATCTAAACCATCAAATGCTCCTCCTACAATAAATAGTATATTGGTAGTATCCACTTGAATAAATTCTTGATGTGGATGTTTTCTACCACCCTGTGGCGGAACATTAGCAATAGTACCTTCTAATATTTTTAGTAGTGCTTGTTGCACTCCTTCTCCACTCACATCTCTAGTAATTGATGGATTTTCTGTTTTTCTTGCTATTTTATCTATCTCATCTATATATACTATACCTTTTTCAGCTCTTTCAATATCATAATCAGCTGCTTGGATTAATTTCAATATAATATTTTCTACGTCTTCACCTACATATCCTGCTTCAGTTAAAGATGTAGCATCAGCAATAGCAAATGGAACATTTAATATTTTAGCTAAAGTTTGAGCAAGTAATGTCTTTCCTGAACCTGTAGGTCCAATCATAACTATATTACTTTTTTGCAACTCTATATCATTATTTTTAGAGCTTCTCTTATTTATTCTTTTGTAATGATTATATACTGCCACAGCTAAAGCCTTTTTTGCTCTATTTTGCTTTATAACGTAGTCATCAAGTGTATCATTTATATTAGCAGGTTTTGGCAATTCCTCCACTTCATATTCAAAACTATCTTCAAATTCTTCTTCTATTATTTCTCGGCACAATTCTATACACTCATCACATATATAGACATTGGGACCTGCTATAAGCCTTCTTACTTGATCTTGAGGTTTTCCGCAAAAAGAACATCTAAGCTGCTTTTCATCAAATCTTGCCATTGTGACACCTCACTTAAAGTTATTTTCTAAATTAAAATACCTCATCTATTATACCATACTTTTTAGCTTCTTCAGCAGACATAAAGAAATCCCTATCTGTATCCCTAGCAATTTTTTCATATGGTTGACCTGTTCTTTCACTTAATATAGTATTTATTTGTTTCCTAGTTTTTATTATTCTTTCTGCATGAATTCTAATATCTTCTGCTTGACCTTGTGTACCGCCTAATGGTTGATGTATCATTATCTCAGCATTTGGTAATGCAAATCTTTTACCTTTTTTACCTGCAGCAAGTAAAAATGCCCCCATGCTAGCAGCCATTCCTACACATATTGTTGAAACATCAGGTTTTATATACTGCATTGTATCATATATAGCAAATCCTGAGGTTATTGAGCCTCCAGGACTATTTATATAAAGTTGAATATCTTTATCTGGATCTTCTCCTTCTAAAAATAAAAGTTGTGCAACTATTAAATTTGCTGTCACACTATTAACTTCTTCACCAAGAAATATAATTCTTTCTTTTAATAATCTTGAGTAGATATCGTAAGATCTCTCTCCTCTATTGGTTTGCTCTACTACTACTGGTACTAAAGCCATTCCATATCCCTCCTAAATCTCTTTAACTAAACTTGGCATTTGCCATTAAAAATTCAATAGTCTTATCTCTAATTATACCCGTCTTAATGTATTCTAAATCTCCCTTTTTCATGTCTTCTTTGAATTTTTCTACATCTTCACTTTGATATTGTTCAGCCATTTTTTCTAGTTCTTTATCTACATCTTCATCAGATGCTTCTATTTTTTCAATCTTTGATATTTCTTCTAATACTAATTCAGTTCTAACTCTCTTTTCTGCTTCTGGTTTCATTTGTTCCTTAAAACCTTCTAAATCAGTATTTGTTAATTCAAAATATTGTTCCATTGAAAGACCCTGCATTCTTAAACTATAGTCAAATTGACCCATTTCATTTTCAATTTGATTTTCTATCATTACTTCTGGAAGATCTATTTCTGCTTCTTCTAATATCTTATCAATTAATTTTACTTCTTGTTCAACTTTTTCCTTATTTTTCATTTCTTTTTCAAGCTTTTCTTTTATACTATTTTTAAATTCATCTAGTGTGTCAAATTCACTAACATCTTTCGCAAATTCATCATCTAGTTCTGGCAACTCTTTTTCTTTTATATCATTAATAGTTACTTTAAATATTGCTTCTTTTCCTTTTAAACTTTCTTCAAAGTAGTCTTCAGGAAAATTAACTTTTACTTCTACTTCTTCCTCTTTTTTCTTTCCTATAAGTTGTTCTTCAAATCCAGGTATAAATTTTTCTGAACCAATTTCTAATTGTTGATCTTCTGCAGTACCACCTTCAAACTGCTCTCCATCTACATATCCTTCAAAATTAATATTTAAGATATCTCCATCTTTTACTTCTCTATCAGAAACATCTATAAGTCTTGCATTCTTTTCTTGAATGTTGTTTAATTCCTTTTCTACATCTTCATCTGTAACATTATACTCTACTTTTTCAACTTCTATACTCTTATATTCTCCTAATTTCACTTCAGGCTTGATAGTTACTTCAATTTTAAATACTACTGGTTTTCCTTTTTCAAGTTCTTCAATATCCACTACTGGTTGTTCAACAGGTTCTAACTCCAATTCTTCAATAGCATTTTCATAAGCTTCTGGTAAAATGCCATTTAATGCTTCTTCATAAAAAATGCCTTCTCCATAATTCATTTCTATTATTTTTCTTGGAGCTTTTCCCTTTCTAAATCCTGGAATGTTAAATCTACTTCTGTTTCTTAAGTAAGTTTTTTGAATTGCCTCTTCAAATTTATCTTCACCTATCTCTACTGTAAAGGTAACTTTATTGTTTTCTTTTTTTTCTAAAACAGAGTTCATCGTTTTTTTGCCTCCTTAAATTTCTTTTTTTATTTATTTTCATAATTCTTAAATTACTGGGGTATATCATCAAAATTATACCATAAAAAATATGTATATCCAACATTTCTATTGTCTCTTGTAAACATATATTTATTGATAAAATATTAAAAAAACCAATGGCATAACCACTGGTTTAATTGGTGCGGGAAAGAGGACTTGAACCCCCACGTCAATGACACTAGATCCTAAGTCTAGCGCGTCTGCCAATTCCGCCATTCCCGCGTATAAGTGTTTTTTAAACTCACCATATTATTATACCATGTTATAGCCTATTGTCAATATTTTTTTATTATTTTTTTAATCAATTAAAATATTCTTCCAAGCCCCCTTCTTATACTTAATAGTCATTAAAGTAGCCTCTACTAAATATTGAATATTAGTAGCTACCCAAATATAAATAATGGGTAATTTAAATACAAATACTATTAGAAAAATTAAAGGCAATCTGACTAAAAAATTAGTTACTAAAGATATTCTAAAAGGTCCTTTTGTATCTCCAGCACCTTTTAATGCTCCAGACAATGTCATGCCTATTGCAGTTGGAATTTGTTCAAAAGCTCCAATTCTTAGACATTTTGAAGCTAAAAATACTGTTTCTTTATCAGAACTGAACAACCTCATTATAGGATAAGGAATTGCAAAAAACAATATACCTACTATTCCCATAAGCAATATAGCATAATATATAGAAGCATTTACACTTTTTTCTGCCTTTTCTACATCTTTAGAACCTAAGTTTTGTCCCACTAGTGTAGTAGCAGCTATAGCAAATCCATATCCTGGCATAAAAGATATAGACTCAGCAGCTACAGTAATAGAATTGCTAGCATAAGATAGCGTACCAAGTTGAGCAATCCAAAAAGAAGATACTAATCTACTTCCTTCATTCATAAAAACCTCTAGTATAGCTGGAAAACTTAAATTAACTAGACTATTAAGTATTTCTCTATTGAACTTAAATAATCCTTTAACCTTTACTCGAATATAATTATTAGTTTTAAATAGATAATAAAATGTAATAATTGCTCCTACTATCTGCCCAAAGGCTGTAGCTATTGCAGCTCCCTTTGTTTCCATCCTTGGAAAACCAAATTTTCCAAATATAAGCACATAGTCTCCTACTATATTGAAAATATTTGCCATGCCCGCTGAAATCATAGGGACATAAGTATTTCCTGCACCTCTTAAAATAGAATTTCCTATCATTGTTGGTATAAGAAAAAATGCACCAATAAATACTATTCTTAAATATTCTGTTCCTAGTTTCATTACCTTTGGGTCATCAACTAAACCATGAAATATGTTATCTGAAAGAATAATACCTATACTTCCAACTACCAGACTGATTATAATACCTAGACTAAGTGCTTGAACTGCTATATTTTCTGCTCTTTCACTATTCATAGCTCCAATATTTCTAGAAACCATAGCTGTTGTTCCTACACCCAATGCTCCTAATATATTGCTGACAGTAAACATTATTTGTGCCCCTAAGGTAACTGAAGATATTGCTTCGGGAGTAAGCCTTCCAACCATACCTGTATCAAAAGTCCATACTAATGTATGAAGTAACATTTCAAATATTGCCGGCAATGCTAGTGAAAATATTTCTTTATTCATTTTTTTGTCCTGGAAAACAGCCATTAACCCACCTCACTTACTAAACTAATCTAGAGTATTATATCAAATTAAAAAAAGAGCTGCAATAGCCTTTGCAACTCTTTATTGTGAAAGTATATTTGTTCAATACTAAATTTATCTCAAAAAGAATCTTGTAAATAAAAATGTGACTAATGCAAATAGTCCTATTCCTACAAACAATATAGGAAGTAATATTTGAAATGCCGCAATAATCATAGCTAAAATATCCTTATTAGTAAATTTTAAAGGATCTTCTTTGTTCTTTTTTTCTATAGACTTTTTTAGCCTTTTTTCTCTTTCTTCAACAGACTTCTTATTTCGCAAAGTGGCACGCCACAAAATGCTCTCCTCCTAAGTCTCTAAATTCTGGCACTTGTTCCTTACATATATCTTTAGCATATCTACAACGAGTATGGAACTTGCAACCAGATGGTGGATTTGCAGGACTTGGAATATCTCCTTTTAATAAAATCCTATTTATCTTTTTAGTTGGATCTGGTATAGGAATAGCTGAAAGAAGTGCTTGTGTATAGGGATGTTTAGGATTATCAAATAGTGCGTTTTTTTCAGACAATTCTACTAAATTCCCTAGATACATAACACCTATTCTATGGCTTATATATTTAACTACTCCTAAATCGTGGGAAATAAATAAATAAGATATTCCCCGTTCTTTTTGCAAATCTGTCAATAAATTTATAACCTGTGATTGTATAGACACATCTAGAGCAGATACGGGCTCGTCAGCAACTATAAAAGATGGATTTAAAGCAAGAGCTCTAGCAATACCTATACGTTGACGTTGTCCTCCTGAAAACTCATGAGGATATCTATTCATATGGTATTTTGCTAAACCACATCTAGTTATAACTTCTGTTATATATTCGTCTAACTCTTTTCCTTTCTTGTAAAGTTTATGTTCTATTAAAGCTTCACCTACTATCTGGGATACTGTCATTCTTGGGTTCAAAGAGCTATATGGATCTTGGAAAACTATTTGCATTTCTCTTCTTAGCTTTAGCATTTCATCCTTTGGAGCATTTAATACATCCTTATCTTTATATTTTACACTACCCTCTGTAGGATCTAAAAGTTTTAATATAGTTCTACCAGTTGTAGACTTTCCACAGCCAGATTCGCCAACAAGACCCAATGTCTCTCCTGCCTTTAGCTTGAAAGATATTCCATCTACCGCCTTTACATCTCCAACCTTTCTTCTAAAAGCTCCCTTATATATAGGAAAGTGCTTTTTTAAGTTTTTGACCTCTAATATTGCTTCACTCATTATCTACCCACCTCCTCTGCTCTAAAACAGCTAACCTTATGTCCTGATGCTATCTCCCTTAGTTCAGGTTGTCCATTCCTACATTCATCTGTAGCAAATTTACACCTTGGATGGAAATAACAGCCTTTTGGAAGGTATAGAGGATTTGGAACTGCTCCTTTAATACTTTCCAATCTCTTTCCTTCTCCAATTAATGAAGGTATAGAATTCATAAGTCCTATTGTATAAGGATGTCTTGGGTTTTTAAACAATTCTTCTACTGGTGCATCTTCTACCACTTTTCCTGAATACATAACTATTACATGATCAGACATTTCTGCAACAACTCCAAGATCGTGAGTTATAAGCATAATAGATGTATTCAATTTATTTTTCAATTCATTCATAAGCTCTAATATTTGGGCTTGAATAGTAACATCTAAAGCTGTTGTAGGTTCGTCAGCTATTAAAAGTTTAGGCTGACAAGATAGCGCCATAGCTATCATAACTCTCTGTCTCATACCTCCAGATAATTGATGTGGATATTCATCTACTATTTTATCTGCCCTAGGTATACCAACAAGCTTTATCATTTGAATAGCCTTTTTCCTAGCTTCTTCTTCACTTAATTTTTGATGAAGAATCAATGCCTCCATTATTTGATCTCCTACAGTAAATACAGGGTTTAATGAAGTCATAGGTTCTTGGAAAATCATAGAAATGTCATTTCCGCGAATATGCCTTATCTCTTCATCTGAAACTTTAGTCAAATCTTTTCCATTGAAAAATATTTCGCCATTTACAATTTTTCCAGGAGGGTCAGGTATAAGGCGTAGTATAGACATAGCTGTTATACTCTTGCCACAACCGGATTCTCCCACAATACCTATAGTCTTTCCAGACTCTACCGAAAAGTTAACACCATCTACAGCTTTAACAATTCCATCATCAGTATAAAAATACGTCTTTAAATCTTTTACTTCTAACAGCTTATCCATATTTCTATCCTCCTATCATTTAGACTTAGGGTCTATAGCATCACGCAATCCATCACCAAGTAAATTTATACTCATTACCGCTAAAAATATACATACTCCTGGTGGCAACCATAGCCACATACGATTTCTAAGTATATAAACCTCTCTAGCATTTTGTATTAAATTACCCCAAGTCGGAGTTGGTGGAGTAACACCAAGACCAAGGAAAGATAGTCCTGATTCACTCATTATAGCTCCTGCCATTCCTAATGTAGCACTTACTATAATATATCCTACTGTATTAGGAATTAAATGTCTTAATATAATCTTACTATCTCTTATACCTAATGCTCTAGCTGCTTGCACAAATTCCTGTTCCCTTAGTGAAAGAATTTGTCCTCTTACCATTCTAGCCAAACCTGGCCAACTTAAAAATCCAATAATCATCATTACAATGTACATTCTCCGTTGAGGCTCTACCTTAGTACCTATAACGGCAGAAATAGTAATAGCTAATGGCAGAAATGGAAAAGACATGACTATTTCTGAAAATCTCATAAGAATATTATCTACCCAACCACCGTAGTATCCTGCCAATCCGCCTATTAAAGCACCTATAATAATCTCTATAATAACGGCAAAAAGTCCTACCTTCATAGAAACTCTTCCACCATATAATATTCTAGTTAAATAATCTCTTCCAACTTCATCAGTTCCTAGCCAATGCTCTTTTGAAGGTGGTTCATTAATTTTAGAATAATCCATTTCATATGGATCATAAGGTGTTAAAATTGGAGCAAGTAATGCAGATAAAATCATAATTATTAATATAATAAGCCCTACTATTGAAACTTTATTTTTCTTAAACTTTCTAACAAACATCTTCCAAGGTGATAATATTTCCTGTTCAGCTTCATTATTATTCATATTAACTGGCTTTTTTTCAATTTCTAAATTCTTCTCAGTCACTTGTTCTCCTCCTTCCATTAATCTACTTTAATCCTTGGATCTACTAATGCATATCCTATATCAGCAAGTAAATTTCCAAGTAGGGTAAGCAATGCAAAGAACATATTGAGTGCCATCATCATATTATAATCTCTTGCAGTAATAGATTCCATCATTACATTTCCAATGCCAGGCCATACAAATACAGTTTCTAATATAACTGCTCCTGAGAAAAGGGATGGAATAGTAAAACCTATAATAGTAACTATTGGAATCAATGCATTTCTAAAAGCATGTCTATATATAACTACCTTTTCTCTTAATCCTTTAGATCTTGCTGTTCTAATATAATCTTGATTTATAACTTCAAGCATACTAGTTCTTGTGTATCTTACTAAACTAGCCATACTACCGATAGTCAACACTATAGCTGGCAAAAACATATGATGTAAAATATCTTTAGCCCTAGCAAAACCTACTGCATTTTTCCCTGGAGTTATCATACCATTTATAGGAAACCAATTTAATTTAACCGCAAAAAAGTATATTAATAACAGTCCAAAAAAGAAACTAGGCATAGATATTCCTATAATAGAAAAAATAGTCCAAAAATTATCTGTTTTAGAATATTGCTTTACAGCACAGATAACCCCTATAGGAATTGAAATCAAAAAAGCTATTATATAAACTACTACATTTAAAAGAAAAGTATTCCATATAAATCCTGGTACAACATCCTTAACAGGTTGTCTATAAGTAATAGATTCTCCAAAATCTCCTCTTATTGATTTACTAAGCCATCTCCAGTATTGTACTGGGACTGGGTCATTAAGTCCTAATTTTTCTCGTTCAGCATTTCTTTGTTCTACTGTAGATTTTGGATCAAGCCTAGTACTTAATGGATCCCCAGGTGCCATTTTGATAATTCCAAATATTAGTATAGATATAATTAGTAACACCGGTATCAAGTTTAGTATTCTTCTTATTATATACTTAAACATGATTTCCCTCCTTTAATGTTTTAAAGCTATTCTTTATACAATATAAACCCGGTAACTCCTTAACCGGGTTTATATTGTTTTAAATTGGATTATTTATTTAGATTTTTTAAAATTTCACCCTATAAATTATTGTAATTCTACATTCAATATTATATCTCTATATACAAAATCTTGGAATGGAGAAGTTTCGAAATTCTTAACACGTTTATTAACTACATCCCAACGATATGATTGAGTTAAGAACATATATGGAAGTTCCTCATTCATAAGTTGACCCCATTCTTTATATATTTCAGCACGTTTATCTTGATCAAATTCTTGTCTTCCTTTTTCTAATAACTCATCATTCTTGTCATTTTTAAACCCTACAGAATTATATCCACCTGGTTGATCTTGACTGCTATGGAAAATCTCATATGAATCTGGGTTCACAGACAAACTCCATGCCATATTAAATAAATCAAAATCTCTCTCTTTATTTACTTTTTCAGTCAATGCAGGGAATTCCATTATATCTGCTTCTACTTTTACTCCTATTTTTTTCCAATCTTCTTTTAACATTGGAATCATAGTCTCTACATATTTACTATCTGTATGAGTTGACCATACAAAATCTAATTTTTTTCCATCTTTTTCTCTTATTCCATCTTTTCCAACTTTCCAACCAGCTTCATCTAGAAGTTTGCTAGCCTTGTCTGGATCATATTTATATTCATTTATATCATCTGTATATGCCCAAGACACTTTAGCTAAAGGTACATTAGATGTTTGTGCATATCCCTGATAATATACTTCTACAAATTTATCACGGTTAAATCCATAAGTTAATGCTTGTCGAACTTTTTTATCTGCAAGTCTTGGATCTCTTAAATTAAAGCCCATATATCCATAACCATTATCATCATATTCAACTATATCAATAAAATCCATACCATCTATTATTTCTTTATTTTCACCTTTTGATGCAACTGCAAGTTGTATATCAGTTGTTCCTTTTTCAAGTTCAGAAAATTGAGTCTCTGGATTAGTAAATTTAAGTATTAATTTTTCAAATTTTGCTGCTCCTAGAAAATAATCTTTGTTAGTATTAAACTCTACATATTGTTTAGGTTCATATTTTTCTAAAATAAATGGTCCTGAACCTACTGGTTTATTCATCTTAGCCTTTATTGCTTCTATATCTCCCTTTTCAAATTCATAAACATGCTTTGGCATAATTCCAAAACTAAAATTCCAAATATTAGTTGATAATGGTTTTGTAAATTTAAAAGATATAGTATGGTCGTCTTTAACCTCAATACCTGATACTTTTTTAGCATCTCCTTCATTGTATTCTTTATATCCTTCAAGGTCTGCTACATAAGAAGCTCTAGGTCCATCATATTTTGGATCACATATAAATGTATAAGTAAACTCTACGTCTTCAGCAGTTAGTGGCTTTCCATCTGAGAATTTAATATCATCTCTTAAATTAAATGTATAAGTAAGATGATCATCTGATATTTCCCAATCCTTTGCTGCATGTGGAACTGGGTTTCCCTCTTTATCATTGCTTATAAGACCATCAAAAACTAAATCTACTACATAACCATCATATGTTTCTGCACTATAACCTGGCAAAAATTCTCCTTTAGTTTCATGAGTACCAATAACTAATGTGTTATCAGCGTTTTCTCTTCCTTTTGCTGGATTATTTGCATCTCCAGCCTTTTCTTCTGCCTTCTTATCTCCACCACTTGCTGGTTTTGGTTCTTCGCTCTTACCACAGCCTGTCATTACTAATGTAAGAACAAGAACTAGAGAAAGAATTAAACTTAACTTTCTTTTCATTAAAATAATCCCCCTTTTTTTTGTTATTATACTTTATTATAACTTATTAATTTAATGCATTATACCATCTACTATTAATTGATGTCAATGGATAACTAAGGTATAACACATTATAAACGAAGTTAAGCAAAATTGCAAAAAATTTAATTATGCATTTATTTTTATAGTTATACAATGTCGTTGATGCCTAAAGCATTATATCCACAAACATATGCTACAAAATTCATATATAAGTAGTATTCTATATAAACTAAAATAAACCTCTATCTATAATTATCTAGTTATGTCGAATTATTTAACTTTTTTAGTATCTATCTAGTATAAACTATTCTCTATAAATTATAAATAGTATAAAAATTTTGTTCTAAGATTTTTGATTGATGAAAATTTTTTGATTGATGAAAATACTAGAACAAAATATTAGAGTGGATTCAATCTATTCTTAATTTTAAAACTATTTATATATATGAATACTTTATATTTAAACTGTATATAATTTAAATATAATTTATTTCTGTTTATGTAAAAAAAGTCTTGTATATTTATGTACAAATATATTGATATATCTGAAATATTAATTTTTTGTAAGGTTTTATTAATTGAAATTTAATAACGATTTGACATTTAATTTACTTATTAATCAATTTATTTAAACTATTTATACTCTTAAATTACATAAGTTTGAAATGATGTTGAGGTGATACAATGGAAAAAATAGAAAATGATTTAAAAAATTTGTGCTTAGACCTACTTAATATCCTTCAAATATTAGAAAAGTCTAATAAAATTACAAAAGAAGAATATGATAAATATTCAAAATCTAAAGTTGCATTTCTAGAAGAAATAGACAAACTCTCTAGCTAGAGAGTTTGTCTGTCTTTCTAATATATTTCCTTTATAATACCTCCACCTACTACTATTTCTCCATTATAAAATACTACTGATTGGCCCTTTGTAATAGCCCTCTGTGGTATCTCAAACTCTACTATTACCCCATCCTTATATGGATTTATAATTGCATTTGTCTCCTTCATGCTATACCTTACTTTAGCTGTTACCTCTAAGTTTTTAGGAATATGGTCATAGGTAATTATGTTTATATCCTCTGCATAGAGCTTAGATTTAAATATTTTTTCTTCATCTCCAAGTACTATTAAATTTTTTTCTGGAATTATTCTTTGAACAAATACTTTTTTACCTAGAGCAACTCCTAATCCTTTTCTTTGTCCTACAGTGTAGTAAACTATTCCTTTATGTTTGCCTAATATATTTCCACTTTCATCTATAAAATATCCGGGCCTTACTTTGTTTGGTTCCCTTTTCTTTATAAATCTTCCATGATCATCATCTGGAATAAAACATATTTCTTCACTATCAGGTTTATTATGTATATCCAATTCTATCTTTTCTGCTATTTCTCTCACTTTGTCTTTTGTAATATTATAAAGAGGCATAAGAGTATGTTCTAATTGATATTGAGTCATATTATATAAAAAATAAGTTTGATCTTTTCTTATATCTGCCGCTCTTTTTAATAGATATCTATCTATACTTTTATCTTTCTCTATATTAGCATAATGACCCGTAGCTACATAATTTGCTCCTAGACCTTTAGCTTTCCTTAAGAATTCATCAAACTTTATATATTTGTTACATGCTATACATGGATTTGGAGTTCTTCCTTGTAAATATTCATCGACAAAATAATTTATAACTTTCCTTTCAAATATATCTTTAAAATTCATGACATAGAAAGGAATATCTAACTTTTTCGCTACCTTTCTAGCATCATTTACTGATGAAATAGAACAGCAGTCACCTTCTTTCTCATTAAACTCTTCATCTCTTGAAATCATGGTCATAGTTACACCTATTACATCATATCCTGCTTCCTTTAAAATATAAGCTGCTACAGAGCTATCTACTCCTCCACTCATTCCTAGAACTACTTTTCTATTCAAAAATTTCACCAACCTTACTACTATATATATTTATCTTCTATTTAATTTACAACTATCTTCAATGTTCTAACATTATAACATATATTATAGTCTAATTTTACTATTCATAAAATCAAACTATAATTCTAAATAAAAACTTATAAAATATATCTATTTAAAATAAATATTCAATTCACCTTTATAAAAATATTTAATAATTCCAATTTTTTCGTTTTTCATATTATGTCATACATATTAAAATTTTTTCATAATAATAAATTAAATTATGTATTAAACAATGCAATTATGTAAAATTAATATACTTATTAAAAATATTTGAAAAAAAATGAATATTGAGATTATTTTTATCTTTTGATAAAATTTACCCAGATAATATTAAATAAATCTAACTTATTTTATCTTAACTTATTGAATCATTATAAAGATAAATTGCAAAGGAGGTGTAAACATGAATAAGACTAACTTTTTCAATTATAAAGCCTCAAAAATAACACCTAAAGCTAAATATTGTGGTCCTACAGTTATAACTATATGTCCTGATCTTGTACTATCTGCAGCACGTCCAAAAAAATAGGATGAGATTTTATAGTAAAACATAAATTTTCATTTATACAATATCAATTGTCTCTTTCTTAAAAAATGGTAAAGCAGAGATTAATCTTTGCTTTACCTAATTTATCTTTTTATTTATTCATAAATTAAATATAGGACGGAGGAAATAATATGTATCCTGCTGTTATAGAAAACAGTATCTTACATTATTTTGATGACTACTCAATTTTACTTACTAATGAAGATAATTACATACTAAATGATGTTGAAACTTATATAATAGAAAAATTTAATGGAAATAAGTCTATTGATGAAATTGTAAGAGAAATTAGTAAAGATTTAGATACTCGTAATTATTCAAAAATAAAAGCTATAGTTATGGATTTTATAAATAATAAAAATGATTTCTTATTTTTAAATAAAAACTCTGATTACAAAAATTTAAAAACGTCTGGAATGAAAAATGCAAAAATACCTATAAATATTATCATTAGCCTTACAAATAAATGTAATTTGAAATGTATTCACTGCTTTAAAAATTGCTCAAACAAAAACAAAAATTCTATTCCATATGAAACACTCATTGATGCTCTGAAATTTTTAAAAGATAAATCTATATCAATTCAACTCACTGGCGGTGAACCTATGCTACATGACAATTTTTTTAATATTTTAAGCTATTGCATTGATAACTTTAGAACTACAATTACTACTACTGGAACTTTAATAAATTCTAATAATGTTAAAAACTTCAAATATATAGATAACGTTCAACTTTCACTATACTCACATGATAAAAACATTCATGATTCCATTACTAGAACTCCAGGTTCCTTCAAAAAAACAATATTAACTATAAAAGAACTTTCCAATATGGAAATACCTTCAACAATAGCAACTATAGTTACAAAATCAAATATTAATCATATAGAAGATATAATTAATACTGCATATAAATCTGGTGCTAATTCAATAAGATTTGGAACTTTAATTCCATATGGAAGGGGAACTTCTTTATCTTCATGGATATTATCTGAAGAAGAAATCAAGAATGTTGAATTACAACTTGAAGAGCTATATAAAAAATATAAGAATAAAATAAATGTACAAACTTGGCATGAATATAATACTAACCTAAAAATCAACTCTAAATATAAAGCTTTAGGATGCGGTGGTGGACTTCTAAGTTGGTGTATAAGTGAAATGGGTATTATTAAGCCATGTGAATTTTTAGATGATAATGTATATCCTATAGGGAATATTAAAGAAACAGAAGTTAAAAATTTAGTATGGGAATATGATTTCAAGAAAATGCCTAAAAATTTAATTAAGTTTGAAAAAAAATTAAATAAAGAAAATACTAGTGTTAAAAATATTTGTAAAGAAATAAAACAATATTATTTACAGTATTGTTCTAATAGTTAATGTTTAGGTTGTGAACATATGAAAAAATATCTTATAAAATCAAAAAAACTATTCATAATTAATGTACTTTTTGTAATAATTGATTCATCTTTATATACTTTCATTGCCTTTCTTATAAAAGATTTAATTGATACAAGTATTAATAAAAATACGGAAAGATTTACTAATATAGCATTAATATCAATCTTTTTCATTATAATATTGCTCATATCAAGCTACTTAAGAGAAATTTTTTTTGCTAAGTATATACAATATAATATGACAGTTCTCAGATATGATATTTTTTCAAAAATCATAAATAGGAATAAGGAAAATTTTCATGGTAAAAATACATCTCATTATATATCACTAATCAACAATGACCTTGAACTTATTCAAAGAGGCTATTTTCTAAACTTTCTAAATATAATACAGGCTATTCTTTCATTTTTTATAGCAACTTTGGGGTTATTAAAATTAAATACCATTATAGCTGTATTTATTTTAATAATAAGTACAATTCCAATTATAGTTCCTTATATTTTCAACAATAAATTGTCAACACTAAAGAAAAGTTTTTCTGATTCGTTGAGCTCCCTCATGAAAATCACAAAAGATTTTTTATTAGGTTTTGAAACTATAAAAAGCTTTAATTTACAAAATACAATTTTATGCAAATATAACAAACATAACAGTAATATGGAGCAATCAAGATATAATTTCTTTTCTTTAAATGCAATGGTAAATTTAATAATTAATTTATTTTCATATTTATCTTACTTTATAGTTTTAGGCATAGGTACATATCTAGTAATTAAAGATAAAACAACTGTTGGCACATTTGTGGCAACAATTCAACTAATGGAATTTATAAGTGGACCTATAACAAATATCTCTTATATAATTGCTGACTTCAAATCAATGCTCCTAATAGGCAATAAAATTATTAAAGTAGTGGATGAAAATACTTTAGAGGATCTAGGTTTAAAAAAGAATTCCTTTGTTAATTCAATCGAATTTAAAAATATTTCATTTTCCTATAATCAACAAAATCTCGCTTTAAAAAACATATCTTTCAAAATAGTTAAAGGTCAAAAAGTCGCTATTGTTGGAAAAAGTGGTTGTGGAAAATCTACTTTAATTAATTTACTATTAAAATATTACGATAACTATACGGGAGATATTTTTATTGATAATATAAATATTAAAAACATTAATTCAGAAAGCATTCACAATTTAATCTCAGTAATACATCAAGATGTATTTATGTTTGATACAAGCTTTAAAAATAATTTAACTCTTTTTAAAAATTATAGTGAACAGGATATTAATAAAGTTATAAATATATGTAAATTATATGGTTTAGTTAATAATTTACAAAATGGTATCAATTCTAATATAGGTGAAAATGGTTACGCTATTTCCGGAGGTGAAAAACAAAGAATTTCTATAGCTAGAGCTCTTATTAGAAAGTCTCCCATACTAATTCTAGATGAAGCTACTAATTCATTGGATAACAAAACTTCTTATCTTATTGAAAACTCTTTGTTAAACATATCAGATCTAACATTAATATCAATAACACATAAGTTTTCAAAACAATTACTTGAAAAATATGATCTAATTATTGTTCTTAAAGATAGTAACATAGTAGAAATAGGACCTTTTAATAAATTAATGAATAATAAAAACTATTTTTATGAATTATATTCATTAACTGAATCCAAAAAACCTGCTAATATTAATACATCCTAATATAATAAAATATTTTATTATATTAGGATGTATATTTTTCAGTTATTACTTTTGATTCAATCATAGTAATATAAGTTAAATTATAAAGTATTTTATAACTAGCTAAATTATCCTCTTTCAATTATAAACTAAATACTACAACTAAAAGCATTTTAAACTTTTCTTTTGCATATAGTGCATGGGGAATATCTTTTGGCATGACAATTGTTTCTCCTTCTTCTAACTCAAACTTTTCTCCTCCTATAGTTATCTCTGCGTTTCCATCTAAAATATAAACTAATGCATCTCCTGGAGCTGTGTGAGAGCTAATTTCTTCCCCACTATCAAAAGCAAATAGTGTCATACTTAATGGATCGCCCTGTGCAAGTGTTCTACTAACTACAGTTCCTTCTTGATAATCTACTAATGATTTCATATTGTGTACAGTCTTAAACTCTATATTTTTTATAAGATTTTCACTCATATTTAAAACCTCCATTCTTTTCAATAAGTACTTGTATGTTTTATTTTACCATCAATTCCAATATAAATACGTAACAAATGTTACGATAAAATAATATATATGGGTATTTTTCTATTCTATAAAAGGACAGCTAAATTTAGCTATCCTTTTATAGTTGTACATTATTTTCTTTCAAAGGCTAAGATATAATATTTATTTCCTAAGTCTTCCTCAAATTTCTTAATTTCATTTAATTCTTCATTACTTACATTTGCTAGTGGTGTATCTTTTTTCACTCCATTTAATGTTCTATTATCCATAGAGATTCCTCCTAGTTTTAAATTATATTTAGCCTTATTTTATTTTTCTATAATTTATAAAAATTATTCCTAATACCAGTATATATTTTCTTCCACTATTGCTTTAGGTCCTAGTTCTACATCTTTTAGCACCCATTTTTTAAATTCTTGAAATCCTGTTCTATCTACTATATATCCTACATGTTCTTTTCCACCTGGTGCATCTTTATCTATATACTTATCCACATATCTATAAGTATTTAATATAATTTTTATAATACTTTCTTCATCTACCCAAGTAATAAATTCTCTTGCAAGTCTTGGATTTTTCTTTCCTGTTCTTCCCATTATAACAAGTTTATAATATTTTTCTTCACTTCTTGTCCAAGCAGACATAGGACATTTCAATACACATTCTCCACAACCTATACATTTATCTTCATTTCTTACTACCTTATTGTTTTCAATAGACAATGCTCCAACTATCCTATCTCTACAATTATCTACACAAGCTTCACAGGCTATGCATCTATAAGGATCATATTGAGGTTCTGTCATACCTATGATGCCAAAATCATGCATTCTAGACTTAATACAATCATTTGGACAACCTGTAAGAGCTATCTTTACATGATAATCATTTGGGAATATTGCATCTTCAATTCTCTTTGCAAAATCTGTAGTATTATAATTTCCAAAGGGGCATACATTATTTCCCACACAAGCAGCTACATTTCTTGTCCCAGAAGCTGGATATCCTGTGTTAGGATCTACTTGGTTTATATTTAATCCCTCTATAACTGGTTGAATCTCTTTATTTACATCATCTATATATTCCATTGATATGCCAGGTATTTCAAACCCTTGTCTAGTAGTTATATGGAGAGTGCCATTTCCATATTTTTCAGCAATATTCTTTAAAATCAATAAATGTTTTGCTTCTATGTGCCCTCCAGGTACTCTAACTCTAATAGCAGTTTTACCTCTTTCTTTTGTAACTCTAAAAGCATTCTTTTTAAGTTTTTTTGTATTTATATCCACTATAACCCACCTCCTAGTCTATAAGTTTCATTGCTTTTGTATAATTAAAAACTGGACCATCTAAACAAACATAAGTATCATTTATTTTACAATGTCCGCATTTACCTATTCCACAACACATTTTTCTTTCATATGAAACCCAAATATTTTCTTCTTTTATACCTCTATTTAATAACTCCTGCAATGTAAACTTCAACATCATTGGAGGACCAACTACTATTACATTTGCCTCTTCTATATTTTCTATCTTTATATTCTTTATATATTCTGTTATAAGTCCTACATTTCCAGTATAGCCTTCCTCACCATTATCTACAGTTAAAATAGTTTTTATTTCATCTTTCCATTTCTTAAAATCATCTCTAAATAGGATATCACTTGGAGATTTAAATCCGCAAACTACTGTAATATCCTTTACTTCATCTTTATTGTCTACAAAATAATCCACTACTGCTTTCACAGGTGCAAGACCAGTACCACCAGCAGCTACTATTAGTTCCTTTTCCTTGAATAAATCTACATCAAATCCATTTCCATAAGGCCCTCTCATAAAAAGATTTTGCCCAGGGAAAAATGTATGAATTACATCTGTAACCTTACCTACTTTTCTAATAGTTAAATCTACATAATTTTCTCCTATTTCACTTACAGATATAGGAGCTTCTCCATATTTGGGAATTGATACTTCAAAAAATTGTCCTGGTTTTACATCACCTTCAAATTGCATCCTAAAAGTATAATCAATATCTGTATGAGGTTTTATATCTAAAATCTTTGACCTAAAAGGTAGGTAAACATTATTATTCATTTACTTTCCCTCCTTTACTTCTTCATTTAACTTATTTACACAATTGGAAAATGATATATATTCTGGACATGCATCATCACATCTACCACATCCTACACACATTTGATAGCCAAATCTTTTATTAAAATCATATATCTTATGCATTACTTTAAATCTCATTCTATCCCCTTGATCACTTCTGAAATCAAATCCTCCAGCTACTTCTGAATAACCATCTATTTGACAAGACGCCCACACTCTTCTTCTCTCTCCAGTTCTTTCATTATCTTTATAAAAAATATCTTGCATAGAGAAACAAGAACAAGTTCCACATACTGTATTGCATCTACCACAGCCTATACATCTAGAAGTATATTCTTTCCACATAAGCGATTTAAATATATCTATATCTAAACTTTCTGGTATATTTACTTCTACCTTATTTTCTTTTACAAAGTTTGGAAACACTTTGGTTTCTACTCCAGTATCAAAATAAGATGAGAATTCTTTATCTTTTATATCAACAAACACTCTATCTCCTTCACTTTTTACAAATAGTGAATAATCATCAGTCTCATTAGTTCCCATACTTACACAGAAACAGTTCTCAAAGCTTTTTTCACATTCCATAAGTATAAATTTTATTTTCTCTCTTCGTCTTTTGTAATAAGGATCTTCTACTCCATTTTCTAAATATATTTCATCTAATCTTTTTACTGCATGTATATCACAACTTCTTAAAAATACTAAAGTTTTCTTATGGTCAATTTCTGGCTCTATAACCTTGTCTTCTGTAAAATAAAATAATGTTTGAGTGATAGGAAGTAGTACTTCTTTAGGAGAATAATAAGACTTTTTGCCAAACTCTATTTCTTCTATACTAGATATTTCATCATACCTAACTAAATCTGTATCTGAAAATCTGCCTTTGCCTTTAAATAATTTAGGAGCATATATTTTATACTCTTTTTTAAGTTCATCTAATATATTGTTAAATTCTTTATTACTTAAAGATATTCCCATAATCCTTTGCCTCCTTCATCTTGTTTTTACTATTAGCTATTCGCCAATAGGTCCATCCTATAAAAATTGTACCTCCAATAAAGTTTCCTAATGTTACAGGTATAAGATTTTGAAAAAGTCCTGCTATAGAAATTTTTCCATTGTGTGGCAACATCATTGCGGTAGTTATTAAAGTCATATTTGCTATACTATGTTCAAATCCTATAGTTATGAATGCAAATAAACACCAAAATATCATTATAAGCTTTGCTGTTTCATCTTTTAATTTGAAAAAACACCAAACTGCTAAACATACAAGCATATTACAAAGTATTCCTCTAATGAATAATGGTCCAAATCCTGCACCTATCTTACCTTCGGAGCCACTTATTATAAAATCTGCTACATCCCCTGTTCCAAGTCCTGATTGAACATACAGTATTGAAAGGAGTATACTTCCTAAAAAATTTCCTATATAACTATATATCCAAACTCCTACACTGTCTTTCCAAGAAACTTTTTTATTTAATGAGCCTATCATCATTATTAAATTGTTTCCTGTAAAAAGTTCCGAGCCTACAACTAATACAAGACTAAGGGCTATTCCAAAAGATACTCCCATTATAATTTTCCCTCCAGGAGTACCAGTTGACTGCAATAATCCTCCAATAGTAAAAATAAGAAGTATTCCAAAACCTACATAAATGCCCGCTAACATAGAAGCTAATAAATAACTAAATTTACTTTCATGTAATAGCGTTTTCTTCTTCTCTGCTACTGAAACTAAGTTATTAATATCTTCACTAAACATTCACTGCTCCTCCTTTACTCTTTGTATATAAAATAACATGATAAAAGAAAAATGACTGTGATAAAAATCACAGTCATTGTGAAATAATTATTTTTTATTCTTTTTATATACCTCTGAAGTAAATAGATAGTTCCTTTCTACTCTTTACCACAATTTTTCCATCTTTATATTTAACAAGACCTACTTTTTTCAAATCACTCATACATCTTGAAACTGTCTCTCTTGTACTTCCTAACATATCTGCTAAATAAGTAATACTTAAATCTAAATCTATTAAAATTCCATCATTTATTTTAATGCCATAATCTTTGCTTAATTTCCACAACTTTGCTGCTAATTTTTTATCTAATCTTATAGGTACTGTGTTTTTAAGCTGTCTATAATGTCTCCTAACTTTTTTACCCATAGAATTAATTATCTTTTGTGTCAAATCAAAATTATTTTCCATTACATACAGCAATATTTCCTTTTCAAATCCTATAACAACGCTATCTTCAAAAGCCTCACAATTTATTGATGCTGGTACATTATCAAAAGTAATTTCATTTATTATTTCACCTGAATCTAATATATAAATAACTCGTTTTTGCCCTATTTCTGAAAGCCTAAAAAGAGTCATTTTTCCTTCTAATATTATATACATATTTTTTAGTTCATCTCTTTCTAAAAATAGAGACTCTCCTTTTTCCAATTTCAACCTAAAAGAAGATTGAACTAAATATTCAATATATTCATTATCTAAGTCATTAAATATATCTAATTTAAAAATACTTTCTTTTATGGACTCACCCACTAGAACACCTCTTTTTTAGAAGAAAATAAAATGAAAAGAGCTAAAAATAAGCTCTAGTAAATCCTTATAATTTTACACAACATTAAAATTATCTTCATCTATTATTAAATCTGACGTTTCTGAAATAATAGATTCTATTTCATTCTCACCTAAATCTAAAATATCTATTGCAAATTGAGAAAAATTATAACTCATACCATCTGCACCTATTCCAATACCCATCATCATAGTAATAGCATCTGCTATATGAACTATAGATACTAGTTCTGGATTCTCTGTAGCTCTCTCTGGAGTATGATGATATTTTATGGCCTCTACTAAGTCCTCAGGAAAGTTCCATTTCTGTGCTACTTTCCCCCCAACTTCAGCATGGTCAAATCCAAGAATTGTTCTTTCTGCATCTAAAAATGAAGGATTTTTCCCCTCTACCATTTCCACTATCTTAGAATATTCATCTTTTACATAATGATTTAATATAGTTTTTCCAATATCCCTTAATAAACCTGCAATATAAGCTTTTTCAGGATTTCCAATGCCTTTCTTCTTACCAATATATCTTGAAATAATACCACAAGTTTGAGATTGCTTCCACAAATCGTTTTTTCCAAGAGCATATCCTTCCAACTCTCCTATAAGATATTTACTTACTGTAGAAGCCAGAGCTATACTTTTAATAGACTGAAATCCTAATAGTATAGTAGCCCTTGATACAGTGCTTATCTTTCTTGGGTAGCCATAGTGAGTGGTGTTAGCTAGTTTGAGCACTTTTGAAGTTAAGCTTTGATCTTTTAATATTTCATTTTCTAAATCTTGAACAGTAGAATCTGGATCTTCAACTATCTCTATTATTCTATTTATTCTATTTGGCAAAACTGGCATTTCATCAACTTTTTCCACAATTCTATTTAAAGTTAATTTAGACATATACAACTCTCCATTAATTTTATAGTATACTAAAATTGTACTATTATTTTCTTGACTTTGAAATAGAGACAAGGTCTCATTATCTCTTCTATCTAATGTTATCGTCAAAACTGAAGAATAGTTGAATTATATATGATTTATTCGTATCTTTTTTTCTTTTCTAAATTCAATACTGCAATTCCTAAAACTACTAAGATTAGTCCAATAATTAAATTAACAGTAAAATGTTCACTTTCAATAAAAATTGCTGAGAAAGAAGCTCCAAATATCGGAATAAACAATCTATATATACTAACTTCTCCTGGTTTATTATATTTTAAAATCATATACCATAGAAAAAAGGCTGTAGCTGAAAGGAAAGCTGAATAAAGTAATAATGAGAAACTGATTCTATCAAAGGTAAGTTTAGCACCTTTCATTCCAAGTTTTCCTACAATTAGTAGTGGTAAAGAACCAAAAAACATTTGTCCTCCTGTTAAAAACGTTGGCTCTATTCCCTGAGAAATATCTTTTACATATATAGTAGCAATAGTACTTACTAATGCAGAAAATAACAAAAATCCTTCCCCTATTAACTTAAAACTTAAATCAAAATCTTTTCCTATATTTACTATTAGTATTCCTCCAAATCCTAAGATAAGACTTAAAATTTTTTGCATATTTAATTTATCATCACTATAAATAAAGTGGGCAAATATAACAGTAAAAAATGTGCTACTTGCTTGAATTATAGCACTTTTTATACCAGTAGTATTTGCTACCCCTATATAAAAAAAGAAGTATTGTAAAGTTGTCTGTAATACTCCTAAAATAATAAAAGGTTTAATATACCCCTTCTCAATATTTATATCCATCCTAAATATCAATTTAGCTGCTAAAAATACTAATATAGAAGCTATAAAAAATCTTAATCCTGCAAAGTATATTTTTGAGTATATATCTGGTCCTTCGATTGCAAGTTTTTCATAGCTAACCTTTAAAACTGGGAAAGCACTTCCCCAAAGTGTCATAGCTATAAGAGAAATTATAAGTATATTTATCTTCTTAGTAAAAAATCTTTCCATAAATATCTCCTTTCCTATGTCTACTCTTTCTTGTCACTATATGGATGATACCCATTTTATCATGTTTTAAAGCTAAAATGAGATCTTCAAACATTTGAAAATCCCATTTTAATATTAATCACATATAATATTTTACTCTATTCTCCCATCTCTTCTAATTCTTCAATAGTTACATAAGGATTTTTATATCTTCCTTTATTCTTAGTTTTTTCTCCTATTTGAATTGCCTCATTTGGACAAAGTTGGATACAAGCCATACATTGTTGACAATTACCACTCCAACTAGGCTTTCCATCAATTAAATTAATATTACCTACAGGACATATTCTTTCACATATTTTACAGCTAATACAATTTTCATTTACCTCAAAGTTTTTATCACTATGACCAACTTTTTTTATAAAATTTCTATAAAAAGGTTTCATTATAAATCCATAAAAACTAAAACTTCTTCTTACATCTTTTCTTTTAGAAACTGCCTTTGACATTTCTAAAATATCTCTATTTGCATCTCTGATTATTTCTTTAGTCTCTTCACCTGACTTCATTTGAAACACCTTAACATAATTATCAGGCATAGTTATGTAAAAACTTCCATTTAATCTATTGCCTTTCTTCTTAAATATCTTGTCTATCTGTGCCATCGCCTGTCCGCTAGATGCTCCTCTTGTACAGATAGCAAAAGTATAAGAATCCCTTTTAATATTAACTTTTTTTATAAATTTGAGTACTATCTCGGGAAGTCCTCCATAGTAAAGAGGAAATGCAACCCCCACATTGTCATAAGAACAATTAACTTCTTCTTTTTCTGCAAGTTTTGTAATAGGTATAAGTTCTGCTCCACCTATATTTCTAGCTAACTTTTTTGCTACAAAATAAGAATTTCCTGTCCCTGTAAAATAATAGATACAAGTTTTCACCTTAAATACCTCCATTTTTACTCTATTATATTTAGACTATATTTTTCATAGCCTTTCTTATGACTTCCTCTGTACTTCCTTCCCCTATGTAAAGTATACATTAAGCTTAAAGTTTAACATGATATATGGATTAATCTAGCTAACCCTCTATATAATGCTATATCTTAATACATTAAGATTCCAATTTTTACTTAATGTTCTTCTTTAACTTTAAACCATTTTATTCAAAAAAGCAAAAATAAAAAAGTATAGAATAATTAAAAATTATAATAAATATTATTTCTTTAAATAAGTATACTAAAAATAATATATTAAAAATAAAAATCAGCTGTGAAAAATGTAACTATTTGTAGTATAATATTTTTGTTTTGTTTTAAATTAACAAAAATATAGGAGGCATAAAATGGACTTAAATATTATCTTTCAAGACAAAAATATATTAGTAGTAGAAAAACCACCAAAAATTCCTTGTCAAAGTGACAAAACAAATGATATTGATCTTATAAACATATTGGGACAGCCAAAACTTAGACTTGTTCATAGACTAGACCGTCCTGTAGGTGGAATAATGGTATATGCAAAAAATAAAAAAGCTAATTCTAATCTTTCTAAACAAGTGTCAGAACATAAACTATGTAAAGAATATCTTGTAGTAGCCTGTGGAAAACCTAAAAATACTAAAGAAGAATTAAGAGATTATCTTAAGAAACTTAAAACTGTAAATATGAGCAAAGTCGTTGAAAAGGATATAAAAGGAGCTAAAGAAGCTGTTCTTAAGTATGAACTATTAGAAACTGTGGAAACACTAGAAGATGGAACTCTTAGTTTACTTAAAATAACTTTAAAAACAGGTCGTCATCATCAAATAAGAGTTCAACTTTCAAATGCTAATTTACCTATATGGGGAGATAGAAAATATAATAAAGTATTTATGAAAAAGAAAAAATGGACCCAGATTGCTCTTTGGTCTTATAAAATAGGTTTTACTCATCCTACTAAGAATCAATTTTTAACTTTTACATCTCTACCTTATGATGAGTACCCTTGGAATATCTTTAATATAGTTGTTTGATAATTATATATTTGTGGTAAATATTATATATAAGATGATTTAAGTATGTAATTACTAAAATGGAGGCTTTGAAAATGAAAATCTATGATTTTAAAATGAAAGATATTAATGGAGAAGAAGTATCTTTAGATAAATATAAAGGAAAAGTAGTTCTAATTGTCAATACTGCAAGTAAATGTGGATTTACACCACAATACGAAAAACTTCAAGAATTATACGAGAAATATAATGATAAAGATTTTGAAATTCTTGGGTTCCCTTGTAACCAATTTGCTGAACAAGAACCAGGAAATAGCGAAGATATTAAAAGCTTTTGCAATTTTAACTATGGAGTAACTTTCCCAATGTTTGAAAAAATTAATGTAAGAGGTAACGAAGCTCATCCTTTATATAAATACTTAACTAAAGAAGCACCATTTAAAGGCTATGACTTAAATAGTGAAAGTGGAAAATTTCTACATAATTTCCTAACAGAAAATTTTCCTGAATTTTTAGAAGGAGACTCAATTAAATGGAATTTCACTAAATTTTTAATTGATAAAAACGGAAATATTATAAAGAGATATGAATCTCCTATAGAACCATTAGATATTTCTAATGATATTGAAAAATTATTATAAAAATATTCTAAAGCCATGATTTATAAGATCATGGCTTTATACTTTATTCTATCATTATCATTCTTATTCCTCTAATTATTATATTATTATCTATACTAATATTTTCCTCATTTTTCTCATCATTATATTCTATATATTGTTCTATACCCCATTTTTTTAGTAGTTCTTCATCTCCTATCCAAACCTGTGTTTTTAAAGGTAGATATTTATATAATTCTTCTACATCTTCATTTATCATTCTTATACATCCATTAGAAACATAACCTCCAATAGAATAAGGGGATATATTTCCATGAATTCCATAGCCACTATGTTTTTCTGTAGAAAGCCCTAGCCATCTTTTTCCTAATGGATTATTAGGTGCTCCTCCTGGTATAGGTGTATACTTCCCCATTCCACCCCAGTATGGATTTTTAAATTTATTTATAATCTTACATTGATAATCAGGAGTAGGTGTTGAAGCCCTTCCTAATGCTACAGGGTACTTTTTATAAACTTCCCCCTTCCTATATACTGTTAATATTTTTTTTGATTTATTAATAACAATAAACCAAGTTCTACTTTTAATCTCTTCAGGTATCTTATCTATATTTTCCTTATTTTTTTCATCTAAAGCTTTCTTAACATCTTCTCCTAAAACACCATCAACTGTTAAATTGTTTTCAGCTTGAAATCTTAACAGTGTATTCCTTTGCTCTATGTTACCTCCTTTAAATCCTTTATCAATATATTCCTTTAAAATATCTTCATTGGTCTTTACCTTTTCTTTTGCATAGGATACATTTGTAAAAAATAATAATAATATAAATATTGATATTATTGTACTTTTCACTAAAATACTATTTTTCCTCATAGATATCCCCCTAGTTCATAAAATAATTCCAATTAAATCTATACTATTTTCATCTTATTCTTCTTATTTATGAGTAGTGAGATATTTTTATGCTTATTTTTAAATATTAAATAGAAATAACCTGCCAATTACTTTTCAGCAGGTTATTTCTATTTAATATTTATTCGTTACAATGTCCCTCGTGTTCATGTTCAGTACAAACACTTCCTGTTGATTTAAGTTCTCCCTTTATATATTTATCTACTACATCATTACAAGGCCCTTCTGCTCCTACTACTACTTCAATATTGTTTTCATTGAAAAGTTCTTGAGCACGAGCTCCCATACCTCCAGATACTACTACATTAACATCCTGTTCCCTTAAAAATTTAGGTAAAAATCCTGGTTTATGTCCTGGATTTGTTATAAGACTTTTATCCACTATTTTTTTATCATTAACCTCATAAATTGTAAATCCCTCACAAAATCCAAAATGACCACTCACTGCATTTCCTTCAGTTGCAACTGCTATTTTCATTTTCATTCCTCCTCAAACCTCCTCAAATATTAACTCTTTTATATTTAGCCACATTTTTTCAATAGCTTTTTTAGCTATACTTTCATCATAATAATTTATAGGCTTCAATTCATTTATAGATTTCATCACCATTTCATCATAGGGAATTTTGCCTACAAGTTCCAAACTTTTTTCTTCTATGTAATCTTCAATTTTTTTGCTCATCTCTTCATTTATATTATATTTATTTATACATACTAGCACTATAACTCCAAAATGCTCACACAATCCTACTACTCTTTTTAAATCCTCAAGACCTGATATAGTAGGCTCTGTCACTATCAAAGCTATATCACTATCGGTAACTGAAGCAATAACAGGGCAACCTATACCTGGTGAACCATCTATTATAGTCAATTTTTCATTTCTGGAAAACTTATTACTATTTTTTCTAAGATACGTTATAAGTTTTCCAGAAGCATCACTCCCTATTTCCATTTCTGCTCTAGATATAGTACTACTATCTATCTCAGTCATAAATACTTCAGCAGACTTTTCATCTCTTAACTCTATTGCATCTACTGGACATACTAAAGTACAAGCATTACAACCTTCACACACAAAAGGATCTACTATTAAATTAGTAATAGCATCAAAATTACATGCTTCTTCACATCTAGCACATTTAATGCATTTATCTTCATCAATATATGCTACCTTTCCTCCATAGAAATCTTCTTTTTTTATATCTTTGCCATCATAAAACAAATAAAAATTTGAAGCTTCTACATCACAATCTACTCTCACTACATCTTTTGCAAATTCTGAGAGTGTTGTAGCAATAGTAGTTTTTCCTGTTCCACCTTTTCCACTTAAAACTACTAACTCCATACTATCATCCTCTTTACTTCTTCTGCTAATTTGTCAAAAATATGTTTTTGTTCTAAATTATAATATATGTTTTCTCCATTGGAATAAATTCTTGCTATATCTTTACTATAAGGAATGGCACCTATTATTTTTATATTTTCTTCTTTGCAATATTTTCTTATTCTATTGTCTCTATTATTATCTTTATTTATAACTATTCCAAAAGGAATATTAAACATTCTTACAACCCCAATTGCCATTTTTAAATCATGCAGTCCAAATTCTGTAGGCTCTGTAACTAATATGGCACTATCTGCATATCTTAAGGAATTCACCACATTGCAAGATGTACCTGGTGGGCAATCAACAATATTTAAACCTTTAGGTAAATTATTTAGCAATGTTTTTATAATAGGTACAGCCGTTGGTTCTCCTACATTTAACAAGCCTCTCATACAATTAATTTCTTTTGATTGGCCTTTTTCAATTGCACCTATTTCTCGCTTTTTATAATTTAAGGCTTCATAATCACATGCAATTTTACAAGCACCACAACTATGGCATAATTTTTCAAATAAAATAATATTGTCTTTAACTTTAGCTAATGCATTAAATTGACATATATTCACACAATCTCCACAAGACATGCATTTATCTTCATCTATATCCGGACAATCTACCAAAACCTTCTGAACCTCATTTATATTAGGTTTTAAAAATAAGAAACCATTAGGCTCTTCTACATCACAATCTATATAGTTACCCTTTAAAGCCAATGAAAGATTTGTAGATACTGTAGTTTTTCCAGTTCCTCCTTTTCCACTAAGTACTGCAATATTCAATAGTTTTACCTCCTCTTTCTTTACATTCCATGATGAGCAGGTCCTGCTTCTTTTAATTTAGAAAGTTCTCCTTTTTTATATTTTTCTATTATAGATTTTATAGGTATATTCTCACCTTTTAGGGCTTCAATATTAGATTTCTCTACTATATTAAAAGCATTAGGTCCAAGTTTTCCAGTGATAATTATATCTACTCCTTCATCAATTAGCTGTTGAACTGCTGCTATACCAGCTCCACCTTCAGATTTTAATCCTTTATTTTCTATTACTTTAAAGCTATCCCTTTCCATATCATATATTAAAAAATAACTACATCTACCAAATCTTAGATCAAGGATACTTCCTAAATCTTTCCCTTTAGATGATAATCCAATTTTCATACTTATCATTCTCCTTTTGGTAATATCAAAATATAATTAGCATATGCCAATTACATCTTAGTACAATGTATATTTATTGTCAAATTTATTTTTAAAAAAGACTATCTTAAATGTTTTTAAAAACATTTAAGATAGTCTTTTTTTAATTTATATAGTATTATTTGTTTTTTCTTTATCTTTATATCTACTGATTAATAAACTTGAAATAAAAGCAGTTAAAGGAATTGTAAGCACTAATCCAATACTTCCTGCTATAGAACGAATTACTTCTGTAGCTATAATATCTAAATTTAATATCTTTATTATTGAAGTCTCATGAGCCATAAATAATAATAGTAAGGGGATTGAGCTTCCTGTATAAGCAAGAATTAATGTATTAGTCATTGTTCCCATTACGTCTTTACCAACATTCATTCCTGCTGAAAATAGTTCTTTTCTAGTTAAATCTTTATTTGCATTATAAACTTCTTCCATTGATGAAGAAATAGAAATACCTACATCCATTACAGCCCCAAGAGAACCTAAAATAATTCCTGAAAACAATAAACTATTAAAATTAAAATTTACTTTTTGAGGAATATATGTAAGCATCATAGCTTCTTCACTACTAAGACCTGTTAGTTTTGCTTTATTACCTACATAATATGCAATAAGTCCTGCAATAAGAACCCCTCCGCTTGTTCCTAAAATAGCTGCAATACTCTTATTATTAATTCCACTTATAATAAACATAGTAATAAGAGTTATACCAATAGAAATTATAATAGTAATAGGAATTGGATTTTTACCTTTTAGCATCATAGGCAATAATATTTTTAAAATAGCAAACATAGTAATACCAAGACTAAGTACAGCTTTAAGTCCCTTCTTTCTACCTATTATAATAATTAGTGCTATAAATATAATTGCTAAGTAAAAAATATGATTTTGGCGAGAATAATCAGCTATACTTACATTTAAATGTTCATCTCCAGATTCTTCAATAGAAACAACAACCTTGTCTCCTTTCTTTACAATTATATTATAGAAAGTATTATCAGATAGATGGTTTTCAATATCAACAACTTTGTTTTTATACTTACCACTAGTTATTTTCAATTTCACATCTTGATATTGTAGACTATATCCTTCCACCTCTCCTTCATCTTGTACTTTACCAGCTTCTATTACTACACCTGTTTCCATATGAATTTCAGGTTCCTCATATGATTCACTATAAACAATATTGAAAGAAAGAATAAATATTAATAGTACCGTTAAATATAATGTTTTTTTCATAATTTTCCTCCTAATAAATATGTTATTCCTATATTATAACATCTAATGGATTTTTTAACAAAACCATATTAAAACTGCTTGTTTCTTCCATGTCTATGATATCCTTTACCACAGGATGGACATTTCTTATTTTCCATATTACACAGTATATAGTCTCCACCTTCTATTCTTAGAATCTTACCATTTACAATACTATCTGCAACTTTCTTCTTTGCTTCACTATAAACTCTTTGAATAGTTGATCGAGCTACATCCATTCTTTCAGCACATTGTTCTTGTTCTAATCCTTCCCAATCTATTAATCTGATAGTTTCATATTCATCTATTGTCAATATAATTGATTCTTTTTCATCCAAACTATTATTTAACGGCCCAAACATTTTGAAATTAGGCATACTACATACTCTTCTTCTTTTTCTAGGTCTAGCCATAACTTCACCTCTTTCTAAACTTTTCAATACAATTATTACATAACCCATAAAATATAATGTCCACATCTTTAATTTTATATCTATATTTTTTTTCAAGTATTTTCTTTATTTCTAAATATCTTAAAAGTATTTTCTCATCAAAGATATCTTCAATAACTCTACAGTTTTTACATTGAAAATGCATATGTATAGGTTCTCTTATAAATATTTTTAACTCATAATAATTTATATCATTAATTTTAATTTCTTTCAATATATTTAAATCGGTAAAAAGCTTTAGAGTACGATATATAGTTGAAACTCCTATTTTTTTATACTTTAATTTATCATAAATTTCCTTAGCATTTAAGTGTTTATCATTGTTTTCTACAAATTCTTTCAATATCTCGTTTCTTTGATAAGTAAATGTACAACCATTTTTTTCTATTAATTTTTTTATTGATTCAATATCTTTATAGTCATACTTTCTTACTTTCTCCATATATTCAACACCTTTATATTTTATAATAATATCAAATATAAAAAGATGAGTAAGTCTCATCCTTTTATATTTATTCTATCTCTTCTAATCTTTTGTTTACTTCTTTCAATCTTAGTTCCAATCTGCCCTTCATTTCTTGTAAAAATGATTTTTCATCTCCTAAGTTCATTCCATATCCAAATCCTTTTCCTCTTCTACCATATCCACATCCACAAACTCCCATTCCTCTTCCTGTCATTGACCCTTCTCCCAATGGTCCAGTTCCATTTTTTCCAGTCATTTTAAAACCTCCTTTGTTTTGGGTATATGTTTATTATCTTTAATGTATCATTGTTTTAGGCATATGTCAATAACTCTTTTTAGAAAATAAAAAAGCTGTAATTAAGAATAATATTATTCTTAATTACAGCTTAACTTTTCCCTGGAAATATTTTTTATTTACAAGGTTGTATTGATAATTTAATTTGTAACAGCAATTTTATTTCCTAATCTTTCTTCTATTAACTCTGCAAGTTCTTTTGCTACTTTATATATTTTTTCTTCATCTTTTCCCTCTATCATAACTCGAACTAATGGTTCTGTTCCTGATGGTCTTATAACTACTCTACCTTCTCCATGAAACATTTTTTCTATTTTTTCTATTTCTGATTTTATAATATTATCTTCCTTATATGAATTTTTAAGTTCATTTTTTACTTTTGCATTTATAAGAACTTGAGGAAAAGTTGTCATTATACTATTAAGCTCTGATGCTTTTTTATCTGTTTCTACTATTACAGAAATCAATTGTAATGCTGTTAAAAGTCCATCACCAGTAGTATTATGTTCTAAGAATATAATATGT
Organism: Anaerosalibacter massiliensis; assembly: GCF_024623155.1. NCBI lineage: Bacteria > Bacillati > Bacillota > Tissierellia > Tissierellales > Sporanaerobacteraceae > Anaerosalibacter > Anaerosalibacter massiliensis. The sequence goes on from NZ_JANJZL010000002.1 coordinate 236,018, forward strand.
CCTGATTGTTCTCCACCTAAAACATATCCATTGTTAAGCATTTCTTCTATTACATATCTATCTCCAACTTTAGTCTTTACGATATTCATATTATTTTCATTAAGATATGCATCTAATCCCATATTAGTCATGACAGTTCCTACTACTGTATTATGTTCCAATTTTCCCTTTTTGTTCAATTGACTTCCACATATAGCTAATATATGGTCTCCATCAATTATATTTCCTTTTTCATCTACAGCTATAAGTCTATCTGCATCTCCATCAAAGGAAAGACCTATATCTGCATTTGTTTCTACTACTAAATCTTGAGCCATTTTAGGATTAGTTGAACCACAATTAACATTGATATTTATTCCATTAGGTTCATCATTTATAACTACTACTTCTGCATTTAGCCTTTTTAAAAGTTTAGGTGCAGCTTCTGATACAGCACCATTTCCACAATCTATAGCAATTTTTAATCCATTAAAATCTACATTTATAGTTTGTCTCAAATGGTCTATGTATTCATCTACCCCATCTTCAACTACTATTTTTGTTCCTACTTTTTCTCCTAAAGCTCTATAATCTATTTCTTTATTTTCTAATATAATTTCTTCTATCTCTTCTTCTATATCATCGTTTAATTTATATCCTTTTTCATTGAAAAACTTGATACCATTGTATTCTACTGGATTATGAGATGCAGATATTACTACCCCACTTAATGCATTGTGTTTTCTGGTTAAGTAAGCTACTGCTGGAGTAGGCACTATTCCAACACTTATTACATCCAATCCTACAGAACAAATACCTGCAACTAATGCAGCCTCTAACATATCACCAGATTTCCTTGTATCTCTACCTACAACTATTGAACCTTTCCTGCCTTTTGAAAGAACAAAAGCACCAGCCCTTCCAATTTTAAAAGCTAATTCTGGTGTCAGATCCTTATTTGCTATACCTCTAACTCCATCAGTACCAAATAATTTTCCCATTTTTTGACCTCCTAATAAAAAATGTAACAACTATTATAATAGCACAAGATTTTTCTACACACAAATATTTTTTTCTTTCTAAATATATGGTTTTGTAGCATATTTTTTCAATGCTAATTTCTCTAGTTCTTCTCTTTTATTTATAGATGGGTTTTCCATAACTTTTTCTAAAAGATATTCTAATATATCCCCTATTATTTTTCCTTCTTTAAACCCTATTTCAATTAAATCTTCCCCATCTATATTTAATTGATTTATCTCATAGACTTCCTTTTTTTCTAAAATATTATCTACTTTCTTTTCCATATCTAAAATATGTTCTATAGATGCATTTTTATTGGAACATTTTCTGTCTGCTTTTTGTAATTCAAATAAATCATAGATATTCTCTATTCCTACTCTTCTTATAAGTCTTTTTAATCCCTTTTCTTTAAATTTAGCATGATGTGTCATATGTTCTCTAATCAATATAGCTACTTGCTCAGTAAGTTTCCCTGGAGCTTTCATTCTCTTTAAAGCTTTTTTTGCTATCTCAGAACCAATTTTATCATGTCCATAAAAATGTCCAATACCTTTTTCGTCCACTGATAAAGTATGAGGTTTGCCCATATCATGAAAAAGAGCTGCAAGCCTTATTTTTAATATAGGTGGTGCACTATCGACAACACAAAGAATATGGTTATAAACATCTTTATCATGATGAGGATTTTGCTGATTAAATCCTATAGCTGGAACAATCTCTGGTAAAACTATATCTAATAAATCTAATTCCTTCATATAATTTATCCCTTTAGAAGGCTTAGGACTTAGAATTATTTTAAAAAACTCTTCTGTAATCCTTTCTACACTTACTTTTGAAATATTAGAACTATATTTTTTTCCAGCCTTAAAAGTTTCATCTTCTATTTCGAAATCTAATGATGTAGAAAATCTTACTGCTCTAAGTATTCTTAGATAGTCTTCCTTAAATCTTTCTATAGGATTTCCAACAGAACGAATAATCTTATTTTCTAAATCTTTCTTCCCATTGAATGGATCAACTATGCCAGTCTTTTTATTATATGCCATAGCATTTATAGTAAAATCTCTCCTAGCAAGGTCATCTTCAATATCTGAAACAAACTCAATCCACTCTGGTCTTCTACCATCTGAATAATTTCCTTCTTTTCTAAATGTAGTTACTTCCACTTCTTTGTCATCTACAATAACTTTTATTGTTCCAAATTCTCTTCCAACATTAATAGTTTTTTTATCTTCAAAAATTTTTTCTATATAATCTGGCATTGCATTAGTAGTTATATCAAAATCATTTGGCTCTTTATCCAAAAGAATATCTCTAATAGATCCACCTACTATATATGCTTGAAATCCACCTTTCTCTAATCTATCTAATATGAATGTAACATAAGGCGGCATATTTATTTTCATATGACTTTTCAACATCCTTTCCAATATTTTTTATTATATCATAAGTAGTATATAGTAGTATGTTAATAGAATAAAATTATATACTAAAAAGGCTTTGTAAATATTCAAAGCCTTTTTCGTTATCCCGCAAATTGTTTAAATAATACTGTTGCATTGTGTCCTCCAAATCCAAAAGAATTTGATAGTGCATACTTTATGTTTTTTACTGCAAATTTATTTGGAGTATAGTTTAAATCACATTCTGGATCAGATTTTTCATAATTTATAGTTGGAGGAATTATATTTTTCACTATTGAAAGAAGCGTTGATATAGCTTCAATTCCTCCTGATGCTCCTAGTAAATGGCCTGTCATAGATTTTATTGAACTTATAGAAAGTTTATTTGCACATTCTTTAAATACCTCTTTTATAGTTAAAGTCTCTAGTTTATCATTAATATATGTACTAGTCCCATGAGCATTTATATAATCTACTTCTCTATAATCTACTTTTCCACCTTTTAGTGCAATTTCTATAGCATTTACTGCTGATTTGATACCTAATTCTGGATTTTTGGTGATATTATTAGCATCTGATGTAATTCCATATCCTACTACTTCTCCATATATATCTGCATCTCTTTTTAAAGCATGATCTAATTCTTCAAGAACCAATATTCCAGCACCTTCTCCAACAACAAATCCATCTCTATCCTTATCAAAAGGTCTACTTGCTTTTGTTGGTTCTTCATTTCTCTTAGATAATACTCCCATTGAAGAAAGACCCGCTACGGATATAGGACTCAATGCTGCTTCACTTCCTCCTGTAACTACTATATCACAAGCTCCATTTTGTATAAGTCTAAAGGACTCTCCAATTGCATGAGTTCCTGAAGCACATGCTGTAGTCATGGTGAAGCTAGGTCCTTTGAATCCAAAAATCATAGAAATTTGTCCTGGTCCCATATTTGAAATTATCATAGGAATAAAAAGAGGCCTTACTCTTTTGGATTTTTTCTTCAAGTATTTTGTATGTTCTAATTCTGCTGTAGATATACCTCCTACACTTGAACCTAATATCACACCAACTCTCTCTTTATCTATTGTATTTAAATTTAGTCTACTGTCTTCTATAGCCAGTTGTGTACCTGCTACTGCAAACTGACTAAACTTGTCCATTCTCTTTGCATCTTTTTTCTTCATATAATCTTCTGGATGAAAATCTTTTACTTCCCCACCTATTTTACTCTCATAGTTTTCTATATCAAAATTTGTTATATAGGATATACCTGATTTTCCTTCTACAAGAGATTCCCAATAATTTTCTTTCCCAACTCCTATGGGAGTTACAGGTCCTAATCCCGTTACAACTACTCTTTTCAATTTGCACGCCTCCTATCCTAGCTTGTTCATTTAATTTTAAGTACTAATTCCTACATAATAAATATAGAATTAATTTGTATATTATATAGTTTTATAATATAATTAAAAACTAAAGTACTATATAGCCTAACTTCAAGAAATAGTATATATTAATTTTTTGAAAAACTCAAATTTCTTCCTAAATATACATAAGAGAGGTGGTTTTATGTCTAATATTTTAAATATAAATGATATTAAAGAAATTCTTCCCCATAGATATCCTTTTCTATTGGTGGACAAAGTTGAAATAATTTCTCCTGGAAAAAAAGTTATAGGATATAAAAATGTAACTATAAATGAACCTTTTTTCCAGGGTCACTTTCCAGAAGAACCTGTTATGCCAGGAGTTTTAATAGTGGAAGCTATGGCACAAACTGGGGCTATTCTAGTTTTAAGTGAAGAAAAATTCAAAGGCAAAACCCCTTATTTTGTTGGTTTAAACAAAGTTAAATTTAGAAAAAAAGTTGTACCTGGAGATATTTTAAAAATGGAAGTGGAAACGATAAGAATGAGAAGTTCTATGGGGGTAGGGAAAGGAAAAGTTTATATTGATGATAAGTTAGCTGTAGAGGGTGAATTGATGTTTGCAATAGGATAATAGAAAGCTCTGAACTAGTTCAGAGCTTTCTATTATCCTTCATATTTTTTAAATAAAATAGTTGCATTATGCCCTCCAAATCCTAATGAATTAGATAAGGCATAGTTTATTTCTCTATCTATTGGTTTATTTGGAGTATAATCTAAATCACATTCTGGATCAGAAGCTTCATAATTTATAGTTGGAGGAACTTTGTCTTTTTCTATAGCAAGAACTGAGGCTATAGCTTCAATACCTCCAGCTGCCCCTAATAAATGGCCTGTCATAGATTTAGTTGAACTAATTGAAATTTTATTTGCATGTTCTTTAAATACTGTCTTAATAGCTAAAGTTTCTAATTTATCATTATAATAAGTGCTAGTTCCATGGGCATTTATATGATCAACTTCTCTATAATCTACTTGTCCATCTTCTAATGCGATTTTCATAGCATTCGCTGCCCCTTTAGCCTCTGGATCTGGTGCTGTTATATGATATGCATCTGATGTAGCACCATAGCCTACGACTTCTCCATATATATGGGCTCCTCTTTTAACTGCATGTTCTAATTCTTCAAGAATTAGTATTCCTGCTCCTTCTCCTATGACAAAACCATCTCTGTCCTTATCAAAAGGTCTACAAGCTTTTTCAGGTTCATCATTTCTCGTTGACAATGCTCTCATTGAACTAAATCCTGCAACTGCTATAGGGCTTACTGCTGCTTCACTTCCTCCTGTAACTACTATGTCACAAGCTCCATTTTGTATAAGTCTAAAAGATTCTCCAATTGCATGAGTTCCTGAAGCACATGCTGTAGTTATAGTGAAGCTAGGTCCTCTAAAGTCATATAGCATAGTTATATGTCCTGGTCCCATATTAGCAATCATCATAGGTATAAAAAATGGACTTACCCTTTTAGGCCCTTTTTCTAAAAGTTTTGTATGTTCTTTTTCTAAAGTCTCTATTCCTCCTACTCCTGATCCTAATATAACTCCTGCTCTTTCTTTATCTATCTTATCTATATCCAATTTGCTATCTTTCATAGCTAAAATTGTACCTGCAATTGCAAGTTGGCTAAACTTATCCATCCTTTTAGCTTCTCTTTTTTCTATATAATCTTCTGGACGAAAATCTTTAACTTCTCCTGCTATTTTACTTGCATGGTTTTCCGGGTCAAAATTTGTAATTCGAGATATACCTGATTTACCTTCCATTAAGGATTTCCAGTAGTCTTCTTTTCCAATTCCTATAGGTGTTATAGGTCCTAATCCTGTTATAACTACTCTTTTCAATTTATATCTCCTACCTTTTTATGCTATTTTTTCTTCAATATATTTAACTATATCTTCAATATTTGTGAAATTCTCTGCATCTTCATCTGGAATTTCAATATCGAATTCGTCTTCAATATCCATCATAACCTCTACTGCATCTAATGAATCTGCCTCTAAATCATTCATTATAGAAGTTTTCATAGTTATAGTGTCCATATCCTCAATTTCTAATTGATCACAAATAATTTCTCTAACAGCTTCAAAAATTTCCATATTATTCCTCCTCCAATAGTTTTTTACATTAGCATTCCACCATCAACATTTATTATTTGTCCTGTAATATAGTCTGCTTTTTCACTACATAAAAATCCTACAACATTAGCTATATCTTCAGGTTTTCCAAATCTTTTCAGTGGTATCATATTGAGAGAATGTTTCTTAATATCCTCACTCAGTACTTCTGTCATATCTGTTTCTACAAATCCTGGAGCAACTCCATTGACGGTTATACCTCTACTACCTAATTCTTTAGCAATAGACTTTGTAAATCCAATGACTCCTGCCTTTGAGGCACTATAGTTTCCTTGACCTGCATTTCCAGATATTCCAACAACTGAAGCAATATTTATAATCTTTCCATATCTTTTTTTCATCATTCCTCTAGCAACTGCTTTGGTACAAAGATAAACTCCCTTTAGATTTGTATCCATTACTTTATCCCATTCTTCTGTTTTCATTCTTAAAAGAAGATTATCTTTTGTAACTCCTGCATTGTTTACTAAAATATCAACAGAGTCAAATTGATTTTTTATAGTTTTCATCATATTTTTTACATCTTCCTCCGTTGAAACATCGGCCTTAATAGCTAAACCTTTAACTCCATTATTTTCTACTTCTTTTATCACCTCCAAAGCCTTTTCTTCACTACTATTATAAGTAATAATAATATTAATTCCTTGCCTAGATAATTCCATGGCAATAGCTCTTCCTATACCTCTAGAGCCTCCAGTAATTAAAGCATTTTTTTTGCTTAAAGTCAAGTCTAAACCTCCCTATTAAAAAAATCGCATACTTTTTCAAATTCTGAAATACTATTAACACTAAATGTATTTACTTTTTTATTTAAAGACTTTGCTATTCTCTTTATAAATCCCTTTAAACTTTTCCCTGGTCCAATTTCAATAAACGTATCTACTTCATTATCCATCATATATATAATAGAGTCACACCATAAAACTGAATTGCTAACCTGCCTTATAAGATTTGATCTAACCTCTTCCCTTGTCTTTACAGGTTTTGCCGCTACATTGCTAATAACTACCTTTTTTAAATCATTTATTTTAACTTTATCTAAATCTTTTTCCAATTTATCTCCTGCTGGTTTAAGTAAACTTGAATGAAAAGGCGCACTAACTGGAAGTTTCACAGCTTTTTTAGCTCCTAGTTCTTTTGATTCATTAACTGCTATTTCTAGTGGTTCTACTTCTCCTGATATGACAATTTGTTCAGGGCTATTATAGTTTGCTATTTCAACAACTCCATAATCCTTTGCTTTTTCAACTGCTTTCATTAGTTTAGACTTTTCTAGACCTAATATAGCTGCCATTCCACCTTTACCTTCTGGCACAGCTTCTTGCATATATCTACCTCTGTTTTTAACTAAATGTACAGCATCACAAAATTCAAAAGCTTCAGCTTCTACTAATGCTGTATATTCTCCTAAACTTAAGCCTGCTGCATAATCACAGTTTATTCCTCTTTCTTCTAAAGCTCTAAGTATTGCAATACTAGTAGCAAGTATTGCTGGCTGAGTATTTTCTGTTCTAATTAGTTCTTCCTCTGGTCCTTCAAAACAAACACTTTTTATATCTATTCCTAAACTTTCATTAGCATCTTCAAATACTTCTCTACAAATAGAAAATTCCTCATAAAAATCTTTACCCATTCCTACAAATTGGGCACCTTGACCAGGGAAAACAAATGCTACCTTCCCCATACTACTCACCTCTTTTATAACTGTTTAATCTGTCAAACTCTTCATCTGCCTCTTTTAAAATATTATCTATAATTTCTTTGCAAGATTTTACATCCTTAATCATACCTGAAATCTGTCCAGCCATTAAAGAACCATTGTCCATATCTCCTTCTTTCACAGCTAACCTTAGTCTACCTGCCCCTAGTTCTTCTAACTTTTCAAAAGGAACTTCTTCTTTTTCTAAACTAATATATTCTTTAGCAAATTTATTTTTTATAACTCTTACTGGATACCCAGTACTCCTTCCAGTTACTATTGCATCTCTATCTTTGGATTTTATAATTTTCTCTTTATAATTGTCATGAGCTATACATTCAGTAGAACAAACAAATCTAGTCCCCATTTGAATACCTTCTGCTCCTAAAGATAATGCTGCCAAGAATCCTCTACCATCAGCAATTCCTCCTGCTGCAATAACTGGAATATCTACTGAATCCGCTACTTGTGGAACTAAGGACATGGTAGTTAATTCTCCAATATGTCCACCTGCTTCTGTCCCTTCAACTATAAGTGCATCTGCTCCTTGTCTTTCTAATCTTTTAGCTAGGGCAACTGAAGGTACTATAGGAACGACTTTTATTCCACTATTCTTAAATTTCTCCATATATTTTCCAGGATTTCCTGCTCCTGTAGTAACTACAGGCACTTTCTCCTCACAAACCAATTCTATTATATCTTCTGCAAAAGGAGACATAAGCATTATATTTACACCAAAAGGTTTATCTGTATATTTTTTTATATTTCTTATTTCATCTCTTATTATCTCTGCAGGTGCTGCCCCTGCTGCAATAACTCCTAATCCTCCTGCATTAGATACTGCTTGAGCTAGTTCATGAGTTGCTACCCAAGCCATTCCTCCTTGCAATATTGGATATTCTATATTTAAAATATTACATACTCTTGTATTGTACATGTTCACCATCCTTTACTTAATCCACTTCAATACTACTGAAGCCCATGTAAGACCTGCACCAAAGGCTACTAGCAATACTATATCATCTTTCTTTATAAGTCCTTTGTGAAGTGCCTCATCTAAAGCAATAGGTATTGAAGCTGATGATACATTTCCATACTTATCTAAATTTACGTATACCTTATTTTCTTCTATTTTCAACCTCTTTGAAGCAGATTTAATAATTCTTATATTTGCTTGATGTGGAATAAGATAATCAACATCTTCTAAATCAAGATTTGCTTTTTCTAAAGCCTTTAAAGAAGCATCTTCCATAGATCTTACTGCAAATTTAAAAACTTCTCTTCCATCCATATGAACATAGTGAAGCCTTTTGTTAACTGTTTCTAAAGAGGCTGGCATTCGTGAACCTCCTGCTGGCTGAGTAAGGAAATGTCCATTCGAACCATCAGCCCCAAGTTCATAGGAAAGTATACCTTTATTTTCTTCACATCTTTGCAAAACACAAGCTCCTGCTCCATCTCCAAATAGTACACAAGTATTCCTATCTTCCCAATCTAGTATTCTTGACAATATCTCTGCACCAACTACTACAACTGTATCATAAGCACCTGCTGCTATAAAGTTTGCACCAACAGCTAATCCATATAAAAAGCCTGAGCACCCTACTGATATATCAAAAGCACTAGCATTGTCTGCCCCTATATTTTTCTGGACAATACAAGCTGTAGAAGGAAATGCCATATCTGGTGTAACTGTTGCTACAACAATTAAATCTACATCTTTTGGAGATACATTAGCATCCTTGATAGCTTTTTTTACAGCTTCTGTACACAAGTCTGAAGTTGCCATGTTTTCATCTGCAATTCTTCTTTCACGAATTCCAGTTCTAGTTCTTATCCACTCATCTGAAGTATCTACTATCTTGCTTAAATCATCGTTGGTTAAAGATTTCTCAGGAACACAACTACCTACTCCAGAAATTCCTACAGAATATGGAATATTCAATGTGTACACCTCCAATCCCATAAATAGTATATATAGTATATATTGTAAAACTTATAAGTGATAGTATATATTAAATGTGGGGAATTTTCAATCTTTTTTACATTATATGGAATAGTTTATTTGTAAAAACTATCCTTATCTTCTACTATTTTTACATAAAGTTTCCTATTCCTTGGCCCATCAAACTCGGTAAAATACACTCCTTGCCAAGTTCCCAACTTTAATTTCCCTTTTTCAATTATTATCATTTGATTAACTCCTATTAGACTTGATTTTATATGTGCAGCAGAATTTCCTTCAAGATGTTCATAATTATCATCAAAAGGTATTATTTTATTTAACTCCATAATCATATCTTCTAATACTGTAGGATCTGCATTTTCATTGATAGTTAATCCTGCTGTTGTATGAGGAACAAATAAATAACATATTCCTTCTTTAATATCAGACTTTGTTACTATTTTTTGTATGCTATTAGTTATCTCTATAAATTCAACTCTCCTATTAGTGTTGATGCCTATTTCTTCTAACATAATATACACTCCTATATTAAACTCTTAACTTTTTTAGATAATACTTTCAATTCCTCAGCATCAATATCTTTTAAATATTCTTTATCCTCTCTGATAGCAGTTCCAAAATGTACTTCTCTTGCACCTGTTATTTTAATTACTTCCTCTACATTTTCTAAAGTAAGCCCTCCACCTAATAGAACAATTATCTGATTTTCACTAATCTTTATCATTTCTTTCAGTACATCTGTATTGTCTATAATAGTTTTACCTATTCCTCCTGATGTAAGGACTCTTTTTATTTGAGGATATTTCTTAAGCACTTTAAAACTTTCTATTATGTTTTTCGATTCATCTATAGCCTTATGGAAAGTTACTTCCAAGTGGCCAGTATGTTTAAGTAGTTTTTCTAAATTTTTCTCATCAATGCTTCCATCTTTATTTAATACTCCTAAAACTACACCATTAGCACCTGTTTTCTTTACAACTTCTATATCTTTAATCATTATTTCTATATCCCTATCTGAATATACAAAAGACTTTGCATGGGGTCTTATCATTACATTTACAGGAATATCTACATTCTTTATTACTTCTTCTATAAGCCCATAGCTAGGAGTTAGTCCACCTTCAGTCAATGAAGATATAAGTTCTATTCTACCTCCTCCATTTTCTTCTATTTTCATAGCATCTTCTATACAAGTAGCAATAATTTCTAACATTCTAATTCACCTTCATCTCAATTTATAGTTTAGATTATATTAATTATTATAACATATATAGAAATTGTTAGTAAATTAGGAATATAAAAAAGGTTGTCATTGACAACCTTTTTGTATAAATTTATTCTAAACTACTAATTTTTCTTTTCCTATATTCTTTTCAAGTACTCTTTCAATTCTTTCTTTTTCTGATATAATCCTTCGTTCCTCATTATCATAAGGGTATAATGCTCCATCAACTAAACGAGTAGTAAGTTCTCCTTTCGCAGCTGAATTCCCTTTAAACTGTGGAGCATCTAACAATCCTATTTCAACTGCCATTGCTAAAGTTTCTACATCTGATAATGGATCTTTAGCCATAGGATTTAAAGATTTAATAGCTTCTAATATCAATAGCGCCTCTTCAATAAGTTGATTTTTTCTTTCTTGTACTATTAGGTTTTCAGTCATATCTACTGTACCTAAGAATTCATTCCTTATAACTCCTCTTACAATCTTACAAGACTCTATTATATCTTCTGCCCTAGCAGCATGATGTGCTTCACAATATCCAACTACATGATATATATGAGGTTTGATAGCCATAGCTAAATAAGCTGATGAAGCAAGTTGACCTTTGGCTTGATTTAAATCTGCAGGGAAACTTGCTAAACCTGCTCTTGCCTGTCGATATACCTTAAAGTTTTCATCTTCTAAGCTTTCTACTAATTCTATCTTTGCAAGCATCTTGGCTAGATCCATTTGAGGAGCCATAAATGCTGGTACATTGAACATATATTGAGCTACATAATTCTTTACACCCATTTTTTTTGCATTATAAGCTGCTAAATATGCGTCTGCAACTCCTATAGCATCATGAGCATCTCTTAAACTCCAATGATGAGGATCATTAACTTCTACAGGAATATCCCTATCTCCATGCCATTTCATTACTTGTTGATTTTCATATATAGCATCTCTTACTGTTCTTGGTCCTCTTTTATCTAAATCACTATACCAAAACAAAGGTACAGCACACCACGCATTGTCAATTGTCTCTTTTAATACTTCAGCAAAAGCCAATAAATTTTTAGTTCCACTATAGCATCTCAAAAGTGGTTGATTACCTCTTTGAGCTGCCTTATAAAGTTTTCTAAAATCTTCTTTACTTCTTAATGGTGCTCCTCCTGCTCCATCTAGTCTATGGTCCATTTTATCCTGCTCAAAGAAATGTTCCTGTGCATTTTGATCTGGTGCTACTGATATAATGTCTAATACTTCTGCTTCAGATACCTTTTCTATAGCCTCAATAGTTTCTTCTATTGAAGATAATCCTAAATGATGTCTAAGTATTGGATAAGGATATTTAGAATTAATTCTAGAAATTAAATCTTTTGGATAGAATTCTTGCCTCTTATAGTCTTTTCCCTTTAAATATGCTATTACTTCATCTATATCTTCTGTTCCATTAAATATTTTTTGGAATATTCTACTTTCCTCGGCTACCTTTGCAGTAGGTTCAGTTCCTCCAAACATCCATTTTATATTTTTTATATTTTCTTTTTTTATTTTCTCTTTTAATTCATCTAACACTTTTTCTAACGGTTCTGGAGTAAGCCTATAGCTTAAAGCTACAATATCTGGGTTAAGTTCTGAAATTTTTTCTATAATTGTGTCAATAGGAAGAGCAATTCCTAAAAATTCTGTCTCATAACCTTCTTTTTCAGCTAAAGTTAAAAAATTCATAGTTCCTGCTACATGCACACAATTTCCTATAGTTCCAGCGATTATTTTTTTCATTATGCTACCACCCCTTCACTTTTACTTATCTTGCCAGTTTGGGCAAATTTGTGGATTTCATATGAATTTAATCCATCTAATCCTAGACGTTCTACAGTTCTGCCTTCTTTCCAGAAATTTTTTCCTGTCATAAGTTCTGCAAGTTTGATTACAGAATCTATTGCAGAAGTTTCTATATTTAATTGTTTTCCTAATGAAGACATAGGTACTAGACTATAAGGAACATCTTCATAAATATATCTAATATTGAGGCCTTTAGGAGCCTCAAGCCCTTTATATCCTAGATTGTTTTGAATTGCCTCATAAAGATTCTTTCCTACTGCATTATAGGATTCATAAAGCCAATCTTTAGCAGAACAAGTCTTAACATCTAATGCTTTAGCTATTTTCATTCTTTCTTCATCCATTTTTTCTAAAAATCTACTTATTGAAGGTGTTATACCTTCTATATAATAGTCAAAAGGTGCACCTCTTTCAATATGACCACTATTTAATAAAGTAGGAGCTGGATGAAATATAGCACCATAATTATTTAAGCTTGTTTCAATAACATCCTTTGCAGCTATAAACTGTGGGTATGCAGGTGAAAGCATCTTAACGACTTCTTCCGTTTTTGTAGATGGAATACATGCTAAAGACACCTCACTTTTCTCTTTATATATATGGGCACTCCTAGCACTAATTTTCCTACAAGCATATACAAAAGTCTGTGCCTCTGCTACAACTACATCTTTATCACAACCGTTTTTTCTAAGAGTGGTATATAGTTCTAAGGCTCCTCCTGTTCTTCCTGGATTTAGAACTATTATTTGTCCGTCTTCTAAATATGGAGCCATTAGTTTCCCTAGATCATAATGACCTATAGCCGGAATAGTCACCATGATTATACCTACATCTCTAATAACTTCTTCTATTTTGTCACTAATAATATTAAGCTTGCCGATTCCTTCCTTTTCCCCTGTCAAAGTAATAATTGGCCTTTCTTTTAATGGCAGAATCTTTTGCAAGGTTCTATTGTATAAATTCACTACAAAACCTTTCATAGCTAGGTAACCTGCCATTGCAAGACCACCATTTCCTGCTCCTATGATTCCATAACTAAGACAATCTTTCATAAAAATAACCTCCTTAAACACGGCTTTATAATAAAAATTAGACTATAAGGGAATTATAGTCTAATTTAATATACCATTTTCCCCTTCCACGCCTACGAAGTTAGCTGACGGATTCGGGCCAGGGTAGCCCTACCTTTAAAAAGGATTCACCCCAGTTACTTTGATTTCCTCCGTTCCTTTCACAATAAAAGGATTAAGCGTTAAAATTGTGAATATTCATATATTTCTGTATATCTTTTTTATGAAATAAGTGATGTCTTTTTTTCTCCTTTTAAGCCATATCTACTAATAGCACTTTCTGTTATCTTATTGATAAATTCTCCTCTATCATATCCTAATTCACTTGCCATATATCCCATATATCCATGATGTACTGCTTTTTCACCTTCCCTTGCCGCCATAGTAAGTCCTGCAAAAGTATTTATCTCCAAAAAGTATGGAATATTATCTTTTCCTAAAATCATATCTATCCTACCAAAATCCTTGACATTTAAAGCTTTATAAATTTCTAGTGCCGTTTCTTTAATTGTTTTTTCGATTTTTTCAGAAAAATTTGCTGGACAATTTATTATCTCGTTATCAAACATCTTATGTTCATAAGTATTGGTTTTAGCGGAATTATATCCAATTTCTAAAAGAGGCAATACCTCCGGATTTTCATATCCAATAATTCCAACTGTTAGTTCTTTACCATCTATAAATTCCTCAATTAATGCTGGCTGACCAATTTTATCAGTAATTTTTTCAACTACTTTAGGAAGTTGTTCATATTTATAAATTATGTTTTCTTCGCTAATACCAGCACTTCCTCTACCTCTTAATGGCTTTACAAATAATGGATACTTCAAATTAATTTCAGGTATCTCTTTTGAGCTTTTTGCTATTACAAACTTAGCTGTTGGCAATTTATTGAAAGCTACTATCTCTTTTCTAACAGCTTTATTAGTAGCTACTAAATCTATACCTGAACCTACATAAGGTATTCCAAATGCTTCAAGGAAAGAAATTTCCTTTAGACTGGAAGCATTAAATATTAAATTAACATTTTCTTTTATTATATTTTTTAATGTCTCTCTAGGATCCTTTTTCCACTCAAGTAGTACTGCATCATAACCTGCCTCTTTAAGCGCCATACAATGTTGATATGCTTCTTCATAAGCATCATCATAAACCTTATCTGGTGTAAGCTTTTTCTGAAATTCCACATTTCTGAACTTTCTCCAAAATACACCTATTTTCATGTATAAAACCTCCTGTTTTTTTTATAAAATAACGAGCTTTAGCTCCTATTTTAGAGCATGGAAAAATAAAGCTAAAATTAGCCGCGTTAAAATAATTATTTAAAATCTTATTCCAAATTTTAATGTATAATTTAAAAAGAATAGTTAACAAAAATGAATTGATACATACGAAAGAAAATCGAGCAGAAATGTATAATACGCCCGACTGATATTATACCAGATATATAAATAAAATTCAATATGTTTTTATTGGAAAATATAAAAAAGCTAAAATTATTTAGAATTTAAATTCTAAATAATTTTAGCTATAAAGATATATTTCAGTTTTTAGTTAGCTCTTCTTCCCCAATAAAAAAATCAGAAAATATAATTGTAAAAATTATACTGCAAAATAAACCTATATATAAAGAATCTAAGTTTATTACTTTAAAAATTTCAAATATAATTTAAAAATTGCCTGACTTGAATTTTTTCTGTTTTAAAAACATCATCTATTAATAGTACCTTTTTCTTTTCTGCTACCCATCCAACAGCACCTTCTCCAAATCTTATATGAACTCTTCTTTTTAATTTATCAATGTCTGAACCCCTGCAAGATACAACTTCTAATTCTTTTCTTTTCCAATCGATATTATATATTACTGCCATATCATATTTAATTAAACTTTCAATAAAGTTAAATATAATTTCACTAATACTTTTGAAGTTTTTGGCTTTAGAAATGGATTTTATTGTTCTTAGCAAATTATTTAGATCATATATCTTATAATTTCCATCTTCCATATCAATCACTCCATAATATGTATTTTGTATTTTCTTGTCGTTTAATTAAAGTTTATAATATTAATCAAAATATATCAAACAATTTAGTTTATTTAAATACTATAATTCCATATTAATGTAAACTAAAAAAGCTAGCTGAATTAATTCAGCTAGCTTTTTTAGTTTACATCGTTACCTTCTCTTGACTTTTAGCAGCTTCTGCACCTTTTTCTATAGCTTCTTTATTTAGAGGTAATAAATGAGCTTTATTTTCGCCAAATACCTTTGTAAAGGCTTCTAGTACAGATTCTTGTTTTACTAATTTAGTTGCTTCTAAATATGCTCCTAATATAACCATATTTGCAACTTTATCATTTCCTAATTCATTTGCTATTTCATTAGCTGGTATATAATATACATCTATATCTTCTCTTTCAGCTTTTTGTTCTATTAGTGATGAATTTATAAATAATTTTCCATCTTTAACTATATTGTTTTCAAATTTGTCGAGAGATGGCTTATTCATTACTATTGCTGCACTTGCTTCTTCTATTACCGGTGCACCGATGGCATCATCAGATACTATAACATTACAGTTGGCAGTTCCACCACGCATTTCTGGACCATAAGATGGAAGCCATGATACGTGTTTGTCCTCAATCATTCCAGCATATGTTAAGAGCTGACCTATAGCCATTACTCCCTGTCCACCAAATCCTGCCACAACTATTCTCTCTTCCATTTTACTCCACCTCCTCTGGGGTTCTAAGGTTTCCTAGAGGATAATAAGGTATCATATTCTCTTCTAGCCATTTTAGAGCTTCTACTGGAGTGTATCCCCAATTAGTTGGACAAGTAGAAAGTACTTCTACTATTCCAAAACCTTTCCCTTCTATTTGAGTTTGGAAACATTTCTTTATGGCTTTTTTTGCTTTTCTTGCATTGCCAGGAGTATTTACTGCAACTCTTTCTACAAACTGTGCACCATCAATAGTAGCCAACATTTCTGCCATCTTCAATGGCATACCACAGTGCTCTTTATCCCTACCATAAGGTGCTGTTGTAGCTTTTTGTCCTATAAGAGTTGTAGGAGCCATTTGTCCTCCTGTCATTCCATATATAGCGTTGTTTATAAATATAGTTGAAATTTTTTCACCACGATGAGCAGCATGAACTATTTCAGCAGTACCTATAGATGCTAAATCTCCATCACCTTGATAAGTAAATACAAAGTTCTCTGGATGAACTCTCTTAATACCTGTAGCTACTGCAGGTGCCCTACCATGAGCTGCTTCATGCATATCACAATTAAAATATTTATATGCAAGAACAGAACATCCTACAGGTGCAACTCCTATAGCTTCATCTAGTACTCCTAGTTCTTCTAAAGACTCAGCAACTAATCTATGAACTATTCCATGGGTACAACCTGGGCAATAATGGGTTTGTGCATCTGTTAAACCTTTAGTCTTTTCAAATACTACAGCCATTACTTCTCACCTCCATAGATTTCCTTTACCTTTTTAACTATTTCATTAGGTGTTGGAACCATTCCGCCAGTTCTGCCATAAAACTCAACTGGGAATCTGCCTTTTGTTGCAATTTTTACATCATCTACCATTTGACCTGTATTCATTTCTATTGTTAATATTCCCTTACAATTGTCTCCTATTTTATTAAATTCATTATATGGGAAAGGCCATAAAGTAATAGGTCTTATAAGACCCACTTTATATCCTTCGTTTTCTAATTGTGTAATAGCTGTTTTAGCAATTCTAGAGGTTGTTCCATAAGCAGCAATTACTATATCTGCATCTTCTATATTATAGGATTCTACTTTTACTTCATTTTCCTTAATAGTTTTATATTTTTCTTGTAATTTTTTATTATGTTCTTCTAATTCTTCTGCAGCTAAATATAGTGAATTGATAATATTTGGTTTTCTCTTACCTTTTGTTCCTGTTGTAGCCCAATCTTTTTCTGGCAAATCTCTTTTCTTAGGCTGCTTAAATTCAACAGGTTCCATCATTTGTCCAATCATTCCATCTCCAAGAATCATTACTGGATTTCTATATTGATCTGCTATATCAAATCCTTCTATAATTAAATCTACTAATTCTTGCACATTTGCTGGAGCAAGAACTACTAATCTATAATCTCCATTTCCTCCCCCTCTTGTTGCTTGGAAATAATCTGTTTGAGAAGGTTGAATACTTCCAAGTCCTGGACCACCCCTCATTATATTTACTATAACACATGGCAGTTCAGCACCTGCTATATAAGAAATACCTTCTTGCTTCAATGAGATACCAGGGCTTGATGAAGATGTCATTACCCTTGCACCTGAACCTGATGCACCATAAACCATATTTATAGCAGCAATTTCACTTTCTGCTTGCAAAAATACTCCACCAACTTTGGGCATTTCCTTTGACATATATTCAGGGAGTTCACTTTGAGGAGTTATTGGATATCCAAAGAAATATTTACATCCTGCTTCAATTGCAGCAGCTCCAATAGCCTCATTTCCCTTCATGAGAACTTTTGTCATATCATAAACCCTCCTTATTTTTATTCTGTCATTCTTTCAACAGTAATAACAACATCTGGACACATAGTAGCACAGTTTGCACATCCTATACATTTATCCATTTCTTTTATTGTAGCTGGGTGATATCCTTTTTCATTGATTTTTTCTTTGTCTAACGATATGATTTTAGTTGGGCATACTGATACACATAGTCCACAACCTTTGCAAAGGTTTTCCTTGAATGTCACTTTCCCTTTTACTTTAGGCAAGTTGACCCCTCCTTACTTTATTTTTGGTTAAAGCATCCAATCTTCCCTCATGTATAATTTAATTGGGAAAATTTCTCCTTCTAAATTTTTTGGAAGTTTTTTTGCAATATCCTCTAGTGCAACTATATATTTAATAGGTATTTCTAGCTTTTTGGAAAGTTCTTCTGCCAATTTTTGACCTTTCAATACATCATCTATAGTAGTACTCTTAAGCATATGGGTATTATTTATAATTCCTGTAATCTTTACTCTACCAGTGCCTTCTATAGCATTTAAATATCCTATTGTTTTATCTAAAGTACTGGTTTCCGGTCTATTGGCATTTAGAACATAGAACATATCATAATCTTCTTCTTTCAAAATATCATGATATCTTCCTAATACCCTAGCTCCAACAGGATCTCCCCCTAAATCCAATATAGTTTCATAGGTTTTATCTTGTAGTGGAGCATAAGCTTCAGCAGATATAGCTGGTATATCTACAGCAGAAGCCTTTATAGAACTGGAGATTACTCTTACACCAGATTCTGATAAGTTTTTTTCTTTTTCTCTGCTTCTAAAATACAAGTTTACCACATCTAAGTCTACAAGCGCAACTTTTTTACCTTTTTCTACTAATTTTATTGCATAATTAACACTAAATTCAGTCTTGCCACTTCCATAATGTCCCACAATAATCCTTATTCTTTTATCATTATACATATTTCCACCTTATTCTATTTGTATTCTTTTGCTTTTTCTTCACCTCTTAGTACTCTTAAACCACCTTCTGCTAATGCCATAAGTTCATCTTCTCCTGGATATATATATATCTTGGATATAAAATCAACTCTTTCTTCTATCCATTTAGTAAAAATTTTGTCATAAGCTATTCCACCAGTGAGGATTATACCATCTACTTCACCTTTTAATACAGCAGCACAGCTACCTATTTCTTTAGATATTTGATAAGCCATAGCATTGTAAATAAGTTCTGCTTTCTTATTACCTTCTTCTATCATCTTTCCTACTTCTCTAGCGTCATTTGTATTTAAATAAGATACTAAACCGCCATTTCCTTTTATTTTCTTTTTCATTTCATCTTCTGTATATTTTCCTGAATAACAAAGCTTAATTAAATCTCCCACTGGAAGTCCTCCAGATCTTTCTGGTGAAAATGGTCCTTCTCCATCAAGAGCATTATTTACATCTATAATTCTTCCTTTTCTATGAGGTGCTACAGATATTCCTCCTCCTAAATGAGCAACTATTAAATTCATATCCTCATAATTTTTATTTTGAAGTTTAGCATGTCTTCTTGCAACAGCTTTTTGATTTAAAGCATGAACTATACTTTTTCTCTCTATTTCTGGCATACCTGATATTCTTGCAATATCTTCCATTTCGTCCACAACTACTGGATCTACTATATAAGAAGGCTTGTTTATCATAATAGCTATCTCATTAGCTATTATTCCACCTAAGTTTGAAGCATGTTCTCCTAAAACACCTATTTCTAAATCTTTTAGCATTTTATCATCAACTACATAGGTTCCACCTTCTATAGGATTTAACAATCCACCTCTTCCCACTATAGCATCTAAAGATTCTATCTCTATATTATTCTTATTTAAAACATTAAGTATTATGTCTTTTCTAAATTTATATTGGTCATATACCTTATCATATTTAGACAATTCCTCTGTAGAATGTCTAAGTGTTTCCTCAAATATAGCTTCTTCATTATCAAATACAGCTATCTTAGTAGATGTACTACCTGGATTTATTGCTAACAATCTATAATCTTTCATTATTTAAATTCCCCTTTCTAATCATATCTATTTTTTTGATGCCATAAGTATTCCTAATGCAATAGAATGTAATTTAGCTTCTGATGTATCTGCTCTGGAAGTTAGCACTATTGGAGCAGATGTACCAACTATCAATCCTGCACTTTCAGCTTTTGCAAGAAAAGTTAATGATTTATAAAGAACATTTCCTGCTTCTATGGTAGGTACAATCAATATATCTGCCTCTCCTGCAACTGGTCCTTCTATCCCCTTGTGTTTAGAAGCTTCTTTAGATATAGCATTATCTAAAGCTAGAGGACCTCTCACAGTACAACCTGAGATTATACCATTTTTGTTCATATCTTCTAGTTCTTTTGCATGAACTGTAGCTTCCATTTTTGGGTTGACCTTTTCTCTAGCACATACTACAGCTACTTTTGGATCTTCTATTTCTAGACTATGTGCAAAAGACACTGCATTCTCTATTATTTGTTTTTTCTGATTTAGGTCTGGACTTATATTCATAGCCGCATCTGTTACAATAAGAAGTTTTTCATATGTAGGAACACTAAATACTGCTAAATGGCTGATTAAATTTCCACTTCTAAGACCTATTTCCTTATCTAATACTTGTTTCATTATTACTGCTGTATCTACTAACCCCTTCATTACTACATGAGCTTTCCCGGAACTAACAAGACTTACAGCCTTTCTAGAAGCTTCAACAGGATCCTTCTCATCTACTATTTCAAACTTAGAAAGATCTAATTGAATTTCATCTCCTATTTCTTCAATTTTTTCCTTGTCTCCCACAAGAATAGCATCTGCAATTTCTAAGTCTTTAGCATTTTTTATAGCTACTAGTACATCCTTGTCTGCAGCAACTGCTACAGCAACTTTTTTAGGACCTTTACTTTTAGCCAAATCTAATAAATCTTGAAAATCCTTTAACATCTTAAAATCACCTCATCTTCATATATTTTTTCTTTTTCTTCTCCATTTAACACTCTAAGTACCCCATCATTCAAAGCTTTCATTTCATCTTCCCCTGGATAGACTATTACATTTGAAATAAATCCTATCATTTCCTCTATAATATCTACTAAATATTCAGAATAAGCTAGCCCTCCTGTTAAAATTATACTGTCTATATCCCCACACAAAACTGTTGACATTGCACCTATTTCTTTACCTATTTGGTATGCCATTGCCTTATAAATAAGTTCTGCCTTTTTATCTCCTTTTTCTATCATCTTTTCTATTTCCCTACCATCCATAGTACCTAAATAACCAGCTAGTCCACCTTTTCCTTTTATCTTTAACAACATTTCATCATAAGTATATTTTCCTGAATAACAAAGTCTCACTACATCTCCAACTGGAAGTCCTCCAGTTCTATCTGGTGAAAAGGGTCCCATTTCAATAGCATTATTTACATCTATCATCTTCCCACCCTTTACAGGTGCTATTGATATTCCGCCACCTAAATGAGCAACTATAAAATTTAATTCTTCTATATTCTCATTTAACTCATTTGCCCTTCTATAGGAAACCGCTTTAATATTTAATGCATGAATCAATGATTTTCTTTCAATATCTTTTAGACCTGATATTCTAGCTATATCTTCAAATTCATCTACAGCTACCGGATCCAATATATAGGATTTAATTCCTTCCTTATCTCCAATACCTTTTGCTAAAATACCACCTAAATTTGATGCATGTTCCCATTGAATGCTATTTTCCAAATCCTCTATCATTTTTTCTGTTACTATATAAGTACCTCCTGGAATAGGTTTTAAAAGACCACCTCTACCTACTACTGCAATTAAGGAAGAAGTTAAAACTTCTTCCTTTTTAAGCCAATCATAGATCAATTTCAATCTATAATCATATTGTTCAGATACTTTTTTGTATTTTTCTAATTCCTTTGAGTTGTGTACAATTTTATTGGATTTTATTTCATTTTTACCTTCATATATGGCTACCTTGGTAGATGTGGAGCCTGGGTTAATGACTAATACATACTTTCTAGCCATACCTTCACTCCCTTTCTTCCTTTTTTAATGAAATTTTTATCCTATTGGGAATGATATCTAATACTTTTACTTTATTTATATCTTTTACAATTAATTTAACTTCATGAGTTCCTTCATCTAAACCTCCTAAATCAATTTCTGGAGATAGACTATCCTTTCTAACAGAATTTAAAACATTATCAGGTCCACTTAGAAGAATTGATATATTATTGGTGCTTTCACCTTGATCAACAATCAATCCATTTCCTAAATTTCTAATTTGTATTTCAGAAAAATTATATTCAAATCTTCTGTTTGTATTATTATCTATATCTGAATTTTCTCTATCATCAGCATTATCACTAGTATTAGAATCAGTATTTATATCATTATCTGTTTCAGTATCAGTGTCATTTAATTTCAATGTTACAATTATTTTTTGTTTTGGGTTTACTAGATCTATACCTTCAGGTACTATCAGCTTAGCTTCTATTGAACCTCTTTCTACAAGGCTATATGCATCAATTGGCTCTGTCTTTATAGATGATAAACTATTTAATATATTGTCATTGCCTTTTACATCTACTGATTTAGGAGTAACAACTAATTTTGAGTTTCTATATTCAATTGGAATTTCACCACTTATTTGAGCATCTATAGGAACTTTCTTACTTTTAGACATTGGGATAAATACATCTACAACATTTGGATCCTTTTCCACCATTCCAACAGTGTTCCCATCATCATCTAAAAGTTTAATAGGTACTGTAGCATTTATATCTTCAGTTTTCCCTGTTATATCCACTACAGCCACAACATCTGAAACTGAGTTTACCCAGCTTTTAGGCCCTTTTAGTATAATTGACTGTGGTTTTACCTCTCCTTCTCCTAAACTATATCCCGGTTCAAGTTTTCCTATGGTTTTCAACTCAACTTGCTTTTCTTTTGATATAACTTTCTCAAATCTAAAAGCAACTTCCCTTGGACTATAATCCACAATATCCACTTGACTAGGAACTTTTACATATATGGGAACTTTTTTAGTTCCTTCTGAATATCCACTTAAATCTACTTCTGCTATTATATCAGTATCTCTAAGTTTTAAAATTTCACTTCTTCTACCTGATAATTTCACATTTATTTTAACTTCCTTTGGAGAAATAAGTTCCAAGCCTGAACTCTCTAAATCCTCCATTTTAGAAAACTTCACATCAACATTTCTAAACTCTTTGGTTATTTTAGGATTTACTTCGCTCATGACATAGCTCCACAATATAATAGCAATTACCAGAGAAAATATTTTTATAGTGTGATTATTTTTCCTCTCCTTGCTCATCCTTACGCCTCCACTTTATAAAAAAACTTTGTCGCTGAATTTTCGGTTTATACATATCGATAAGTATTTTTTTCAATGTCTTTATGTCTAAATATCTTGCCAAACTTCCATTTTCTGCAATGGATATGGCACCTGTTTCCTCTGATACTACAATAGCTAACGAGTCGGATTTTTCTGATATGCCCAATGCTGCTCTATGTCTTGTGCCTAATTCTTTACTTAAAGATGCATTGTCCGTTAAAGGTAAGAAACAACCTGCTGCTTTAACAACATCTTCTTTTATCACTACTGCTCCATCGTGAAGAGGAGTATTTGGTATAAATATATTTATAAGCAGACCACTTGAAACTCTGCCGTCTACCTTAGTACCTGTTTCCACTACTTCACTTAATCCAGTTTGTCTTTCAATAACTATTAAAGCTCCAATTTTTTGCCTAGATAGAGAAGCCACTGCATCTACAATTTCGTCCACAACCTCATTTAAATTTTCATCTTTTATTTCTGCAAAAGATTTAGTAAAAAATCTGCTTCTACCAATATATTCTAACCCTCTTCTCAATTCAGGTTGAAAAACAATGAGGATAGCCAGAACCCCTACAGTCATAGTTTTTTCTAATATCCAATATACAGTAAATAGTTCCAACCATTCACTTATCTTAGTTGCAACAAATAAAACTATAATTCCTTTAGTTAATTGTTCTGCTCTTGTTTCTCTTATAAGCATAAAAAGCTTATAAAAGGCAAAAGCTACTATCAAAATGTCTATAATATCTCTAGCTCTTATATTTAAAAAAAGTTCGTCAAAATATTGCAAGGTTCACACACCCTTATTTACTATATTCAGATAATACTCTACATTTCTATTATATAACAAATTGTTATTAATTTAAATCCATATACAAGAAAATATTTATTAATAACAAATGTTAATAAACGAATTAAGTTTTATTAATAAAAATAAGCCAGAAATTATTATTACTGGCCCATTTTATCCATAGTGTCCTTGTAAGATCCTTTTATTTTAGATAATGTTTCTTGACTAAATACATCTTTATCCATGAAGTCTTCAGCAGGAAGTATTTCATATTTTGCCTTACCAGATTTCATATATTTATTAACCCAAGTGGGGATATACCTTACATTTTTTATAACAGTTTCACCTTTGGAGAAATCTTTTTCAACTTCAATATTTACCATAACACCATCTTCAGTGTATTTATTGTTTAAAGTTTCTCTTCTTTGATTCGACAGAAAATTTCCCAGGGAATAAATTATAAATTTATCTTTTCCATCTGATTGTACAATTTCAGATTTTTGAATTACATGAGGATGACTTCCAAATACTATATCTACTCCCCAATCTATCAGTTTCTTTCCTAATTCTATTTGCTCTTCACTTGGTTCCATTTCATATTCATTTCCCCAGTGAATAAACATAATAATTAAATCTGCTCCTTTGTCTTTTATCTTGGATATATCATTTTTTATATTATCCTCATCTATTATATTTACCATATATTTTAGTTCTTCATCTGTCAATGTATGCTCCATTCCATTGCAACCATAAGTATAGGACAATATTCCAATATCTATGTCGTTTACTTTTTCTATAAGTATAGACTTTTCTGGTTCTTTATAAGTACCAACAGTTTTAAGACCGTGCTCTTCTATTGAATCTATTGTTTTTATAAGTCCATCTTTTCCTTGATCCAATGTGTGATTATTTGCAGTAGACAATATATCAAAACCTGCATCCTTTAATGCTTCTATAGATTCTATAGGGGCATTAAAATTAGGATAACCTTTAAATCCTTTCTCTTTTCCTGCTGCAGGGGTCTCAAAATTTGCTAAAGCTAAATCTGCAGATTCTACATATTTTTTTACATATTTAAAATTATCTTTAAAATCGTATACACCTTTTGATTCATTATAAGCACCTGTAATTTGTGGCTTATGAAACATTACATCTCCTGCTGCCAATATTGTAGCAGTAGTATTTGGTTTTACTTCTTCTTTTTTAGATTCATTAGATTGGTTCTTTACAGTAAGTTCTTTAGATTCATCTGCTTTAATACCTAAGTTAACACATGATGTCAAAAAAACAGAAATACAAATTAAAACTATAGAAAACATAATAACTTGCTTTTTTCTCTTCATGTCTTTTCCCCTTTTTTATAATATTGCTAAAAACATCCGTGATTTAAGTTATTGGATAAATTAGCCTTAGCATTTTAAATGCTATACTAGTATTTTATATTTAATTTGAGTAGTTTTCAATAGTTTTAGTTTTTTTATTCTCTTTTCTCTCTAATTCCTATAAATTTTGATTTTGAATCATATATATATCTACTCAATCTTCTTTCATTTAACCACCACAGATAAATTACATATGGGACAAATATAATCGTTAACTGTGGTATATTAGCCATTAGTATAAAATCAAATATTCCATGAAATATTATAGGCATATATAGTGAACGCCTATAGCTCCTTTTTCTTCTTAATTCATTACTACCAAATTTAGCTAATGATAGATAATATCCCATAGTAACTGCAAATACTCCATGGGCTGGAACCGATAATATACCTCTATAAAGTCCAATATAAGGATTGTTGCTATATCTATATACTACATATATAACATTTTCTACAGTAGCAAATCCCATAGATGCAAATACTGCATAGACTATGCCATCTAATTTTTCATTAAAATATTTTGAATTATAAGCAGTTTTCAATACTACTAATCTTTTAAAATATTCTTCTGTAAATCCTGCTACTATAAAAGCTGTATAAAAAGCTCCTAATATGCCTGGAAATATATTGAAAAAACTTAATAACTCCTCTACCAATATGGTAGGTATTACTGACAATGCACCTAATAAATATGTTATTAACAAAATTTTCAATGGTTCTCTATCGTATCTATCACTTAAATAAAGTCCTACTATTATAATTAATGCTGGTGTTATTGCAATTATGAATAATCTTGTTGACAAAAAATCCCCTCCAAATCTCTTTTTAATCTTCTTACTATATTCTTTATTATTGCCTAGATTTTCTAATTTTATATCTAGCAATGGACATAAAAATAACCTCTAAGATTTAAATCTTAGAGGTTATTTCTTCTTCTATATATTTTTCAACATCTTGGGGGGAGTCCAAGTTTAGAACTTCTTTAACTTTGTTTTCCATTTCTGCTTTAGATATATTCTTTATAATCCATCTTGCAGTTAGCATTGATGATGCACTCATACTAAATTCATCTAATCCCATCCCTAAAAGAATTGGAATTAATTTTTCATCTCCTGCAGCTTCACCACACATTCCTACCCATATACCTTCCTTGTGACCATTTTCTATAGTCATATTTATAAGTCTTAGTACTGCTGGATGGTATTGGCTATATAAATAGGATATATCTTGGTTTCCTCTATCTACTGCAAGACTATACTGAATTAAATCATTAGTTCCTATGCTGAAAAAATCCACTTCTTTTGCAAAAATATCTGATTGAACTGCTACTGAAGGTATTTCCACCATTATTCCAACTTCTAATTCTTCATCAAATTCAATATTTTCAGCTCTCAATTCAGATTTAACTTCTTCTAATATAGCTTTAGCTTCCCTTAATTCAGCTATATTAGAAATCATAGGAAACATTATTTTTACATTTCCATATGCACTAGCTCTTAAAATAGCTCTTAATTGAATTTTAAATATATCTGTTCTATCCAAACAAAGTCTAATAGCTCTATAACCTAAAAATGGATTCATTTCTTTTGGAAGGTCTAAATAAGGTAAATCCTTATCTCCTCCTACATCTAAAGTTCTTATAACTAGAGGTCTTCCATCTAATTTTTCTGCTACAACTTTATAGGCTTCAAATTGTTCTTCTTCTGTTGGCAACTTTTCCCTATCCATATATAAAAATTCACTTCTATAAAGTCCAACACCTTCTCCATCATTTTCTAGAACTTTATCTATATCCTTAGGAGTACCTATATTAGCAGCTATCTCAACTTTAACTCCATCTTTGGATATACTTTCTTCACCTTTTAATTTATTTAATTCTTCTTTAAAGTTTTCATAGGATTCTTTCTTTTTTTCATAAGTCGCAATTTCTTCCTCTGAAGGATTTATAATTATTAATCCTTCATTTCCATCTATAATTATAAAATCTTCATCTTTTACATTTTTTGTTATGTCCTTTACTCCTACAACTGCTGGCAATTCTAATGTTCTAGCCATAATAGATGTATGAGAAGTTCTTCCACCTAGTTCGGTAACAAAACCTAAGACTTTATCTTTTCTCATTTGAGCTGTATCTGATGGAGTCAAATCATCGGCTACTACAATACATTCCTCTTCTAGGCTTGATAAATCTACTCCCTTTATGCCTATTAGGTTTTTTAAAAGTCTGCTTGAAATATCTTTTACATCTGCTGCCCTTTCTCTTAGATACTCATTATCAAGACTTTCCAACATTTGAACATATTCATTTCTTGCTTCTTGTACTGCCCATTCTACATTAACTTTTTCATCTTCTATTTTTTGATTAATCATTCCTATAAATTCTGGATCCTCTAGCATTAATTTATGAGCATTGAAAATTTCTGCCTCTTTTTCTCCAACTTCTTTCAAAGTATATTTGTATAAAGATTCTATCTCTTCTATGCTTTTATGAACACAAGTATTTAGCCTATCAACTTCTTCTTTTATATTGTGAATGCTTTTCTTTTCAATATCTATTTCTATTTCTTCTTTTAAAAAAACCTTTCCAATAGATACTCCTGGAGAAACTCCTATGCCTTTCATAAAAATTGCCTCCTATTCTCCAAATTTATTATTCACAAGCTCAACTAGACTTTTTACTACTTCTTCTGCATCTTCACCAATTGCCTCAATTTTTATTTTCTCTCCCATAGCAGCACCCATGCTAAGTATTCCCATTATACTCTTTGCATTATATTCTTTGCCTTCTTTTATTACTTTCACATCTGAACTATATTTTGATGCTTCCTTTACAAATAAACTTGCTGGTCTAGCATGTAATCCTGTTTCATTTTTTAAAACAACTTCTTCACTATACATTTTCATTCCTCCCAAAGTTATATTTTATTTTTATATTTTATTTTTATATTTTTTATTATATTTAAAGAATTTTGCATTATATCTTTGCAGCTTGCGTAAACAATTGGCAAGTCTTTAAATCTTTCCTTTCCTTCAATAGGTCCATCACTGGTCAATATAATCGCACTAGCTTCTTCAATATCATATTTAGTTATTTCATTTTCTTTAAACTCCCCTTGAGTTTCCACCTTTATATCTACATTAGTCTTTTTTGCTGCTTGCTCCAATGCTTCTCTAGCTAAGTTTGTACATACAATACCTAGTGGACAAGAGGTAATAGCTAATATCTTCATACTATTCTCTCCCCTCTGTCAATAAAGTATATATTTCTTCATCCTTATTACTTTCTCTAATTTTGTTTAAAACTTCTTCATTGTCTAATAATCTATAAAACTCAGAAAAAGTTTTCCTAGTAGCATCATTTGAATCAATTTTTAGTGCTAATAAGAAAATAATATCCACTTT
The DNA here is from genome assembly GCF_024623155.1 of Anaerosalibacter massiliensis. Taxonomy (NCBI): domain Bacteria; kingdom Bacillati; phylum Bacillota; class Tissierellia; order Tissierellales; family Sporanaerobacteraceae; genus Anaerosalibacter; species Anaerosalibacter massiliensis. The sequence continues at coordinate 265,284 of NZ_JANJZL010000002.1, forward strand.
ATTTCCTGACCAATTAATTGGTTCTTCTAATGTAGCAAAGGCTATAATAGGTTTTTTCACATAACTTTGATTTGCATGAGGGATCGCTACTCCATTTCCTATTGCTGTAGAAGTTATCTTCTCCCTTTCAAATACTTCATTCATAAATTTTTTTTCTACATAGTCTTGTTTTTCCATATGATAGCTTAAAAATTCTATGACTGATTCTTTTGTCTTTAGTTCTAGATTTGAAAAAATTAAATCTTGTTTAAATAATAATTTTGAATTATCCTCTACTAAATCTAAGTCCAATTTCTTTGTGTTTTCAATATTTACAATCCATTTCCTAATTTCTAGTATATCTTTTTCCCCTACAAAAGGACTTATTTGAACTACTGGCTTTAAATGATAGTCAATAGGAATCGTAGAAATAACTATATCAAATTTTTTTATATTTATATTTTCAATCTCATGCTTAGAAATTATATCTAAAATTTCTAAATTTGGTAAGGCTTTCTCCAACCTTATAGATACAAGTTGAGAAGTGCCAACGCCACTACTACATACTACTATAGCTTTAGTATTAGTCTTTTGTCTTTCTATTGCTGCTCCAATATGAATAGCAATATATCCTATCTCATCTTCATTTACTTTAAATCCATAATACTTTTCAAACAAAACACTACTTGCCCAGCTCGCTCCAAAAATACTAGGATAATTTTCCTTTATTTCGTCAATAAGTGGATTCTTAATAGTAAGATCATATTTCAATCTATTGATAGTTGGTTTTAAATGCAATGCCAATCCTATTAATAATTTTTTATCCTTAGTCAAATCAGTAGATAATATATTTCCTATCAATTCTATTATCTCCTTAGATAAATTAACTATGTTTAAATCAACATTCTCTAATACATTTAAATTTTCGCAAAAATTATAGCTTTGTTGTAATTTTGAACCTAATATATGAATTGCTATATAAGAAATTTCATCTTCAGGTATAGAAATATTAAATTCTTTCTCTAATTTAGAAACTATGGATTTTGCAACACTATATTCTTTTTGTAATTTAATATCAGAAAAATTTTCCTCTTTAAGCCTTACTGTTTTATTTTGTTTAACTCTTTCTACTAGCATAGCTGAATGAAATATTAAATTAGAAATAGATTCATCAGCTAATTTAAATTCCATTTCAATTTCAGACTCTTTTACAATTTGTCCTATAGTATATAAATTTTCTTTTGTAAACATATTCATATATTTGGCACAATCTCTATTTAAATCATGAATACTAGAACCTTGGAAAAAATCTCCTGCTAATCTTCTGAAATCTTTTTCATTTCCTACTAATTCTACTCCATAGTTCTGCTTTCTTAAAATGGATAGGTTGTAGTTTTTTACATACTTTTCAACCTCATCTAAATCTTTAAATACTGTTATTCTGCTTACATAAAGCTCTTTTGAAAGCTCCTCCATTGTAATAGGAGCTTGTACTTTAAGAAGTTTATTTAGTATATATTCCTGTCTTTCTTCTGGTGAAAAAGGTTGAGTATAAGAATTAGTCATTTTTATACTATCTCTAAATTCTTTCTCTTTTTCTTCATTTACTTCTATCCATATACCTACTCTAGGTTTCCTTACAACCCTACCATAACCCTTTTTTTGAATAATTTCATCTATTTTATCTAAGTCATTCCTAATTGTCCTATTAGAAACCTTTAATCTTTCTTCCATATCACTTATTATTATAGGCTGGGTGTTACTTAAAAGTATTTTTAAAATCTCAATCCATCTTTCATTTAAAATATCATTCATTACATAACACCTCAAATATATACGAAATCTGGCAATTAGTATACATATTCACTATCTTTAATAGTATAATATCACAAGATGTGCTAATTTACTACTATTAAAAGGTACTATTTACTTACAGATTAATGTGGCACTTTTTTATATATTCTAGTTATAGAAATAAAAAATCGTTTCTAGTCAGAAGGAGCTCTTTCCTAGAAACGATTTTTTCTATAGTTTACAAATACCATATGTAAAATCTAATATACTATCTTTTCTTTTACCTGATAACATGATCTTCTGTATCAATATAAATACTCCTAAAGCAATTATAATGTCACCGACACTAATCACCTTAGGTAGTGGATAAGGTGCAGGTATAGGTAAAATATCTGTAAAAAAATAAAACCTAGTAGAATTTGTTGCTATTTGATGAGTCAATGTTATTCCAGTTTTAAGCATATCTATATCCTTTATTAAAGAAGAATATTTAAGTGCCTCCATGGAAACTGGCATTTTCCCATCATTTAATAAAATAGCAATAAAATTAAATAAACTTCCAATAAACATAATTAGTATGCCCTTATTTCTTAAATTTAATATAAATCCTAAGATAAATAAAATAATAACTAAAAATTGTATATAGGAAAAATATTCTCTTATAAAAAAAGATAATTTATTATCAGTTAGCTTCTCAATATATATACTAGAATACTCTAATAAAAATCCTAAGAGAAATAAATACCAACCTTTTATTTTTAGACTACCTATATTTTTTATTTTTCCACCTCTAATTTTTCCTACGATTGTTGATAGAATTAAAGATTCGACAAACATATCCAGCACTCCTTTAAATTTTATTGGCTAATTATTTACTATTCTATTTTTATTTTCATTTTCCTCCTATTTTTTTGTTATTTCTGGTTAATTATTAAATTAAAAAGAAAACAATACATTTTAAATCATTTTATCATATAAGTATTAACTTTTGTTAAATATAGATATTTTGTAAAAAGAAGTAAAGTTATTTTTTATACTGCCGATATAATCTATAAGCATTTTTAAATAATATAAAAAGGAGAGATCTATATGAATAAAAAATTAATTGCTTTAACATTATCTATTCTTACCTTATTTAGTTCTGTAACAGTATTTGCTGATACTATTGAAGAACCAAAAGTTTATGAAGAAGTAGTTAAAGAGTTAGAAGAAGCCATTGAAGAAATAGAAGAGGTCCAAAAAAATAGAATAGAAATATTACAAGACAAAAAATTTAACAAGACTATGAATGAAATGATAAATCTTCAGAAAAATAAGAAAAATACAGAAGATGAAATTAGAGATATAATTGAAAAAGGTTTTGAAAAATCTCTTAAAATTTCTGAAATTGTTAATAAGCAAGTTGAAATGAAAACTCTATACTTAAACAATTCTAAAGAAGTATATGATTTAACTATTGCAATAGAGGACGATTTTAAAATAATAGTCAAGGAACTAAAAAGAGTAGCTAAAGAAGGTAATATAACATTGAAAGAATATGAAAATATAAGACAAGTAGTTGTAAGTTTGATTAAAGAAATGCAAGAAGTTGAATATGCTGTTGGAAATATTGCTAAGGAAAGTAGAATTTATATAAACTATGTGGGAAATAAGCAGTTTAACAAGGCTATAGAAAGCTTTGAAACTATTTTAGGACTTCAAGGTCAGCAAATAGACATGCTAAGAACTATCTACACTCATACAACTGAAATTAAAGAATTATTAGAAGAAATATAAAAAATATAAATGCCTAGGAAATTTCCTAGGCATTTATATTTTTAAATAATTTAAGTAGCTTTACTTTTTAGTCAAATACTTTGAACTTGTCTTTACTAACTCCACAAATTGGACAAATATCTTCTGCTTCATCAGCAGCAGTATATCCACAGACAGGACAGATATAAACTTTTTCAATATCTATATCTTTATTTTTATCTACTGAATCTTTTGCCTCTTGAAAAAGTTTAGCATGAATTTTTTCTGCCGCTAAAGCAAAGTTCATTGGTCTTAAAGCACTTTTTTCTTCTTGCATTTCTGCAACTGCAATATAAGATGGATACATTTGTTTAATTTCAAACAATTCTCCATTTATAGCACCTTGTAAATTTTCAGAAGTAGTCCCTAGTCCAAATCCTGCCATAGATGTTACTGAAAAATCTCCATCTTCATTCTTTAATGCGTTGAAATGACCTGTAGCATGAACTTGTTCTGCATAAGAAATAGCCTTAAACAAATTTGCTACATTTGGAAAACCATCTCTTTTTGCCTTGTCCCCCCATATTAAATATCTCATATGTGCCTGACTTTCTCCTCCAAATGCTGAACGTAAATTTTCTGCTGTCATTGGATTCACAAAAATCACCCCTATTTTTAAATTTAGCTTATAATATATATTACCCTTAACAGTGGGATGTAAACATTTTAACAATAAAATCCAGAAAAATTATAATTTCTCTGGATTTATACTATAGTTATTTATTTAAGCCTTTCTTAATAGTAACTAAAAAGCCTTTATCCACTTTTTTGCCCTTTATAAATGTATTATTTGTATTTTTAGTCCAAACTTTCATACTTTCACTAAAATTTGGATTACTCGACAATATTTCTAATATATCTCCATCATCTAATTTTTCCATAGCAATATTAATTTCTTTAGATGGTGCTGGACAAGTTAATTCACTAACATTTATTCTAAGAATATTTTCTTTTCCTGATTCAGTTCCAACAGATTTTATTTCTCCATGATCTGTATATTGTATATCTTCAGATAAGGACTTTCCGCCGCAATCCTCCTTATCTTTGCAGAATAAACTTCTATATAACATAAATCCTCCTGCAAAGTTTTTCGCCTTAAATCCATTCTGTGTTAGTATTCTTGAAGCTATATACCCCCTAATACCTAATCCACAATATGACACAATTAGCTTATCTTTATCTAGTTCATCAAGTCTATCTCTTAATTCATTTACTGGTATATTTATAGAACCTTCAACATATCCCATCTCTCTTTCCTCTGAATTAGTTACATCAAGTATAATTGTATTTTCCTTATCTAATTCTTCTAATTCATTCCAAAATATAGTGTCTACATCCCCATTTAAAATGTTTTCTGCTACAAAGCCAGCCATATTAACTGGATCTTTAGCAGAAGAATAAGGTGGTGCATATGCAAGTTCTAATTCTTTTAAATCATATATTGTTCCTTCAAATCTAATAGCTGTAGCTATAACATCTATTCTCTTTTCTACACCTTTGTATCCTACTGCTTGAGCACCTAAAACCTTTCCATCTAAATCAAATATTAGTTTGATAGTTATAGGCAGTGATTCTGGATAATATCCAGCATGAGATTTTGCCTGGATAAAAGATATTAGATAATCTTCATGGTATTTCTTGCCTAATCTATTTAAAGTTTTTTCATTATTTCCAGTATTAGCAATAGTTAAATCAAATATCTTAGCTACACTAGTTCCTTGAGTTCCTTTATATTTTTCTTCCCTTCCAACTATATTGTTGGCTACTATTCTTCCCTGTTTATTTGCAGGTCCAGCCAATGGAACCATAGCTTTGTTTTTATTTACAAAATCTACTACTTCTATAGCATCTCCAATAGCAAATATATCTTTATCTGAAGTTCTTAAATTATCATCAACTACTATTCCGCCCCTTTCATTGAGTTCAAGTCCTGCATCCTTTGCTAATTCACTATTGGGACGTACACCTATTGAAAGAATAACTAAATCTGTTTCTATAGTTTTTCCACTTTGCAAAGTAACTGTAGTCTTTCCATCCTTAGTATGAAAACTCTTCACTCCATCTCCTAGATAAAGATTTCCACCTTTAAGTTTTATATGCTCATGGACTATTTCAGCCATTTCAAAATCCAAAGGTGCCATTACTTGATCAAGCATTTCAACTATTGATACTTCAATACCTAGTCCATGTAAATTTTCTGCCATTTCAAGTCCAATAAATCCTCCGCCTACAACTACTGCAGATTTAGGACAATTTTCTTTTATATATGCGTCTATGGCATCTGTATCTGGAATATTCCAAAGGCTAAATATATTTGGAGCATCAATTCCTGGTATTGGTGGTTTAAGTGGTGTAGAACCAGGTGATAATACTAAGTAATCATAGGATTCTTCATATGTTTTTCCTGTATTTAAATCTTTAACTTCTATTTTCTTTTCATCTCTAAGTATTTTTGTTACTTCATTTTGAACCCTTACATCAATATTAAACCTGTTTTTCATAGCTTCTGGAGTTTGAACTAATAGTGCATCTCTTTCCTCTATAACCCCTCCTATATAATAGGGTAAACCACAATTGGCAAAAGAGATATACTCTCCCCTTTCAAATAATACTATATCTAAATCTTCATCTAATCTTCTTAGTCTTGCAACTGTTGTTGCTCCACCTGCTACTCCTCCAACAACTAAAACTTTCTTAGACATTTAAGGTTCCTCCTTTATATTACAATACTTGCATATTAGATAATAAAACTTCCTTATTGTATATTTATATATTTATATATTCAAATAATATAATATATAAATATATGGAAGTTATTAATTATATGACGACTTTAAGCTTAAAAAATTGATTCAATAATTTTTTTCACATCTTCATTTATCAAACTATAATATATTTCTGTGCCTTCTCTTTTTCCTTCAATTATTCCTGCTGCTTTTAATCTAGATAAATGTTGAGAAACTGTAGATTGAGGTGCATCAAGACAACTTTGCATCTCTGTTACATTTTTTTCCCCTTCTTTTAATAATCTTCTTACAATACAAAGTCTACCTGGATGAGCTATAGCTTTTAAAATTTCTGCCTTTTCTTCTAATACATTCTTGTCAATATCCAATATTTACACCTTCTTTATATCTTTATATTTATATATTACAATATATAAATATAGAAGTCAATAATACCTTTTTTTAAAATTTTACTATTATATTCCTTGTATTTAATTAAATTATAAGGTTAAGAATATAATACAGGCAGATAAAACAAGGAGGGATTTTAATGGATAAAATTGATCCTAACGCAAGAGTTGGCCTTGAACAATTTAAAGCTGAAATAAGTCAAGAACTAGGCCTTGATACTACTTTAGATAAATCCATTGACAATACTAAAAACATATTTTATGCAGGTAAAGTTGGTGGAATTATGACTAGAAAACTAGTGGAAATGGGAGAAGAGAATTTAATAGATAAAGATTAGCCCCAAAGTTTGGGGCTAATAATTTTTTTAAAAATCCTTAAAAATCTAATATTTTTTATTATGAATCTAATATGATTAAAGTCACGTGCTTCTAGCATCACTACTAAAAGTTCCTGCTTCATTAACCTCGTAACCTACTATCTGTGCAGAGAAACAAAATGATTGACACAAAAGCATAGCTTTTGGTTCTCTGCTTTTTAACAGGCGTCTTAATTTCCGTAGAACCTATAGTACATTTATATATAAATTATAACACATTTAAATTATTTAATATTTTAATAATATATAAAACAGATAATTTATCATGACTCTAGTAAAAATACTATATTATACTTACAATTTTATTTTGTATATAATAAGCTATTGCTATCTATATGAATACCTCTTTTGATTTAAGTTTGATTGGCTAGACCTAAACTTATTATGTCACTGGAGTTTTGTGCCCAACATCGGAAACTTTTTTGAAATACCCGCTTAGCTAGTAATATTCATAATATAAATAGAAATTAGCCTCAAAGTTTGAGGCTAATAAAATTTCTTACTATCTAGTTCTTCTTGTACTATTCTTAGAGCTTCTCCGAATCTTTGAAAATGTACTATTTCCCTCTGCCTTAAAAATCTTAATGTATCTGTAACACCAGGATCATCACTTATACTAATCAACCATTCATAAGTAGCTCTTGCTTTTTGTTCCGCTGCCATATCTTCATGTAAATCTGCTATTGGATCTCCTTTAGATTGTATATAGCTAGCAGTCCAAGGAGCACCAGCTGCATCGTGTGGAAATGGACTCTTTCCATGATTTACATAATGAGCTTCAAAAGGTGTACCTTTAATTTGTTCCACTGAAGCATCTTTTACCAATTTCCAAGCTAAAGTTCCTACAATCTCCCAATGAGCCATTTCTTCAGTACCGATATCTGTTAATAATCCTTTGGCTTTATTAGTAGGCATAGTCCATCTTTGAGTTAAATACCTAATTCCTGCTGATAGTTCACCATCAGCTCCTCCAAATTGTTCCAAAAGCATGGCTGCCAAAGTTGGGTTACATGTATCTACTACTACTGGATACTGCAATTTCTTTTCATAAATCCACATATACTATACCTCCTTTAACATAAACTATAGTCAAATTCCCAAGGCCAAGGATCATTTATATATGCCCATGGATATTGACTCATACTATGATTTTTCATAGGTCCATATTTAGCTTCATATAGTGATACCATCTCACTATATCTTTGAGCATAACTATTGTGAAGTCTTAATGCCTTCTCATCATTTGGATGAGTATCTAAATAAAGTGCCGTCTCATCTAGTACAAAACTTATCTCCATAATTTCCTTTAATAAACAAACTTGTTCTCTATTCACAAAAACACCTCCATTAATAACGTCTATTCTCATATCCACATGCCATATACAGATCTGGGAAAAGTGTACCCTTTTTCAATGCTTCTCTAGGATTATATACTTGATCCATAATTTGAAAAGGTACATAGGCTCTTGCTAAACAATATTCTTGTCTTCTTGATCCACTTCTCATTTTTCAAGCCTCCTATTTTTTTATTTACAATAATATATTACGCTTCAAATATAAAAAGGTTCATATCTGCTTCTTAAATATTAAAGAACTTTTTTTCATATGGTACATATACTAATTCTAGAGTAGTTTGGAAAAGTGGGATTTTTTAAGGAGGTTTTTTATGGAAAATTCAGATAATATTATTTCTCTTAAAAATTTGCCAGTAGGAAAATCTGGTAAAGTTATAAATCTAATATGTAAAAAATCTAAAAGGAGGAGACTTTTAGATTTAGGAATTACACCAAATACTATTATAAGAAATGAAAGAGTAAGTCCTTCAGGCAATCCGATTGCCTTTAATATAAGGGGAACTGTTATTGCCCTTAGAAAGGAAGAAGCTGAAGAGATTTTAATAACTATATTATAAGACTGGAGGTTTTTTTATGGGACTTTCTCATGAGTCTAGTGGATTAGCTTTAATTAAAGATGAATATATAGTGGAAAAAGAAGTAAATCATACTGTCATAGCATTAGCTGGAAATCCTAATACTGGAAAGAGTACATTATTTAATTATCTTACAGGTTTAAAACAACACACAGGAAATTGGCCTGGAAAGACTGTAGCCAATGCCAGGGGTACCTTTCACTATGGAGATGAAGATTTTTTATTAGTAGATTTACCAGGAACTTATTCAATATTTGCAAATTCCCAAGAAGAAGAAATTGCGAGAGATTTTATTTGTTTTGGAAAACCAGAAATAACAATAGTAGTGGTAGACTCCACTTCCCTTGAAAGAAATCTAAATTTAGTACTTCAAATAATGGAAATAACTGATAATGTAGTAGTTTCATTAAATTTAATAGATGAAGCTAAAAGAAAAGGCATAAAAATTGATGTAGAAAAGTTAGAAAAAGAATTAGGAATACCTGTCATACCTACAGTAGCAAGAGATGGTATAGGAGTTGAAAAACTTTTAAATACTATTCATAATGCTAAACATAGCTACAGTCCTAATAAAGTAAAATATAGCAGCGAAGTTGAAAATACAATATATGAAATAGAAAATATCCTCTCTACATATCTAAACAAAAGTCAAAATATAAGATGGATATCTCTTAGGTTAATAGATGGAGATGAAAATATAAAAAAAGAATTAAAAACTTTTTTAATAGAACATGGATTTACTGATGAACCATTAAATAAAATTGAAAACATTATTAAAAAACATGAGAATATAGATGATAGCATTGTAACTACTATATACGAAAATGCAGAGAAAATATCAAATGAAGTAGTTACAATAGAAGACAATAGAAAAGTTAATTGGGATAAAAAACTAGATGATATACTTACAAGTAAAATAACTGGTTATCCTATTATGATTATTTTGCTAGGGCTTATATTTTGGATAACTATAGTAGGTGCAAATTATCCATCTGAATTGTTAGCAAAAGCTTTTTTTAGCTTTGAAGACAAACTGACTTATCTTTTCACTAAATGGGATGTAGCTGATTGGCTATATGGAATACTAGTTTTAGGGGTATATAGGACCCTTGCTTGGGTTATATCTGTTATGCTACCACCAATGGCAATATTCTTTCCATTATTTACTTTACTTGAGGACTTAGGCTATTTACCTAGAGTGGCTTTCAATCTTGACAACTCTTTTAGAAAGTCTGGAACCCATGGAAAACAAGCTTTGACTATGAGCATGGGATTTGGATGCAATGCTGCAGGAGTTATTGCTTGTCGTATCATAGATTCTCCAAGGGAACGACTTATTGCTATAATAACTAATAATTTTGTCCCTTGTAATGGACGTTTCCCAATAATAATAGCCATGTCAACTATATTCATTGGAAGATTAGTAAATAAAAAATATAGTTCAATTTTAGCAGCTATATCTGTAGTATCTGTTGTAATAATAGGTATATTATTTACATTATTTATATCTAAATTTTTATCTAAAACTTTCTTAAAAGGAGTACCTTCTTCATTTACTTTGGAACTACCTCCATATAGAAGACCACAAATAGGTCCTATACTTATAAGAAGCCTTATAGATAGAACACTCTTTGTACTAAGCAGGGCTATAATCGTAGCTATACCAGCTGGAGCTATAACTTGGATATTTGCAAATATAACTATAGGTGGAATAAGTATTTTAAATAGAACTGCAAACCTTCTAAACCCTTTTGGAACACTACTAGGATTAGATGGGCATATTTTAATGGCATTTATTTTAGGACTTCCTGCTAATGAAATAGTACTTCCTGTACTTATAATGAGCTATATGTCAGAAGGAGCAATGCTTGAATTTGAAAATATAGAAACATTAAAAAACTTATTATTAAATAATGGTTGGACTTTTATAACTGGCCTTAATTTCATGATTTTTTCTCTACTACATTTCCCCTGTGGAACTACTCTCTTAACTATTAAAAAAGAAACAGGAGGAAGAAAATGGCCTGCCTTTACCTTTCTTTTAACTACTGTAGTGGCAGTACTAGCTACATTTATAATAAATATAGTCGGAAAATTTATTTATAGTTTTATTTAATCAAAACCCTGGTATTTAATATATCAGGGTCTTAGTCTTCATTTGCTGTAAGACTTTTCTTCATCCAATCCTTTCCTTCAATAATTCTTGTAACCATCATAGATGCTAGTGAATCTCCTGTTACATTTATCATAGTTGCAGGTGGATCCACCAAATAACCTATAGTAGCTATAATAGGAAAGGCCTCTGCTGGAAAACCATAGAGATTAACAATAAGCATTTCTCCAATAAGTCCACCACCTGGGACTCCAGACATAACTACTCCACTTAGTATTGAAATTATTATAGCTGTGAGATAAGTTCCTATTCCTTTAAAAGGCATATCAAATATTCCAAACATAAAGGAAATTTTGAGTATAGCACTTAAACAAGAGCCATCCATATGAGCTGTAGCCCCTATAGGAATGACTATATCTCTAACATCTTTAGGTACACCCATTTTTCTCGCAGCATCTAAGTTTACAGGTAGTGATGCAACACTACTTTGAGTTGCCAAAGAAGTTATAGCTACTGGGAATATAGTTTTAAAATACAATTTAACTCCATTTATACCTCCTGCAAAATATGAATACAAAGAAAAAGCTACAAAGAAATATACTATACAGATTGGATAGTAGATAACCATAGCTCTAGCATAAGAACCTAGAAGCTCTGGACCAAATGTTCCAATTAATGCTGCAAAATATGCTCCCAGTCCAATTGGAGCATAGTACATAATAATTGAAACCATTTTGAGAAAAACTTCTGATAATATGTTTAATCCTTCTGCTATTTTCTGTCCTTTTTCTCCTATTAATCCTACACATAATCCAAAAAATATAGAAAAGATAATTAGTGGAAGCATATTCTTTCTTGAAATAAGTTCTGTAAAATCAGTTACAGTTATTGCTGCAACTATTTGCTCAGAAGTTTTTAGTGGTTCAATTTCCTCCGCCTTTGGCATTTCAATATGAACTCCCTTAGCAGGAGGAAAAATATTTACAACTGTTATCATTATTATAGAAGCAATAAGTCCTGTAATTACAAAAACTAATAGCATACTCCCTAAAATCTTCCCTAGTCTTCTCATATCTGCCATACTAGATACAGCACTAGTGATAGTTACAAAAACAAGTGGTACTACTATAGTGAACATGGCATTTAAGAATATATCTCCAAAGGGCTTAAGTACAGAAGCCTTCTCTCCCATTATTAGTCCTATTATACAGCCTAATATTATAGATGATAATAATATGATTGGGAACTTATAGTAATACCAAAAACCTTTTTTTCTGCTATTTTCCATCAATACTTCACCTCTTATATTTTATTGTTTTTTTATAGGTCAAGCATTGCTCCAGTATAAATAGTAGTAGCTTCTCCTTTCATGTATATTTCATAATTGTCTTTTAACTCAACTTGAAGCTCTCCACCTTCTGTCTTTACATTTACTAATTTATCTAATTTTCCTAATTTATTTCCTAATGCTACTCCAGCACAAGAACCAGTACCACATCCTAAAGTTCTTCCTGCACCTCGTTCCCAAGTATATATATTTATATTATTTCTATCTACTATTTCTACAAAGTTTACATTAGTTTTTTTAGGGAAAATAGAATGAACTTCTAGTTTTTTCCCTAAGCCATTTATATCTATATGTCTTACATCATCTACAAATATAACTATATGTGGGACACCTACTAACACTGCAGAAAATGTTATACCTACTCCATCTATAACTATATTTTCTAATAACACTTCATTACTATCTATATTAACAGGTATTTTATTACTTGCAAATATGGGTTTTCCCATATCAACCTTTATAATCTCAACAATATCTTTTTCATTAATCTCTAAACATATAGTTTTTATACCTGCTAATGTTTCGATAGTAAAAATCTTTTTATCTATTATATCATTTTCATATACATATTTTGAAAAACATCTTATACCATTCCCGCACATTTCTCCTCTAGAGCCATCAGAGTTATAATAAATCATTTTTATATCTGCTATATCAGACTCTTCACATATCATTATACCATCTGCACCAATTCCAAAATGCCTATCGCAGCTTTTTATAGCTAAATTGCTATAATTATTTATATTATACTCAAATCCATTATATAATACAAAATCATTACCAGCAGCTACCATTTTAGTAAATTTCATATTATCACCTATCCACGTTAATTTCATATCTCATTTCTTAGTATATCATCATAGGTCTCTCTTTTCACTATCAATCTATCATTTCCCTTAGAAATCATTACCACAGCTGGTCTTGGTATTCTATTATAATTGCTTGCCATAGAATAGTTATAAGCACCTGTAGAAAGTACTGCTAATATATCTCCTGCCTCTATATGAGGAGTCTTTAAATCCCAAATAAGTATATCTCCAGATTCACAACATTTACCTGCAATTGTAACTATATCTGTAATTTCTTCATCTACTTTATTTGCAATTAAAGCCTCATATTGAGCATCATATAGACTTGGCCTTGGATTGTCTGGCATACCTCCATCTATCCCTACATAAGTTCTAACATTTGGTATATTCTTTATTGAACCTATTGTATAAAGTGTGATTCCAGCCTCACCTACAACCCATCTCCCTGGCTCAATAACTACTCTTGGCCTTTCTAAATTATATTTTCTACATTCTTTTTCCAACTCTTCCATCATAGCATCTGTAAAATATGATAAAGGTTTCCTTGATTCATTTCCATTGTAATGAATACCATAACCTCCACCAGTATTTAATTCTTTAGTTATAAAACCTAGTTCATCCTTTATTTCTTTCATTAAAGAAGTAAGAACTTTAATAGATTTCACATGAGTTTCACTTTCCTGAAGTTGAGAACCTATATGAAAATGAAAACCTTTAAGTTCTATATAATTCGAATTTATAGCTTTTAATATAGCTTCATAAATTATATTTTCATTCAATGGAACTCCAAATTTAGAATCTACCTGACCAGTCCTTATATATTTGTGAGTATGACTATTAACTCCAGGTGTTATTCTAAATAGTATATTCACTTTTTTCTTATACTTACTAGCCATTTTGTCTAGTAGTTCTAATTCATAAAAATTGTCGACTACTATTCTTCCTACATTGTATTTTACTGCCATTTCTATCTCATCTAAAGTTTTATTATTTCCATGGAAAACTATTTTTTCCATAGGAAAATCTACTTTTATAGCAGTATAAAGTTCTCCACCTGAAACTACATCCATTCCCAAACCTTCTCTTTTTACAATTCGTGCCATTTCTTTGGTAAGGAAAGCTTTACTCGCATAAACTGCCATTGTATTTTCATGTTTCTCTATAAAATCTTTTTTAATTTCATTAAATCTTTCTAGTATTATATCTTCTGAAACCACATAAAGTGGTGTTTTATATTTTTTAGCAAGTTCTACGGTATCTACATTAGAAAACAAAAAATTAGCCATATTTATTCTCCCTTCTTAATTTTGAAATTTGGTTATATTGGTTATATTAATACTATTATATGCAATATTCATACCATCTCTTATGCTATACTATTTAAACTAGTAGAAGTAATCTTTTAAAAATTTTTCCACTTTATCGGACTAATTCTAAAGATTATTTGAAAGATAGCCATTTAAAGTTTTTCATTTTTTCGGATTTATTCCGTATTTTCGTACTAAATATATGTATTTGAAATGTTTTTTTTTGGATTTCATTGAAAAATAATATAAACTATGAAAAAAGTACATGTTTATTAGATATTTTTCTACACATAATACTAATACACCAATTTAATATATAAATTATAAATCAAGAAAGGAGTTGAACAAATTGGCTAATAACACAAATAATACTGGAAGTAATCAAATTTTAGTTCCTGAAGCACGTCAAGCATTGAATCAAATGAAGACAGAAATAGCTTCTGAACTTGGAATGTCAAATTATGAAACAATGGATAAAGGTAATCTACCATCAAGACAAAATGGTTATGTTGGTGGCTATATGACTAAAAGATTAGTACAAATGGCTCAACAAAACATGAGTGGTGGAACAACTACTAGATAGATATAAAGAAAGATAGGCTCTATATAGGGCCTATCTTTTTTCATGAATTATTGATCAGAATCTGCTGGTGGTGTAAATACTCTTTGACCTAGTTCTTTATCTAACATATACATTGCATGGCTATCTCCACTGATTTTTTCAAGTTGTACTATTATATCTTTCATGCTATTTTCTTCTTCTATTTGTTCATCAACAAACCATTTTAAGAAACTAATAGTAGCATGTTCTTTTTCTTCCATTGCAATATCCATAAGATGATATATTCTCTTTGTAACAAATTTTTCATGCTCAAGAGCTGCTTTAAAAACTTCTAATGCAGATTTATAATCTTCTTCTGGTTCTTCTAATCCTGATATTTTAATTTTTCCATCCATCTCATCTACAAAATTGAAAAATTTCATAGCATGAAATTTTTCCTCTTCAGCTTGTGCTATGAAAAAATTTGCAAATCCAGGTAAATCTTCACTAAGACAGTATCCAGCCATAGCTAGATAATAGTGAGCTGAATATAACTCATAATTAATTTGTTTGTTTAATTCTTTAAGTAACTTTTCCGATAACATAATAATCCCTCCTATTAAAAAAATCATTACCATATTTAATATACCCAACAATAAGCATTTAAACCTATTATATAGATTTTGTCATTATTATAACATTTATAGTAAAATTAAGTAAGTATTAGATAAAACTAAAAAACTTCTGTTTTAAAATCTAAACAGAAGTTTTTAATTAAATACTTTTTAATATTTAAAAGACTGTTTATTACGCCTAATTTCTTTAATATTGCATCCTTTCATTTTCATACGGGTTTTCCAAAAAAACTCCTGTAAAGAAGATTTGAATTCTAGTTCATCTTTATAAAAAAGATAACCCCGTTTAATTTCATATCTTTTGCGTATCATAATAGGTCATCTCCTGCAAATAATAATAAACTACCGACGACAATATTATAGGAAAAAAAGATACCTTTGTAAAGTAGTTTTTTAAATATTTAATCCATAATTATTATCCCAAGTTTTTCATAAACATTATACCCTATATTATCAGTTATAGACATATTATTATCCTTTAAAAAATTTATCAATGCTACTTTCATTCCATCTCCATAAACCCCATCTATAGAACCTTCATAATATCCTTTTGATTTGAGTCTCTTTTGAACTTCTGCCACATCTGCTCCTCTATCACCTGGCCTCAATGTTCTAAGTCCATAGCCAAAAGGATCATATTCCCCAGAAGTCAAAGTCACTAATGTTTCATGCTTCACCATAGAATAAAGCTCTTTTACATCTTCATTTCTCATTCTTATACAGCCTTGTGAAGCGTTGTACCCTATAGAGCCTGGTTTGTTAGTACCATGAATACCATATTTACCCCATGGAACATTAAGTCCCATCCATCTAGAACCAAATCCTCCTCCCCATGCAGCTTTTTCAACTATTTTAAAGGTACCTAAAGGTGTAGGAGAATCAGGCTTCCCTGTAGCCACTGGATATTTTTTTATAACTTTATTTTCATCCATATCTATTAAATACAAAGCTTTCCTATCCACCTCAATAAGTATAGATAAATTAGGCTCTTTTTCAGTCAAATATACATCACTAGAATTATTGTCTATATTTTTTTCAAATAAAAATAAATGTATCTTATTGCCAACAATAATTACTATAGTCATCAAGATAAAATTTAATACTACTAGCTTAATTCGCCTAAACACCAAAATTCCCTCCTTATATTGTCATTATATGCAAGGAGGGAATTTGTTTAGACTAAAAAATAATTAAGCTCCTATAATATCTTCCGCATTTTTATTTATATTATCTATTATACTTACTATCTTAAGTGCATTCTCCGTATCAAATATATCTATAATACTACCTATATTCTTAAAAGGCTCCTCTTGCAATTCTTTTTTGCTCGTAAGATAGAAGTAAAATTATTACACAAATAAATATCATCATCAATATCGAAGTAAACAACTCTACCAACAGGTTATTTAGGTCCTCCTCCTGACTTTTCAATTATTATATCTCCATATTGTAATTTTTTTCTTTCTATCTTTTTCTCATCAATACTTCTAAAAACAACATCATCTAAATTTAATTTTCTCACATTAGTAAAATTTGTTGTCCTAATCACTTTTACTGAACTATCACTATTTGCTTCTTTTCCTCATTCCCCTGATATAGGCTTTTCAAAAATATCTATTAATTTTTTTCTCATTTCCTATATCATCCTCTCTAACTTTTCTAATGCTTTATCTATCTCTTCTTCCAAATCTTTTATCTCGTCTAATATTACCTCTGGTTTTTCATATTCTATTTCTTCATACTTTATTTCTTTATACCTATTTATACTTAAATCGTAGTGGTTTTCTGCTATTTCAGCTTTTGGTACAAAGAAGGACTTTTTTGTTCTTTTTCTGTCTTTTTCTCCTTCTAAATTATTGAATCTTTCTATTATATCTGGTATATCATTTTCTTCTATTTTACTCCTTTTATCATCTAAGGAATAGCCATCTGCTTCCATTATAGAGTAATAAAGAAGTTATTTAATGGTAATCCTTTATACATCTCTTCAACCTTATTGAAAATATAGTAGATAAAAATATATGATACTAGTTTTATAAATAGTTTCTTTTTATCTATTAAAGAAATTTCATATCTTATATTTTCGATAATCCTACTCATAGGCTTTGCTCCTGATGTTTATTTTTAACCTTGTCTTTATTTATAGATTTGGATATTTCCTTCATCTTCTTTAGGGCTTGTTTTAGAGATGGTCTTTTATCCCTATCTATTTCATTTCCAACAAACTCCCTAAAGGTTGTATCTAAAATATCTGTATCCTTCCCCTTGAAAAATACTATATATGTTGGTGGGTCTGTTGTCTTGTCCTTTATTAAAGCATATTCTATCGCATACTTTTTAGCACTTTTCTCAAAACCTTTTATATTATTTTCATTAATTTCAATACTCTTTAAACCATCATATTTCTTGGATAGCTCTTTTAAAGATACTTTCTTTCTCTTAATATTTTGTCCCTTAGATATTTTCTGTCTTTCTTTTTCTTTAAGATAGGCACTAATTAATATTTTTAAAACGGATAGTGTCATCTTATTGTTTTTAGCTACAAATGCAATTGATTTTTCAGTAACTTCTTCTTGCAATCTTATGCCTCCTTTCATTTTTTCTTAAATATCGTCTATGGTGGAACTCCACTAATATAACCTACCAATTATAATCTCCTTCATTCATATCATGATTAACTAGGCTTCTATAGTACTGACTCATAGTATTTGGTACATTATATATTGCTGTAATCAAGTAATTTCTAATATTTCTAACCTCACTAGGATTTCTATCAAGACTATCCATAATGTATTCAATATGAGATGAGGTGAGTTTTAAAAACTTACTCTTTACCACTTCTACAGGCATTTGATTGTCATTAATAGGTATTGTACCTTCTTCTTGAACACAGATATCTACCATTAAATCTACAATATTATCTATATTTCCTATCTGAGCAGATTCAAATTGCTTAAAATGCTTATACTCAATATTTTTATAAATAAGATTTCTATATGCTTCTGCTTTATTTATGAAATTTCTATCTAATCTTAATCTATTATCTTTTTCTCCTGAAGATAAGATTTGATTAGTATCACTAGTTTCAGTATTATTAATATTAGTATTATTACCTTATCCTTTCGACACTTCTTAAAATTTCCTTTTGACATTTCAGAAAGATTGTCCACAATGAAGTTTTTTACATAAATTTTAGTAGGTTTTCCCTGCCCCTGTCTTTGCTTTTCTATAAGTCCAATTCCCTTTTCCGTATCAAGTTCAGAAAGCACCTTTACAGACTTCTTATTTCCCCCCATGATTTCCATAATATTTTCAATGGTAAAGTAAATAAATACTCTGTTATTTTCATCAACCCAGCTATTTTTTATAGATAATTCCATTCTATCTAAAAGAATTCCATAGAGTACTTTAGCATCAGATGATAGATTTTTAAATATTGGATCTGTATAAAGTACCTTTGGTATTCTAAAGAATGAAAACTGCTCTGATTCTTTGCCATGATAATAATTAAAGACTATCGATAATCACCTCCTCTCGTTGATTTTAGGCATGAAAAAACGGCAAGATTTTCGTCTTACCGTTAGTTTGGTTTTAATATTTAGTTTTTAATTTAACCCTTGCTAAGTTTCTTATTATAAAATTTAATCGCTTGCTTTATAAAGAAGATTTATTCGCATTGTATAAAAGATGTGATGCAACTTAACTTCAAATTAAGCTAAACAATTCATCATATCGCATTCAAATTTCAAACCAATAAACCGTATTTTTCTTCAAGAATTGAAATCCAGCCCTCTCCACTGTTCTCTTTGAAGCTATATTAGAATCAACACAGTCCCATTGCGCTATAAATCCATTATCTATGCATTCATTTACAAAGTGATGTGTTAAAGCAAGTGCTAAGCCTTTCTTTCTATGACTATTTTCTGTTTCAATATCAATTGGAATTATACTTTTAAATCTTGCTGTTCCAGCAATAACAGCAACTATTCTATTTTGATTAACTGCCACAAACGCCACACTTTTTTTTAGAAAATCGTTATAAGTACCCCAAGATTCCAACAATCGTTCTACCAGAAATTCTGGATTATCAAATACGCCACTTTCCAATTTTTCTAAAAACTTAGAATCAACTTTATATATCTTATATCCATCTGGAACTATGATACTTTCATTATATCTATCATTTTTACGGAATGTATATTCATCTTCGGTTTGAATAACTTTATTGTTAAATATGTCGAGAATATATGGTTTTGCTTTCTCTGACTCAATAGAAAACTCAAAAAAATTAACACCTTTACTTTTTAATTTACAAAACATATCTTCTATCATAAAAGTTTTAAATTTGCTATAAACCTCAATATTAATAGGTTCTCCTAATATTGAAAATCCACCTACTGCAAATGAAGCAACCAATGCAATATTAGGTTTCTCTACATCATCAACCCATATATCACCCTTACATTCACCAGCAACAATTCCTGAAAAACTTGGACTATCGTCATATGTAATATTATCAATAGCTCTTGAGCTAAGTTTATTTACTTTAAACAATAATATCAACCCTCTCATTATATATAAATACCCTTTAGTTCACACTTTCTCACAACTATACAAAATTAAATATTCTTGTTTTTAATTATAAACTATATATAACCATAACCTATATATCTAACCATTCTATTTTCCAACAAATTTTTTTAGATATTCTTCTAAATACTCCTCTTCATCAACAATTCTAGTACACCAAAAATACATTATAATCATCTCTAGATAACTTTTCTTACCTTTTATATACGGGATATCTGATACTTGTGAATATTTGATATTTAAATTAAATTTATTCTTTTCTTTTTTAACATCATACTCCTTATCTTTTGAATCATAACTATAAATACATACCTCATCAGAAAATGAAATAGCATATTTGGAACCCCAAGCCAACAAGTTTACATGATATTTTTTCCAAGTATTTTCTATATATTTTGTAACACTATCGAGAAATTTCATTAAGATTTTGTTTCTCTCAGAATTCTCAGTGTAATCCATACTCCAAATCTTATGCTAATCTACCACGAAATCAAAAAGTTCTTCTGTATAATTCTCTAAGAAGTTATGCTTTTTTGAAAGCTTTGCGTAACATTGAAAAGTCGCTTTTCTAAAATGAGCTTCATCTCCATATAATAAAAACATATCATTATCATTCAATGCATTCCTGATTCTTATATTTAATCTTACATCATATTCTGCAAATATTTTTAGTAGCCATCTTTGTGTTTCATCACTATATTCTCTCAACTGTTTTTGATATTTAACTACTTTTTCATTTTTTTCTACCTTTCTTTTTTCCAAAGCATTAATATCAACATAAGTTATAAAATATTCAAAAACATAATCTATAATTGAATGTAGATTCTCTATTTTCTTTTTTGGATCAAATTCATCTAAATTATCTTGGGCTTTTCTAAACTTTATATATTATTCAATATTCATATTTTATCTCCTCTGTTTCAAAGTAATATCTATCTAAATAATCTAAACAAGATATCTCAATATAAATTACTTTTCTTTAAATCTATCAGTTATATATTCTTTATTTAATATCAGAATAAAATACTAACTTTTTGCAAAACATCAATATACAACCATTCCTTCTAAAAATATTTATTATATGAAAAATATATCAATCTTTTTTAAAACTTAGTAGAAATATTTGATAAAGTTTTAAAATCAAACACATTTCTCCTATATACTCAACTTAATTATAATTAATATACTCCATATAAAAACTATAGCCTATATAGTTTCTCTATGCAACCTAGCAATTATATAAATTTATATGTTTAGTATGATTTATTTTAAATGATTAAATTATTCTTTGGATAAGTTTCCAATATCCTTGTCTTATCAATATTTCATGCCCTTAAGCAAGCACAGGCATCACCCCCTACGTTCCTCTACAGAACTGTATATATATCATTAAGACATGACTTTCAAAATATATTTTAATTGTCGATAAAATAAAGCTAACAACCTTAATAATTATCTCCCAACTTACTTAATTCTTTCGCTATTATTTCCTTATCTAATCTTTCAAATAGAACATCAAAATCCCCTATTTTAGTTCCTATTTCTAAATCTTTATATTCCCAAGGTTCTATATCACAACTTAACCAACTTTTAACTTTAGATGATGAAAAAGGCAAAAACGGGTGCAATAAATTAGCTATATTAATTATAGATATTAGACAAGTATAAATGGTATTTGTACATTTGTTTTTATCTGTATTTATGGTAATCCAAGGAGTTTTCTCGTCAAAATATTTATTTATACTCCTTATAAAATCAAAAATTTCATCTATAGCTATCTTTAAATCCCCCTTTTCAATATGTTCACCAACTTTTTCATATAAAAGTTCAATTTTTACTTTTATATGTGGATCTATTTCACCTTCCGGTATTGTATTCTCATAGTATTTTTTCACAAATACCAAGGTTCTATTTACTAAATTGCCATATACACCTAATAATTCACCATTATTTCTATTGACAAATTCTCTCCATGAAAAATCTGTATCTCTTTTTTCCGGGCCATTTGCTATAAAAAAATATCTTAATGAATCAATATTGTATTTTTCAATTACATCAGGAATCCACACTGCCCAATTATTACTGGTAGATATTTTCTTCCCCTCTAAGGTCACATATTCACTAGAAATAATTCTATCTGGAAGTTTATTAACTCCAGAACCACTCAATAATGCAGGTAAGATTATTGAATGGAATGGAATATTATCTTTTCCATGAACATAGTAGGATATAGCTTTATTATTCCAAAATTCTCCCCAACTCTCATTGTTATCTAATGCCCATTTCTTAGATAATGTTAAATAACCTAATACTGCATCTATCCATACATATACTTTTTTATCTTCATACCCTTTAATAGGTATGTCAATACCCCAGAGAAGATCTCTTGATATTGCTTTATCTCTTAGCCCCTCATTTAAATATCTTTCCGAATTATTAATCGCATTTATCCTCCAATTTTTTCTGCTTTGTTCAAGATGAATTTCTAGTTCTTTTTCAAATTTGGATAATCTAAAAAATAACTGTTTTATTTTTTTAACTACTGGTTCACTACCACAGATTTTACATTTTCTACCCACAAGTTCAAGTGGATCCAAAATAGTAGAACAAATATCACATTGATCCCCTCTGGCAATATTTTTACACACAGGACAAATACCTTCAACAAATCTATCTGCTAAAAATTGATTACATTTTTCACAAAAAAGTTGTTCCACTTCTTTTTCATATATTAGTCCATTATTATATAGTATTGTAATAATGTCTTGAACTTCTTTTTTATGATATTCATCATCTGTCCTAGAGTATATATCATAGGAAAATCCCAACTTATCAAAGCAATATTTAAACTCATTATGATACCTATCAGTGATTTCCTTAGGACTTATATTCTCCTTTCTAGCTCTTATAGATATAGGTGTACCATGGCAATCGCTCCCTGATACATACAAGACTTCTTCGCCTTTTGCTCTAAAATATCTTGCTATAACATCTCCTGGCAACAATGCTGCTATATGCCCTATATGTAAGGATCCGTTAGCATAGGGCCATGCTCCTCCAATAAAAATCTTCATGCTATCCCTCCTAATATTTTAAAATTTAAATAAAAAAACTCTCGACCTAAGAACAATTCTTAAGAACGAGAGTTAGCCTTCGCGTTACCATCCTAATTTACTTATACCTCGCGATATAAGCCTTATCAAGTACGTTGCAAAATTGCAATTATACTTTATCACTATAATGGGCGAACCCATTGCAGCCTAAATCCAAGGATCTCGGTGCACTGCTCCAAGGCCATTTTCACTTTAATATCCTTTGCTCCTTCTCACCAACTGGAACTCTCTGTAAAAGTATTCTTAAAGTTACTTTCCTTTTCTTTGCATTTATATTATTATAAGTATTATATTCTATATTGTAACTAAAGTAAATATTATTATTCGTTTATTTTTAGATATACCAGACATTCTATATCATAGCTTAGTGATATCCTACAGTCTAATCCTTCCTTAGTAATTTTATCTTAAATTAATAATTAAACATTTTCATTATTATAAATTACCCACAAATCATATAACTTATCATTAGCATATATTCTCCACCATATTAATATCATATAGACTTTTTTTGCCTCATAATTTTAAATTAATAAGCTCGATGCAAAAACTATTAGTTATATAATTTCTCTATGCAACCTATAATCTATATAAGTCTACTTTCATTATATAATTTTCCTTAAATTATTACATATATTTTTAGGATAGAGCTTCAAACCCATCAAATTATCAAGACCTTCTGCACGTGTCATTATTATAGCACGTTCCCCGCAAGCAAGGTCGGAGGGAAAGTAGGTATTTTCCTACGTTTTTTGTGTTATTTTATGTTTTTAGATATATTTTAGAGTGGATTAAGCTATTGCTTAGTCCACTCTAAATCTGTTGTTTTGAATGCCTTGTGATGTTCCTTACTATAATTTATTTGTGTAGAAAATAATTGTATCATTAGTCTGACACGTGGGCTTCTTCTTAACCTCAGGAGGAATATAGGAATCTTAAAAAATTCCCCACCCTTAATTTGGGGTAAAATAGTTTATTTAAATATACTTTCAAATTATGTGTAATATCTTTAGTTTAGTTTTTCAATATCCAACATTATAGAGCTGGAATAATGATTTTAAATTCTTTGCCATCTATTACCGAATCAAAAGAATATGCTGGCTGATAGTATCCTTTAGAATCTAAATGATAATTCAATTCCACGTCCTTTATATTAATAGATTCTATCTTATCAACTGAATCAAAAAACTTGAATTTTCCATCTACTAATTCTTCAAAAGCTTCAGTTTCACTTTTAATGGGAACTTCTTTTACCCTGTTATAGGTAATTAAATTATTATTAATTTCCTTAATTGTATTATCACTATAGTATCTACAAGTTAATACACCTTCCATAATGGAATCTCCTATAATCTCCTTTTCTACAACCCATTCATAGCTGCCCAAATCTTTATTATTAAATACAGCCTTTGTTGGTATCTGGATTCCAAAATCAGATAATTCCTCAAATAAAGTATCTTGATCTATATCCATTGGTTCTATTCCTTCATCAAAGCTTGAAAAATCTGTATATCTATAACTACCATCAAGATATTCAATCCATATATTATAACTCGGCTCACTCCTTATCCAATAGATTGCACTATTACTATAAGGATTTATTTCTATATTCTTAGTGTCTATGTGTCGATTTTCAAGAAAGCTAGTAACAAATTCTTCAGCAGAATTTTTATTATAATTAGGAGCCTGATAAACAGTAGCTAGATTTCTTTCTTTATTTAACTCTACATCTAAAGATATTTTAGTATTTTTTATATTCATTTTATAGCTATATGCTACTGGAAGATTCCCAAATTCCTGTGAATTATAATAACTAAAGATCCCCATAAATATAACTAGTGTTAGTATTAGAGGAGATAAGTATCCCACTATTTTTAAAAACCTGTGTTTTGGTGCTTCTAATATTGTAAATATCGTCATTATGATTCCATATCCTATTAATGCTCCCAATACATTGTTAAAAATATCATCTAATTCAAAAATACCAAAACCTGTTATTAACTGTAAACATTCAATAAATAAAGTAAAGCCTAAAGCCGTACCCATTGTCCATTTAATCTCATGAAATCTATTATGTAAAAGGGGAAGTAATATCCCTAAAGGCATAAACATTAATATATTTAAAATGAGAAACTGCCAACTTCTAAGGGTAAATGTATTCCACGCTTCCCTATAGGAACTTAAAAAATGAAAATTTACATTGCCCTTAAAGTTAGAATTTCTATTCAAAAATGTAACCCCTAGTACCATGATTATATATCCAGTAAATGCACACCCTAAGATTATCTGTTTTTTAGTAGGACTTTTCTTTCCACCTAAAACTCTTTTATAAATAAAAAAATAACCTATAGACCATAATATTCCTAATATTATTACTCCTATTAAACCTATATGGAAATTTCTTTTTATTATCCCTAGTATTTCATGTGTCCTCAATTACATACCCCCATTTTATGCAATTTTTCTGTTATAAAATATACTTATTTTAAATCAATAAACTCCATACAAAACCTATAGCCTATATGTCTCTTCATTCAACTTATCAACTATATAAAATTTACTTTCATTATATCACTTTTATAACTTTTTCTAAAACCATCAAAATATTTCTGGATAGAGCTTCAGAATCCCTATTTATCTATATTTCATGCACGTGTCATTATAATAGCACGTTTTCCACAAGCAGGGTCGGAGAAGAATCAACTTTTTATTCGCATTTTTTGGATTATGTTCATATTTTTAGATATATTTTAGAGAGAATTAAATTATTAAATAATCCTCTCTAAAATCGTTGTTTCTAATGTTTTATTGTATTTTAAATTTTCTTTCACTATTTAAAGGTATTCTTATCATTAACTTGACACAAGAGACTTTTATTAAAATCAGAAAGATTATTAGTTGCATGAAACTTTACACTATTAGTTATAGTGATAATCATATAAATCAGTAAAAATACTCTTCAAATAATTTCTAAAGCCAGGACTCAGTTTATAAATGATGTGTCTTTACAATGAAATTTTATTGTATTATAACTTCCATATCATTGAATACTCAATTTCCTTAGTTTCATCATTTTCTTTTTCTTGTTCTATTTTAAATCCATGTTTCTTATAGAAGTTTACCGCTTTTAAATTCTTGGCATAAACATCTAACTTTAAAACAGGATAATATTCCTTACATTTTTCAATTAATCTACTCCCTATTCCATTACACTGATATTGGTTAGCAACAAATAATCCTGCAATATATGACTTTTCCATAATCCCTATGAATCCTCTTATTTCACCATCATCTTCATAAACAAAGACAGTAGACTCTGGCAAAACTTTCTTTACAAAATCATAGTTTGACTTCCAATAATCTTCAGAAATAAAATCATGAGCAATAATATTTGCTTCAATCCAAATTTTCATTACACTATCTATTTTAGATACATCTAATTCTTTTATCATTATATATACTCCTTATTTATCAAATATTTTAATCCTTAATTCACATTTATCTACAACTGTGCAATAAATATAAATCTTTTTATTTTTACTTAATAAGCTCCATACAAAAACTATAACCTATATGCCCTCTACATACAATCAATTAATTACATAAATTTAACTTACCTAATATGACTTTTTAAAATCATTAAAACATTTTTAGGATAGAGCTTTAGAGCTCTTAATTTATCTATGTTTTCTGCCCGTGTCATTATTATAACACGTTCCCTGTAAGCTGGGTCGGAAAAAAATCAGGCTTTTTCTTACATTTTTTATATTATTTTCGGGTTTTCATATATGGTTTATAGTAGATTAAACTACAATTTGATTCACTATAAATCCATTGTTTTAGATATCTTAGGCTATTTCTTATTCCATTTTATTAGTATATATAATATTTGTATCATTAATCTGACACGAGGGGTTTCTTTTAACTGTTTTATAGTACGGAAATTAGTTAATAATCTACCCTTTTGCCTTACATATTTCGAGTTTTGCCTTTAACAATTACAGTAGCATCTGGAGCATTAACTAAATCTAGACTTCCACCATGTTTTTTGACATATAGTTCAGACAAATATAAGCCAATACCAGTATGCTCGTCATAGGAAGCCACATTTTCCACAAAATTAGCCTTTTCTTTATAAAAAAGAAATTTAGCAAATCTAAGTTCATCTTCAGTAAAAGGTTTACCGTCATTACTAATTCTTATAGACCAACAAGTATCATTAATCTCTAAAGCTATATTAATATTATTTTCAGCATAGCGTATGGCATTAGATAATATGTTTTCTAGAATCTCTTGAATCATATATTTATCAAGATATACATTGTCTACTGTAGATTTTGAATTAAATTGAATATTTTTATCTATAATCATTGACATAGCCAAATTCTTTACTTCCTGTTCCCACTCCAATACATTGACTTTAGCTATTTTGGCTTGTCTTTCTTCTAATTTATTTAAAGTACTCATTTCTTCCACATAATTTGTTAAACGTTCTATTTGTTTTTCCATTATACTCAATATTTCTAATTTCTTCGGATCTATTTCGTCCATACTAAAGTATTCCACATTTCCTTTGAGAATTGCCAAGGGTGTTCTTACATCATGAATAAAAGCCCTATTGACTAGTTTTCTCTGTTCATCTTTTGCCCATGTACTCCTATTGTTTTCTACCAATGCTAGACGAATCCTTTCGAAGGCTTCCAATAATATACCAAATTCATTTTTTGCTGTGCTCTTCAAGTAAAAATCTAAGTCATTTTGCTTAATTTTCTCTGCTGCATCTAACATTTGATTTATTGGTTCTGTGATATATTTGTTATAAAGCAATTGAAGACATTTAAAAACAAACAATAAATATAAAGCTCCTGCTATATAAGGAGTTACGAAGAAAATACAATTCTTAACCATATCCTTATTAGAATATAATTGTAATATATTGCTAGTATCCCGTACTATTGTGCCATCTGGAAGCTCTATTCCAGGAATCTCGAAAGTATACTCCAGCCGTAAATCAGTCCTCCAGTTATCAAATACCTCGTAGATCCACATAATTAAAATAATCCCAAAAACTACAAGAAAAATTACTAATACAACAAAGGGAATAAAAACAGATTTATCTTTAATATTCTTTAGCTTTTCCATCGATATCCCATCCCCCATATAGTTTCAATATGCTCTTTTCCTCCTACATTTTCTATTTTAAACCTTATTTTTCGGATATGCTCTACAACTACCTTAGAATTCCCTTCGGATTCATACCCCCAAATAAGTTCGTATATTCTTTCTTTATCAAAAATCTGTCCAGAATGTAAACTTAAAAGCTCAGTAATTTTATACTCATATTCTGTAAAACATAAATCTTTACCTCTAAAAGATATTTTTTTTCCACCATAATCTATACTAAGTCCATCATCATATACAATTGAAGGATTTACTGGTGCTCTATGAGCTCTACGAATATGGGCTGCAACTCTTGCTCCTAACTCTTTTAAACTAAAAGGTTTTAAAATATAATCATCCCCGCCAACTCCAAATCCTTTTATCTTATCCTCATCTTCGATTCGAGCAGTTAAAAATAAAATTGGACAATTCACTATGTTTCTAATGCTCTCACATATGGAGAAACCATCAATATCAGGTAAATTGACATCTAACAAAATTAAATCTGGAGCTTTAGAAATTTGCTTAATTGCCTGACTACCGTTCATAGCTGATATTACCTCATATCCTATTTTTTCAAGATATCTCACTAAAAGATTTATTATTTCCATCTCATCATCAACTACTAATATTTTATAAGCCATATTCCTACTCCTTTCCATTACAGATATATTGTCCTATTCCCTTCTTCCATAAGATTTTCGTCGTGGGTGACCATTATTACAGTTTTACCATTTTTATTTATTTGCTTCAAAAAATCTATAATTATTTCTCCATTCCTTCTATCTAAGGAAGCTGTTGGTTCATCAGCTAGGATTAAATTGCAATCTTTCATTAGCAATCTAGCTAAAGATATCCTCTGTTGCTCTCCACCTGATAAAGTATAAACTTTTTGATGGATAGCTTTTTCCATTCCTATGATTTTTAAGGCCTCTTTAACAGAAAGTCCTGATTTTCCATTTGGATGAACCATTTCAAGATTTTCTTTTACAGTCTTTTGTTCCACAAGAGCAAAGTTTTGAAAAATAAATCCTACTTCATGACGAAAATAATTTTTAAAATCTTTCATATTAACAATATCATACCCATTTACATAGACCTTTCCATTATCAATGGTTTCTAATCCTCCAATCATATTTAAAAGAGTAGTTTTACCGCATCCGCTTTCTCCTGCAATAACAACAAATTCTCTGGATTCTATATTTAAGTTAAAATTATCAAAGAGAACATAATCACCAAATGATTTACATAAGCCTTCAATAAATATTCCTTTATTTATTTCTTTTTTCACACTAAATTCCTCCTTTCAATATTTTTTGAATTTGTTCCTTGTCAATTTTATGGATCAGGATACTTAAAATGAATATATCCAATACATAAACTATAATGCTACCATAAACCATATAAGATATAATACCTATGTTAAATTTAAAATGAATAACAAAAGCAAGTATTAAAGAAAATAAACAGATAGAACTGGTTATAATAAGCATCTTTCTATGACGTTCAAATTTAGAATATCCCAGTACTTTTCTAATTATCAATTCATTAGCATTTACTTCATAGTCCATAACTAAAGTAATAGTAGATATACTAATTTCAAGTAGTAAAATCAAAATAGTAAGAATAAGGCTAATAAAAAGTCCTCTATTCTGTAAAGCCCACAAGCCTTCATACCATGTTCTAACATTTGTAATGGTATATTCCACTAAATTTGGATTAATTATTTCAGAAGACATCTTCTCCCCGAATTCATAGATCTTGTCCTTATTATCTATTAACTTTGCAAATTGCATATAATAAAGAGCTTTTTTACCTATTATTCCATTAAATATGTCTGGTTCTTTATGACCATATGATACAGTATATAATGGAAACCTTCCATAATCATAATTATCTAATATAATTACAGGATTTTTAATTTCATAGGTATAGTCATACTCAAAATCTTTTCTACCTTCCACAGTTACAAAAGCATCCCCTTTATAAGTCACAATACCTTTAATGGTTTCTTCAGGTATACTAAATATGCTTTTATCTGTTAAATCCTCTACTATTTTGTCTTTATTTAAGCCTTTAGGAATAAATAAATAATGACCTTCCTCAAAAGATAGATTTTTAATTTCTTGTATTTTTTCTTTTAATTCAGGTAGTACATTTTTGTTTGCCATAATTTTTCTATCTCCCCAAGATGGATAAATATTACTCATATCGTCATAATATAATATTTTGCAATTTAATTCTCTATAGCTGTATCTCATGAAATTGTCTATGAGTTGTTCATCTGTAGTCAATGGACTGATTTCATAAAATCCATCTAATTGTTCTACTTTTGAATAATCAAATGGATACTCTATTTTTACATGAGCATAACTACCTTGAATATTATAATAATCCCTTTGTTTATATAGATTATATCCTTCAATAGCAAGACCTATGGTCGTAGATAAAAATATTACTGTAAGGGCAGTAGTAACCCTTTTTATTATTAAACTCATTTTAAGAGCAGCATTTGTAGATTTTTCCATCTTAGAAATTTTAACTCTTTTTATTTTCATCCCAAAGAATAAAAAAATACCATTTAAAATTGAGAATAATATATACATTATTAAACTAATATTCCAACGAAACAATGGTTTAGTAAAGGGTAATAAAATTAAAATTGAAGCTATTAAAGCTATAGTATAACTATAGATATCTTTCCTTAATTTTTTTATAAACAAATATTTAGGATCACTTCCTAAAATTATTTCAATTGCTCTTTCTTTTTTGCTATATAGCACATCATAAGACGTTAGCAATAATAGCAATACAATCATAATCAGCCATATTCCAGCTGTTGTTCTTTGAGAAATATCTCCTATAGGCATATTCCTAAAATTACCTGAATATCGTACCATTCCTGGTCTCAGCATAGGTTCTAGTTCTTCTTTAGATGCAAAGTACCAGTAATCATAGATTTTAGCAACTGGTGCATCAGAAAAATCTTTAAATTCAAAATTTGTATTCCCAGTAAAAAAGGAATGATGATTTCCTTCAACTATACCCCAATCTTTCTTTAATTTGCTCCAAATAGTCTTATCTCCATAGAGGATAATCTTTCTATTATAAATACCTCCGTCTTCTTTTACCATTGTAAATATTGGTACATCAAATTCTTTAGATTTCTCAATAATAGAATCTCTCATTTTCTCTTCAGAATCTCCAACTTCTAAATAATAACCTACTTGTTGATAGCTATCTTGAAAATTTTCTAGATAAAATGTATTACTTTCACCTATTATAAGAAAACCAAATAAAAATATAAAAAATGATACAATAGTTTTGGCTTTAGCCATATAATCCTCCTCCCAAATTTGTCCTTTTATTTTGTTCCTTTGATTATATTTAACTAAAAGAATATCAAGAAAATATCAAGGCAAAAGAAAAAATGCATAACTATCTCAAAATAGAAATGTATTTTTTCTTTTACCTTGATTCAAGAATAAAGTAATATAGACTTTTTAAACTTTAAATTAATAAACTCCATACAAAAACCATAGCCTATATAGTCCCCCTATGTAGCCCATCAATTATAAATAATAGATATGTAATCTGCTCAATAACCGAAAGAGAATTGGTAGCTCCTCCAGTCTAAAATACCTTCCATATTCTATCAACTTTATTTCTAATATCTCCTGTTAACATTTGATTTCCCCTAAACTATTCTATTTCTTACTTCAGTATATTTATTCTATATATCTTTTATAGTCAATTATGGATTATTGCAATATTGATAAAAATTCTCTGATTTGAAATGTTTTTTTAAGATATGTTTTCTTTCTTTAACAGGTTTTGAGTAATAAAAAAAGGTAAGATTTTTTCTTACCGATAGCCAATTTTCTATTTAATTTTTGGTAATGATTATATTCAAAATCCTACAAATTCATTAATTTTTCAATTATTTGATCTACTACTTTAGTTATAGGTAAAGTGCCATTGACAATAAAATCAGAGTTTGGCCTTATTGTTCTTAACATTTCAATGTATGCTATTCTTGATCCATTTAAGTATTGTTCTAAATCAGCACAAATGATTTTTGTAGAAGCATCTCTATAATCCCTTAAAAATCTTCTCGCCATTGCAATATCCAATGAGGTGTCAATGAATATTAAAAAGTCTATATAAGGCCTTATTTGTTCATTTTTATACGCAAAAGGATAATCCAATAAAATATACTCTAAATCGGTTTCTTTTAGTAACTTCTCTATATCAACCTTCAGAGGTTCCAGATTCCATACATTATAATCTGCACCATCCTTTGTCCATTCATAAAAATCATCTACTTCTCCTTCAAAACTATAATCATCAAAATATAGAGTTTTTGAAGAGTTCAACCTACCCTTCAATTCATCTATAATAGTAGTCTTTCCACCACCCGATACTGCTACTATCCCAATTACAAATGGCCTTTCCATTTTATTCTTCACCTCACAAGTTATAATTTTTCTGATTATTCTTATCGACCTTCATACAAAATTATACTATTCTTAGTCTCTCTAAACAACTTATTAATCAAATAACATTTATTTGATATAGATTTTATAACTTTATATTTCTCTATCAAGTTCTGAAAGTACTTTTACTGACTTCTTATTTCCCCACTCTATAACCTTCATAATGTTTTCATCCACTCCCCACTTCCTATAGATAATTCCATTCGATCCAAAAGAATTCCATAGAGTACTTTGGCATCAGATGAAAGATTTTTAAGTATTTGCTCTGTGTAAAGCACCTTGGTATTCCAAAGAATGAAAATTGCCCTGATTCTTTGCTATAATAGCCATCTCCTACTAATTGATTCTCTGCATAAAAAAGCGACAAGATTTCACTCTTACCATTGGTTTGAATGCTAATATTTATTTTTTGATTTAGCTAATGCTTACTTTCTTACTATTAAATTTAATCACCTACTTTATAAAAAATATTAATTGGCATTATATAATTTATATGTCTTAAATAAAACTAAAGACTATGCTCATAGTCTTTATTCAGCAGAATGCATCTGATTAACAGCTCTTACATTTTTAATTAAAATATCATAAACAATTTATGTTCCTTTCGTTCAAAATTCAAGCTTCCAGTTTGAGTATTTGACATATTAAAGTATTTTAATTTAATACTATCGGCAATCTCAATATCTGCTCTGCTGATTCCACCCCATAAATACAATTCTTTTCCACGAAATTGCTGAATGATTCCTCTATAGCACAAATTCTATATTGCTTTTTTGTGGAAATTATTAGGCTTTTAATATATATTAGTTGTTTAATAAAAACGGTAGCCACTAAAACCAAAACTATATAAGTGCTCATGCTTTGCACTTTCTTCAAATTATATTTAATACACATAAATTTACTGATGTACATTCTATAACATTTGCGGATAAAATAATATTTAATATTATTCTAATAATATTGGCAAATACTATAAAATTTCAGATAATTTTTGATAATTAATTTTAACAAATGGCTTATCATTAATAATTTCCTCTCTTAGCCAAGCTAAATATTCAACATGAGGATTGACAGCTTTCTTTGAAAATATCGTTTTAATAAATTTATATGTGCATATTCTGCGATACCTTAAGAACAAATCAAATTTATCAATCCAAAAACTTTCTATACTATTCTGAGTTTTGTATCCTTTTAAAAAAGAATAAATAAATTTTTCAGCAAAAATATTCCGAGCTTGAGTTTCTCTATATGAAATTGTGGAAACAAATTGAAATAATGTTAAAGCTATATCAAACGAATACCAACTGCAAACACAATCATCAAAATCAAATACCTTTACTTTATCACCATCAATAAAGAAATTCAATTGGTGTAAATCATTGTGTATTATACCATATGAATCTACTGTTTTGGGCAACTTTTCAAGTTCAAAAATTATCTTATCCCATATTTTAAGTACATCATCATCAAGTAAATTAAATTCAGTTGAAAATGCAAAATCCTCATTCCATTCAAAACATAATTTTACTTTTTTATCAAGTATATACTGCTTTGAACCTTTATGAATATTACCCATAATTGAACCTAATTTGTAAAACAGAGTTTCATTCCATTCATCAAGATTATTCTGATCTACAAGTCGTCCTGGTGCTTTTGAGAAAGCACATAATATGTACGACTCTCCGTCTATACTGACTATTTCGTATAGCTTACCGTTTCCACTTAAAATGGGATCTATAACCTCTCTAATTTGTTCCGAAAGATACTTTAACCACTTTAATTCAAAATTAATATGTTTTTCCTTATACTCTGAGTATTCAGAAATCCTTAGAATAATCGGATTATCTTTCGTTGAAAGTTCAAATATCATATTAGCCGAGTTTCCTAATGGATTCTTATTTACAGTTTTGGCATTGTATACACTTTCTGCTTTCTGTAATATTTTGCTAACATATTTATCCATCATTTCCATTCAACCTTTCACCTCATTTTTTTGAAATACTTTTAGTTCACGTGCTTCTACAACTATGCAACAAAATACAAATTTCCTTATTTTTAACAATAATCCCCATACGAAAACTATAGTCTACATAGTTTCCCCATGCAACTCACTAACTATATAAAATTTACTCTCTTAATATAATTTTTTCCAAAATAATTTAAAATATTTTTAGGATAGAACTTCAAAGCTCTTGAATCATCTATACTTCATGCTCGTGTCATTATTATAGCACGTTCCTTACAAGCGAAGAGGTTTCTTTACTTACTGATATTTCCTTAGGAACAACAGATACCCATTTTGTTTCTTCTCTTTATTGAATTTATTAATGTAGTTTCTGAGTTTACGAACAGAAATGCCTTTTTCTTCTGACCATTTAACGGCTGTTAAACCCCTATTTCTATAACCTTGAATTCGTTCAATCCAAAACTTTCTATCTTCAAGTTTCATTTAAGACAGCCTCCTTATTATTATTTAAAGGTATTATCTCATAGAAACCATGGGTTGAAAATGTGGCCTAACTTTGACGCTTACCTTATTAATACTTAGAGGAATTTGTATTTGAAAATAGTGTATGTATTGAAACTAGGATTTATCAAAAGAGACAAGAGGAAAAAGGGAAAAGCAAAAATCCACTGAAAAAGTTTCTAAAAGCCTTCCTCAGTGGATTGAAGATCAATTTGATTTAAGTTATAGAAAGAAATGGTAGGGACTGTCTACTTGACAGGGTGCTGTTTAGTTGCCAGTCTTTTTTATTAAGAAAATAAACCTTCATATTGTTCCGTCTTAAATTATTTAAAGGAGACTATACTTTTCCATTGTTTTACATCCTATACCTATTAAACTTAGTTATCTTACAAAATTTATTTACCTCGGTGTTTTGCCCTTTTCTTTTGCTGCCTCAATTGAAATTGAATTTTCTTTTCCTCTTCCTTTCTTCTTTTACTTAAAGACTTTCTCTCTAGTTTGTTTTGTTCCTGTTGCAATTTTAATGCCTGTTGAAATTTTGTTCCTATACCTTTACTTTTTAACTGTTTATTAATTTCTTTTTGCATCCTTTTAGGATTTATTTTTGTATTAGCCTTAAGATTTTCCTTCAGCATATTATAAATAATTGTAGCATATATAAAAATATTTACTTAGATTCCAATTAATTTTGTACATATAAAAAATGGTAAGATTTTGCCCTTACCATTTTTTATGCTCCTATTTAAAATCTGGATGCCTTTCTTTAAACACTTCATTTGCTTTTAATAGGTTTTGATAATATTCTTCATATGAAGGGGATAATTTTCTCATTGCAGGAATGAAGATATCATTATAACCACTTGTTTGTCCAAATGATTTCATAGCCTCCATTAATTGACCATATGGAGATGATTGGTATTCTGATGATTCTTTAAAAGCTTGATACTGCTTAATCATTTCAGAATATTCATCTAGAAATTCTTCATGATTCTCAATATTTTGCTGTCTTTTTTCTTCAACTTCCATAAGTTTTTCATCTGTCCAAAAGTCCATTTCTTCTTCAAATTGGCTCATAATCTCATCTGAAATTTCAGGTGGATCTACTTGGTCTAAAAAGCTTACAATTACCTTATAAGCTTTCCTTTGCTCTTCTGTTTTTATAGGTTCTTCTAAAAATCGACTGAAATGACTTACAAAAAATCTGCCATAGAATCCTGGAAAAACTTCTAAAAGTTTTTCTTTTATTGACTTCTTTTTATTTAATTCTATAATTTTCTTATTAATTTCTTCAATGTTTTTGCCATCTGAAAGCTGTTCTAATAATTGCGTTTGTTTTTCAGAGAGTTCATTTTCTAATTGCTTTCTAACAACAGATTTTCTTAACTCTTCTTTAGAAAATTTAGAATCTAAAATTCTTTTAATTTCAGGTATTGATAATCCTAATGATCTAAGTACACTTACCTGTTTTAATCTCTCAATTTCAAATTCATTAAACTGTCTATATCCACTTTCATCAATTTTAGGATTAATAATTTTCTTTTGTTGATAATAATCGATAGCTTTTTTTGTTAATCCAGTGGCATTACATACTTCATTTATTTTCACAATGAACACCTCCTAAATTAACTATAAGCTAACCCCTTAGGGACTAGTCAAGAAAAATAGCTAATAGCATAAAATTTTTACAACTTGTTAGTTTATTTTATAATAAGGCTAATATGATTTTTATCAGCCTTATTTAGTGCTAAAAATATTTATTTTAAATTTAATCACAGCCACAAATATTAGATAATTTTATATCCATTGTAAATTTACATTCTTTGTCCATACTATTATAAACTTCAAATGTTAAATCATGTATCTTACCTATATCTCCTCTTATTGTAGTAGACAATATTCCGACATTATACTCTATATCATAAGACTTAATTATATTTAAAACCTTATCTACCTGCA
The DNA here is from genome assembly GCF_024623155.1 of Anaerosalibacter massiliensis. Taxonomy (NCBI): domain Bacteria; kingdom Bacillati; phylum Bacillota; class Tissierellia; order Tissierellales; family Sporanaerobacteraceae; genus Anaerosalibacter; species Anaerosalibacter massiliensis. The sequence continues at coordinate 302,829 of NZ_JANJZL010000002.1, forward strand.
ATACATAATCATCACTAACAATTGGAATAAAAGCTATCTCACAGGAAGCTATTTTTCCCATAGTGCACATACAAAACCACCTCTTTTATTGTGTTTAGATAATTCCTTTTCTTTACTCAAAGAAATCTCTTCTTCTTTTGCACTTGGAGAAATAAATAAACACTTTCTTATATCCTTCAATTTATCTGGTTTAAGTTGTTTTAAATCTTCTTCAGTTTTAAAAACTGCATATTTAAACACTGTATTTTCTTGAAATTCTTTTGATAAATACATATCTCCCCATTGGCTATCCTTGTTTATAGTACCAATTACCATCTGTCCATTATCATTTAATACTCTAAACATTTCTTCTATAGCTCTTCTAGTATCCTTTATAAATTCAAATGCTGTAACTGAAATCACTGCATCAAAATAGTTAGCTTCAAATTGTAAATCATATACATTCATATTATAAAATTGAATATCTAAATTCTCTTTTTTAGCTTTAGTCTTTGCTACTTTTAACATTTCTTCTGATATATCTATAGCTGTTACTTTACAACCCATCCTTGCTAATTTTATGCTAAAATTACCTGTACCACAACCTACATCTAATACCTTAGTTCCTGGTTTTATTTTTAATAAATCAAAAACACATTTGGTTTCTACTTCATCTACAAAGTTTCCCATCTTTGTCTTATACCATTCATCATAAAGCATGGCTTCATTATCAAAAAAAGACATTTCATTCCCTACTTTCTATTTATCTTTATAACCTTAAACAAGTTCATTATATCAAATATATAGTCTTTGCCTAACTTTTTTAAATACTAATTTAAAAGTAATAAAAATGATATCTGTAACACTAAAGATTCTTGATAATAAACTTCCCTATAAATATTAAAAAAACGGCAAAATTTTACTCTTACCGTCTTACTTTTTTGCGTTCTTATATCTAGTTGTTAGGTTTTTTTACAACAGGAATCCATACTTCAAACTTTGCATTTTGTGGATCTGGTGATAAATATAATTCAATATCAGGTCCATTGGCATATTCATATCCTGATGTAGGAAGCCATTCCGTTACAATTCTTTTTTCAAGTTCTTGTATAGAATGTGGCATAGATCCCTCTCCATAAAAAATTGCCCAAGTTAACTCAGGAACAATATATTCCTCAAACCCTTCATCTATAGGTTTATCACTTGCAACACCAATATAATATCTCCATTCATCTTCTTCATTACATGCACTTACTCCCAATATACCCTTTAGCTCCGTATTCATCATAGAAACCAATTTTTCTACAGTGCCATTTGTTGCTACCTTTTGCCACATTTGAGGAACAATCTTAAAATTTTTCTCAATTTCTTTGTATAAAGGTTGTGATACTCCAATGATTCTAAAACTATCTTTTTTTTCAATTTTATAATTCATCTCTACATCTCCCTTAATTGTTATTTTGAAACTAATCGGAGGGAATGCTTTGATTAATGTACCTTTTGTTTTTGCCTCTGATGGTGTAATTCCATGTATATTTTTAAAAGCACGATTAAATGCAGTAGGAGAATTGTACCCATATTTAAAAGCAATATCAATAACTTTCTCATTACTATTTTGCAAATCAACAGCTGCTATTGTCATTCGTCTTCGACGGATATATTCTGCAAGAGGTACATTTGCCATATAAGAAAACATTCGCTGAAAATGATATGTTGAACAGCAAGCAATCTTTGCAAGCTGTTCATAATTAATCTCATCTTCTAAATGTTCCTCAATATAATTTATTGCACTATTTAATCGTTCTATCCATTCCATAATATTCACTCATTTATAGTAAACTATAATATAGATGAATTATTTTTCCCTCTCATTTAATGCACAAATAAGAGAGATTGTATACTACTATACAAAATGTAAACCATGTAATCTTCAATGCTATCTCTTCTTATTTAAACTATTCCCTAAGCTAGTCCAATACTTATTCCAACAACTAAATTGTCTATTAAAATACCAAAAGTTATACCTAAACCCATTCCTATAGATAGCTTATTATCTTTATCTTTATTTCTATCTTTTTCATCTTTCATATAAATGTCCTCCAATTAAAATTTTTTTATTCATTTTATTATATCGTCCGCGTTGTTTTGTATTGGTTTATTGAATACTATATCTATATAAACATTCTCTGCATTAACCCTTTTTTAAACTTTTTGTATTCTTCTAATTTTTCTTCTTCTAATTCTATTTTTTTATCTATTGATGATAGGAAGTTGGCTATTTTTATTTGTTCTTGTAGTGAAGGCAATAATATGCTCATATTTTCTAAATTCTTTTTATTTATACCAAAAACTGATATACCTGTTCCTTTTTTATACATATATTGTTTATATGAATCCGAATAACTGTAATTTAAAAAATATATACTATTTAATTTTTCATTTGGTCTTAATGCAAATGTATGTAAACTTGCTATTATATTTCTAGAACCTTTTTCCAACAAAATAACTGTTTTTCCTAAATCTTTATAGTCTTCAGATGCATCAGCTACTATAATGTCTCCATCTTTTAACTCTATATGCTCTTTATTAGATTTAATTTTAGGTACTACTGTATTTTTAGTAATTAGTCCATTGTATCTCGAATGTATATCCCCATAATGAATATGAGAATATTTTCCTTCTCCTTCATCATTCCTTGAATATGAATAATTTTTTATAAACCTAACTATCTCCTCCAACTTCTTCTCTTCCCAATCAGGATAGTCATTTCCATTGTCATCTTTAAATCTTATCTCTTGGCTAAATATTCTTTGCATGATACCTTTTTTATATTTTTTTAGATTATCTATTTTTTCTTGTTGCAGTTCTAGTTTTTTATCTATTTTATAGAAAAAATCTCCTATTTTTTGTTGTTCTTGGGGTGATGGGATTTTAAAATTTATACTAGAGAAATCTCTATAACTTATAGATTTTCCATCTCTTACACCATAAGTTAAAGTATCTAATTTTCTAATAAAGTCTCCTGATTTAAACATCACTCTAAAAAAATCAGTACTATATAATTCTTTATCTTTAAAATTGAATATTGTATATGCTGGACTCATAATTCCCTCTATATCAGAACACTCTATACCACCTTGAAAAGATCTTAAACTAATTACAAAGTCTGTTTTACTTACTTTTTTATAATTATTCAAGTTCGCTTTATCATATTGAATTTCCATATCCAAATCTTTTCTATAAACTACCCCTCTATCTTGAGTAGCAGATAAAACATCTAAATATCCTTTATTTTTTATAGAAATAGTTTTAAATATAAATTTTCCTTTCTTCTCTTCCCATTCTCCTTCAAATTCTGGAAATCTCAGTTCTGGTACTAATTGTTCTCTCAAATTGCTGCCTCCTTCCTACAGTCCTAGTTCTTTTAAATATTTATCTATTTCTTCATCTATTTCACTTATTTCTTTATCTATTTCATTCAATCTTGTCTTTACTTTGTCTATATCTACTCTTGGTTCTGGTTCGAAGGTGTCTACGTATCTTGGGATGTTTAAGTTATAGTCGTTTTCTTCTATTTCTTCTAATGTAGCATTGTGAGAATACTTGTCTATTTCCTCCCTGTTTGCATAGGTATTAACTATCTTTTCTATGTCTTCTTGTCTTAGCATATTCTTATTTCCTACTTTTTGAAAACCTTTTGATGCATCTATGAAAAGAATGGTATCATCTTCTCTTCTACATTTCTTATATACTAATATGACTGTAGGTATTCCTGTACCATAGAATAAATTTTCTGGCAGTCCTATTACTACATCTAAGTAGTTTTTGTCCTTGATTAGATATTTTCTAATATTTTCTTCTGCTCCTCCTCTGAATAATACTCCATGAGGTAGTACTACTGCCATTGTTCCATTGTCTGCTAAATGATGAATCATATGTTGAACAAATACATAGTCTGCACGAGATTTTGGTGCAAGTTTTCCATATCCTGAAAATCTTTCATCTTGTTCAAACTTTTTATCACTACTCCACTTTGAACTATATGGTGGATTTGCCACTACTGCTTCAAACTCCATTCCCATATGTTGTGGTTCTTCTATTGTATCTGCATTTTGTATATCAAATCTTGAATGATGCACTTCATGAAGTAACATATTCATTCTTGCTAAATTAAAGGTTGTAGAATTTAATTCTTGTCCATAAAACTTACCTACCTTAGCTTCTCTATTTACTCTTAAAAGGAGTGAACCTGAACCACAAGTTGGGTCATATACATCTTTTAATTCTTCTTTTTCTAATGTTACAATCTTAGCTAATACTTTACTTACTCCTTGTGGTGTATAAAATTCTCCAGCTTTCTGTCCTGCGTTTGCAGCAAATTTTCCTATTAAATATTCATAAGTATCTCCTAATATATCTATTTCTGTATCGTTTTGTGTAAAGGAAATTTCATTTACAAGCACTAATATCTTAGCCATTAAATTGGATCTTGCTTTTACTGTTTTTCCTAATTTTGTAGATGAAAGGTCCATATCATCAAATAGGTTTTCAAATGTCTCTTGTGAATCTTGTCCTAGTGTAGATTCTGTTATATTGTTTATTGCCTTTATAAGATATTCTACATCGAATTTTCCACTATCCCCTTTTTCTATTTCTTCTATCATAGTTGAAAAAAGATACTTTGGTTCTATCATATAGCCTCTTTGTTTTATTAAAGCTTGCATTAATGTTTTTCTTATTCCTTCAATCTCCCAAGCTTCTCTATATGTCATATTATCATTTTTCAAAATATAATTTGCCCTTTGTTCTACCTTTTCAGATAAATATCTATAGAATATTACCCCTAATATATAATCCTTAAACTCATTTGCATTCATATTTCCTCTTAGTTCATTTGCCATATTCCACAATTTCTTATATAGTTCCTGCTGATGTAATTTTTCTTTAACCATTCATCATTTCCTCCTCATTTATTGTTATTAATGATTTTTCTAGTAGTTCTTCTCTTTCTGCAAATAGTTGCTTCCGTCTCCTATTTAAACTATTTACTTTTCCTAGCTTTCTTTGAAATTCTATATTTGGCAATTTTATCTTCATCTTTCTAAATTCATTTATAGGAATACTCATAATTATTGAACCTTGTTTTATCTTGTAGAGTTCTCTTTCAAAGCTTTCACTTTTATCTATATACCATTCTAAATAATCTGGGTCTACAATATTTTTATCTTTAACCTCTATTATTATATAATTTGAAGGTATAACCTTTCCTAAATCTCCCTTTTCTGCTTTTTTAGCATTATAAGATGTAAGATTAAGTAATATCATATCTTCTCTAACTACTGGTATATTTTGATTAGTTTCTTCTATAAGCTTTGGTACTATTATACTAGATTCATTTTCAAAAGAATAAACTATTCTTTTTTCTGTTTCCATTGTATCATCTACTTTAATTCTACTTAAAGGTATTCCTTGGGTTACTTCTACTATTTCTTTAAGCCTCATTCCAACCCTCCTATTTATATTCTTCTGATACCTCTCTTATAAATGTTTCTAATTCTTGCGATTTGTTAACATTTTCTAAAATAGAGTATTTTGCTTCTGTCAAAATATCACTTAATTCTTCCCTATTTATTATTCCACTAAATTCATACTCTTGTATTAGCCTTTCTACTTGTTCTTCTGAAAGTCTATTCTCTATTGCAAATTCTTTTATCATTTTTTCTTTTCTCTCTATTTCAAACTCTGTAAATGCTTTATCTATAGAATCTTCACTACTTAATTTTGGAACTACTTTATCTAAAAACTCTTTAATAAGTTCTACTTTATTCCTAAGTTCTATACTATCAGCTCTATCTAATTCTTTTATAATATAGTTTATATCTTCTTTTCGTTTTTCTTCATTTTCTAAATCTATCTTTCTAATTAAATTCATAATATAATCGACATTTATCTTATCTCTATGCATTATTTCAAGGGCAAAATCTATATCATCAAGAATAGAGACTTTTTCTATTCTATTTTTATCATGATTTTCTTTAATAAGTAGATATTTACTCTTATAGTCTTGATAATCTTGAATATCCATTCCTATTTTTTCTTCTGTAAATTCAAATTCATCAAAGTTTTCCATTTTAACCAATGTTTTGGTTAAATCTCTAAATGTTATTACAAATTCCTTTTGTTCTTCTTCACTTTTAATACTGTCTATAGTTTCAGGCCTTGGAGCAATACTTAAAAGTTTATCTACTAGTTTTTTAAACTGTTCTAAATATTCATCAAAAGACTTAGCCAGAACTGAATCTATATCATCAGTTTCTGAAAATATTTTTAAAGCTTCATCTGTAGCCTCTTTTAGGTTTCTAAAGCATACTATATTTCCATAAGGTTTTTTATCAGAATCTAATCTATTAGTTCTTGAATACGCTTGAAGTAAATTATGATATCTTAAATTTTTATCAACATACAAAGTGTTTAATTTTTTAGAATCAAATCCTGTTAAAAACATATCTACAACTAGAAGTATATCTATCTTTGTTTCCCTTACTTTCTTGTCTACATCTGCTCTATATGCATCATAATTATCTGTAGAATAGTTAGTATTAAACATTTCGTTATAATCTTTAATCATTCTTTCTAAACTATCTCTTGGATGAACTTTGCCTTCACTTAAATCTGGGTTTGGCTCATAGGTAAATATACTAGCAATTTTAAAGTCATGATCCAATTCTTTAAATTTATCATAATATTTTACTAAGGATTTTGTACCATCCGTTGCAAATATTGCGTTATAGCCTTTACTTCTTGCCCTTTGATCGTGATAATCTATTATGTGTCTTGCCACTAAGTCTATCCTATCATCTGCCTTCCATACTTCCTCAGTATTTATAGCTTGAACTTTTTCTGGAGCTATTTCATCTAATTTAGAATCAAGTGTTTTTATATATGTTACTAAAAACCCTAGAACATTTCCATCATGAATTGCATCTTTTATTAAATAGTGATGTAAACATTTATCAAATAAATCTGCTGTAGTTCTATCATCTTCTGATTTATTTTCTGGAAGTCTTGGAGTACCCGTAAATCCAAAATACTGGCTGTTTTCAAAATGCTTTTTTATAATTGTATGCATTTTTCCAAATTGGGATCTATGACATTCATCTATTATAAATATAACTTTTTTATTTTTATAAGGTTCCATAATATCCTTATATTTAGGATTTTTAATGGCATTGCTCATTTTTTGGATAGTAGTAACTATGATTGGATTCATAATATCCTTTATTTGTTCCACTAAATTATCTGTACTATCCGTTCTATCTACTGAACCTGGTTGAAAATCATTGAACTCTTTTTCTGTTTGATGGTCTAAATCCTGTCTGTCTACTAAGAAAAAGACTTTATCTATACCTTCTTCGCTAGAAAGTATTTGGCTTGCCTTAAATGATGTAAGTGTTTTGCCTGATCCTGTTGTATGCCAAATATATCCGTTATTATTAGTTTCTAAAGCTCTTTTTACTATTTCTTCTACTGCGTATACTTGATATGGTCTTAATACTAACAATTGTTTATCTGTTTCTTTCAGTACCATGTATCTTGCTATCATCTTAGATATATGGCATTTTTCTAAGAATGTTCTACTAAAGTCCTTTAAATTCGTAATCCTATTATTTTCTTTATCTGTCCAAAAGAAAGTATATTTGTAATTTAAGCTTCCATCAGAGTTGGCAAAATATTTAGTATCTACACCATTGGATACTACAAATATTTGAATATATCTAAATAGGCTTGTGTATGTATATGAATGGGATTTATATCTACAAATCTGCTTAAATGCTTCTTTCATATCTAATCCTCTTCTTTTAAGCTCTATTTGAACTAATGGAAGACCATTTATAAGTATGGTTACATCATATCTATTTTCATACTTTCCTCTTACTGTTATCTGATTTGTAACTTGAAATAGATTTTTACACCATTTTTGTGTATCCATTATTGTAAGGAAAAGTCTTTCACCATTTTCTCTTTCGATTTCAAGTTTATCTCTTAAAATTTTGGCTGATTCAAACACTCCCTTACCTTCAATCCTATTCATTATTATTTGAAATTCTTTGTCTGTAAGAGGTTCCCCTTTTAATTTATCTTTATTAAACTCACTGATCTGTTTTCTAAAATTATTCTTTAAATCTTCTTCACTATTTATATTTACTGATTCATAACCATTTCTAATTAATGATTTCAATAGATTTTGTTCTAGTACTGCTTCAGATTGATATGCCAATAGGACCACCCTTTCTCTAAATGTCTAAAAATATAACTATTATTTGAATATAGTTGTTATTTTTCATAATAACATGGTATCATTTAAAACAATTTTGTCAATAGTTATTATAAATAATAACAAATGACGAAAGCAAATAAGAACTAAAAAATAGGATAAGCAATGCTTATCCTATTTTTTAATGAGGTTTGATAGTCAGCTTAAATAATTACTTTATCCTTGTGTACTACAGGCTTAACTTTCTTTACCCATGCTAGTATTGTAGATTTAGATAAGCTATATTCATTTTTAAGACCTTTTAACTAATTTTTTTATTACAAAAATTATAACTAATTCAATTTATTAAATGTATATTTAGAAAAAATTGACATAATAAAAGAACAAATAATAGCTCCTATAAGCACAATTTGGGGAGAGTTGAGCCAGTTTTGAAACAATACTCCATATAATGCTTGACCAATAGGCATAGCACATAAAGATAGTCCTAATAGACAGGAAATTACTTTTCCTACTATTCGAGGTGGAGTTTGTATCTGTACAAATGTCATTATTTGAATACTAAACATAATTGCAAATATCATAATAAAAAACCCCATTGTAGATATTATAATATAGGTAAACAAAGATGCTGTTGTATATGATAATGCTAATATCATAGGAATAATTGAAAATGTGCAAGCTATCAATAGATAGTGCAAGTTTTTAATGTTTAATTTTTCACTTAAAATCCCCGTAATAATTCCTCCTATAATTGAGTCCATTGCTATTACCCCTTGTGTTATACCATATAATTCATCACTAAAATTTAGTGTTTTTATTATAATAGATGGCATACCAACAATAAGCATTGATGTTAAAAATGGATTAAATGCAGAAATTATCAATATAGATTTTCCTAAAATTGATTTCTCTTTCAATATAAATTTAATACTTAATGACATATCAGCCTTAATAATAGAAAATATACTCTCAGAAGACACATTTTCATCAAAAGGAATGTCAATAAATATCTCTATAATTGCAGAGAAAACAAAACATATTATACTAACTATTAGAATAGGCATAATTCCATAAACACCAAAAAGGATTCCTCCAATCGCAGGTCCTATTAAATTAACCAAAGAGTTAACCAAGTTTATAATCGAGTTTCCCTATATTATTTTATCTTTATTTAAAAGCAAAGGAATACTAGACTGAACTGCTGGCTGATAAGTTCCTTGTATTCCATATAAAGTCATTAGAATAAAAATTAAAAACGGAACAAAGGATATGTTTTTATAAAATAAAACATAAACTAATACAATAATTGCTGTCAAAAAATCTAAAATAACCATTATATTTCGTTTATTTTTTCTGTCAGCAATAATCCCACCAATTAAAGACATAATTATCATAGGAATAAATGATAGTGCTGAAACGATCCCAAATAAAGCTACAGAACCAGTTTTTCTTAGTAAATAGAGGGATAGAACAAACTGTAAAATTGCATTTCCAAACAAAGAAATAATTTATTTTCCATATGAAACATCTCCTTCTATCTTGAATACCAACCGTTGGTATGTATATGTTTTTTTAATAGCTGTCTACTTAAAGACAGCTATTAAAATTTTATACTATCTTGTTGATAAAGTTTTCAATTTAATAATTTTCTCACACATATTTTCATTTAAAATATCGATTCCCATCCCTTTAAACAAGATATCACAAAACTTTATTTTGTTTATTAGTTCCTCAACAGGCACATCATAGACTAATGGATTTATCCAAATGTTAAAAAGTAATATTATTACTTCTGCTAATTCTTTAGGATAATCTGTTTTAATTGAGCCATCTTGCAAACCCTGTTCTATAATTGGTTGCATATAATTAGGAACAATATCCTCCATAAGTTCTTTCATTTGCATAACAAGCAAGTTAGGATTATCCCATAATTTTGGTGAGTCCGGAAACATTAAATCTTGATTTGAATTTTCTATAGAGTACTTAAATATTTTTCTTAACTTTTTTAATCCTGTTAATTCCCTACTATTTATTATACTTAACATAGAAGTTTTTGTAGAAGAATAAATACGTTTAGATACAGCTTCTAAAATTTCTTCCTTAGATTTAAAGTGATGATATATAGCATCTTTACTTAAACCTCCAAGATTATTTACTATGTCTTGAATAGAGGTATTTTCATATCCTTTTTGAATAAATAGTTCCAAGGATACGTCTAAAATGCGTTCTATAGTTTCTTCAGGATATTTATTCCTAGCCACAAGATCACTCCTCTTTCCATACATACCAATAGTATGTATACTGTAACATGATTTTTTTCCCTTGCCATTTACTAATATTTAGGCATAGAAAAAGCCCTGAAATAAATTCTTCAGAGCTAAACATTCTTTTTTATATTATTAGTCTATATAAGATTATTCTGGTAATATATCTACATATCTCTCCATTACCTTATTCTTTAATATAACTGATACTATTGTTGAAACAAACTCAGCTATTGGATAAGCTGCCCATACCCAATTCAATCCTATAAATGACAATAAATATGCTACTGGTATTATTATAATTAATTGCCTTAAAAAAGTCACTATTAAACTATATCTTCCTAAACCAAGAGCTTGAAAAAATGTTGAATTAGTTATTCCTATTGCTGCAAATACAAAAGATATTGATATAATTCTCAAAGTATATGCACCCATATTTATCATTTCTTGACTATTTGAAAATATGCTCATAAGCTGCTTAGGAAATAACTGAAATAAAATAGTTCCTATTAACATTATAATAATAGTTAATCTCATTCCCCATTTAAAAGTCTCTTTTACTCTTTCTTTATTTTCAGCACCATAATTATAACCCATTAATGGTAATACTCCTTGACTTAACCCGAATACTGGTAAGAATATAAAGGATTGCAATTTTAAGTATATCCCTAAAATTGACACTGCCATTTCAGAATGCCTTATTAAAATCAAATTCATTATTGTAGTTACTAAAGCTGCTATTGACTGCATTATAATACTTGGAAAACCTACATTATATATTTGTTTTATAATACTCTTTGAAAATTTAAACTTGGAAAAATCCATATTTAAATCTATTTTATTTGAAAATAATACAATTATTCCAAGTATTGCTCCAGCACCTTGTCCTATCAAAGTTGCCAACGCTGCACCTTTTATACCCATAGCAGGAAATCCAAATAAACCAAAAATCATTATTGGATCTAAGATTATGTTTAATACTGCACCTATTAGTTGTATAATCATCGTCCAAATCATTTTTCCTGTTCCTTGAATTGTCTTCTCTATCGTAATCTGTATAATTGACAAAAAAGCAAAATTACTTACTAAACTTAAATATTCTATACCCAGATGTTTAACTTCAGGATCTTTTGTAAAATAGTTAAAAAAATCATTTATTAAAGTATATCTAAAAATAACAAATATTAATGAAGATAAAGTAGCAATAATAAGTCCGTGCAATGCCGCTTGATCAGCTTTCTCTTGTTTTTTTGAACCAAGTGATCTTGAAATTAGAGAATTTAGTCCAGTCCCTGTACCTACTCCTAAAGCTATTATTATTATTTGAATTGGATAAGACAATGAAGTTGCTCTTAAAGCTTTTTCACTTAGTTTTGCTACAAAATATGAATCTACTATGTTATATAATGATTGTATCAGCATAGATAACATAACAGGTAAAGACATTTTTATAAGTAACGGAAGAATGTTTTCATATCCCATAGGATTTCTATTTTCAAAATTTTGTTTCATTTAATACCTCCTCAATATAGAAATCTTTCAATATCTCATAGTATCAAATTAACAAAATTTAATCCACTAAAAAACGACAAGATTTTACTCTTGCCATTTTTTATTCTTTCTTACATAAACTTTTGGGAAATCATCATAAAAAATATTATTGCTCCTACAACAGCATATAAACCATTGATAACAGTACATACTTTCATAAGATTGTTTTTAACCTTACCTTTCATATATACATAAATAGTAAAGATGCCGCTGAAAATCATAAAAACAGCATAAGCAGAAATCATAATTTCTGCTGTGGGCGATTTCAATGCCCACGCATTAGTTCTAAGTGGAAGAATTGTCCACGGGATAAAAAGCATAATTATGTTGATAACAGTTAAAATTTTGTTTTTCATAATATTATCTCCCTTCAACCTGTCCGAATCGGATACAGGAAATAACTAAACATATAACGGTAAATGCCATAGCAACAGGAATCCATGGGAATAGTTTATATGAAAATGTTCCTAAGTTAGTTGCCATCTTATGCATTTCAGATGTAATTATCATGAAAGGATAGCACATTGGATATAAAAACCACATCTTTGTATTAATTGCCAAAACAGATGGAACGATGGTTGCTAAACCGATTCCAATTGAAAAAATCGGTGTCTGAATGCAAGTGGCTAACATCCAATAAACAGTTGCCATAGGAATAGAGGACAAATAAATCATTCCAGCTTCTTTTAGCACAATAAGTGGAGATAGTATAAACTGATAGTCCTGTATACTGGATGCAATAGCTGCACAAAGGAAATACATTGTTAACATTATTACCATTTGAACAACAGCAAGAATTAACAAAACCACAAATTTTGCCAAACATAATTTGAATCTACTTATGGGCAGCGAAAACATTTTTAAAATACCCCTATTACTTCTCTCCGTCTGATTTAGTAATACAGTGCAAATTACCAAGCTTGCTGGATACATAAACCATGCAAATCCCATAAAACTTTGAACAAGAAAGTTGTTTTCGGGGGAGATACCCTCCAACTGCGTATCAAAATTCAAATCAGCATTTATAACTGCTGGTATCCACAACAATACAATAGGTATCAGTAAAATCCAAAGAATTTTAGAATGTTGTATCTTTTTCAATTCAACCCCTATCAAAGATAAAAAACTCATTGAAATTTCCTCCTAACCTTTAAGTAAATTAGTTCAGCCATTCCAAATACTCCAGTTTCAATACCTACACCACATATAAATTGGAATATTCTAGTAGACTCTGTATCCCAAAGCGTTTGAAAAGGAAGAGCGAAGGGAAACAGTGAAAGTATAAAGTTTGTTTTAGGAATCATAGTAGCTACAAACATACATATAATCCCTACACCAAGAGAAATCCACATATTTTTACAAATCGATGCAATTCCTGTCATCAATATCAACGTAGGTACAGCAAGTATGGCTGCATATCCTATGCTCTTTAATAATTCAATTGCAAACTCATCATAAAGCGAAAACCAGTGATGTATACAGAAAGCAAGGGATGCCGCCTCTATAGCCAAGACAGCAATGATTGATACTGTTAAGATAAAAAATTTACTAAAAAAGTTGCTACTTTGTCTTATAGGTAGTGCATCCATTTTTTGCATAGCGTTATCGGCATATTCCGTATGGTACATGATGCATGCTCCAATAACAATCAAAAAAAGATTGAGCATTGCCATCATCTGCCAATTTGCATTGAACAAGATTTTCAAAGCCGGCTCTGGACTATTTACAAAGATTTCTGAGCGAAACATCATATTTCCTATAGGAACAAAGGCACTCAACAATCCACCTCCAAAAAATGCTGGCAAAAATCCAGTACGCTTTAGCTTTTTATACTCTAAACAAATGCTCATCTAATAGCACCTCGCTTCCGGTTATCCTCCTCAATCATTGTAAGGAACGTATCTTCCAATTTGTCTGTAGAATATCCTTTCTCACCAGCACTATATCTGAATTCATCCAAGGTACCTTCAAACAGAAGTTGTCCATGATTAAGAATACCAATATCATCTACCATCAATTCTATTTCCGACAGCAAGTGTGAAGATATTAAAACAGTACATTCAAATTTCTTTGGCAAGTAACGAATCAGATTTCGAACCTCATGAATTCCTACTGGATCAAGGCCGTTGGTAGGCTCGTCTAAAATAAGAATTGGCGGTTTACCAATTAAAGCACCTGCAAGTCCTAAACGCTGTTTCATTCCAAGAGAATATTTTTTAGCAAGTCGTTTGCGATGCTCTGTTAATCCCATTAAATCAAGAACTTCAGAAACAGAAGATTTGGGCAATCCTAAAATCTTTCGAATAATCTCCAAATTTTCTTCTCCACTAAGATTTCCGTAGAACGCTGGGCCTTCAATAAAAGAGCCTATTTCACTAAGAATTTTCAGTCTATCAGTAGGATAGGATTTACCATCAATGGTAAAAGACCCACTTGTTGGCTGCATCAATCCAAGAAACATTTTCATAATAGTAGACTTACCTGCTCCATTAGGTCCAAGTAAACCATATATGGAACCTTTGCGAATATGAAGATCCACATTGGAAACTGCCATAAAATCACTATATGATTTAGTCAATTTATTTGTTTCAATAATATTCATTTCAATCTACTCCTTTCTGGTTACTATACTTAGTTTACATGATTAACCTTATGCCAACCTTCTCTCTTCCTTACATCTACCTTACATTTTTAGAAGAATGATAAAAATATATATTTATGTGGTATTATTTATGTGTTATAATGGCAAAAATAAAGAAGGTGAATAATATGGATTATAATTTCTTGAAAAAAAAACGTATATTATTAGTTGATGATGAACAAGAACTATTAAATATGGTTGTTTCCATATTAAAAGAAGATGGATATGAAAATATAGCTACAGCCAAGAGTGTAAAAGAAGCACTTAAGGTTGCTTCTGAAACAAATCCTGAACTAGCTATACTTGACATCATGCTGCCAGATAGTGACGGCTTCTCTCTTATGGAACAATTGAAACAAACAAAAGATTATCCCATTCTTTTCTTGACTGCACGAGGTGAGGATGAAGACAAATTCAAAGGTTTTGGACTTGGCGCTGACGATTACATCGTAAAGCCGTTTTTACCAAAAGAATTAACACTTAGGATCGGTGCGATTCTTCGTAGGAGCTATAAGAACGAGAATCCTCTTGTGAAACTTCATGCAAGTGAAATTGATTTTGATAGAGCCGAAGTCATAAAAAACGGAGAACACATTGCCCTCACAGCAAAAGAGTATGATTTACTTTTGGCTCTATATCTCAATACTGGTAAGATTGTAACCATCGACGCATTGTGTGAAGCTGCCTGGGGTGATAATCCCTTTGGATATGAAAATTCCTTAATGGCACATATCCGCCGTATTCGTGAAAAAATCGAGGAAAATCCGTCCAAGCCCACTTCTCTGATAACCATAAGGGGGCTTGGATATAAGCTGAATGTGGAGGGAAAATAAGATGAAAAGTATACCAAAACTAATCAGACGTTTTATAGGTATATTACTTTTAAGCAGCTTTCTCTTAATTGTTTTTAATTTTATTGCTATAGCTGTTATCGGCTACAATCAGACTGCCAGTGGTTCTCCGTGGAAAACTGCAACGGACATGGCAAAGGCTCTTTCGAAAAGTAAAAACAGCTATATATTGTCTGAGAGCCTTTCAAAAGAACTGAACAGCAATAATACTTGGGCAATTTTAGTTGACAATAATACAAAGAATGTAATTTGGCATACAGAGAATCTACCAAACGAGATACCCACAGAATACAGCCTGTCAGATATATCAATGCTTACCCGTGGATATATCAAAGGATATCCTACTTTTACTGGTGAACACCAAGATGGTTTAGTTGTACTGGGTTTTCCAAAAACAAGCTATTGGAAGCACATGTACAACAGTTGGGACTATTGGTTCATTGCTAATTTTTTCAAAATCCTTTTATTGGTGTTGGGAGGAAATATTTTTGTTATCTTTGTTATCTACATGATTGCAAACACAAGATTACTGAAGTCCGTTAATCCAATTTTGAACGGAATCAGAAATTTACCACTTGAAAAACAGATTCATGTGAAAGAAAAAGGTGTATTATCTGAAATTGCTGCAAGCATTAACAAAACATCCGAGATACTAGAAACAAAGGATTACCAATTGAAACGGAAAGAAACAGCCCGTGCAAATTGGATTGCAGGGGTGTCTCACGACATACGGACACCACTTTCTATGATAATGGGATATGCTGGACAGTTAGAGTCCCACGCTCATCTCGCCGATGAAGAACGACAGAAAGCAGCTGTTATCCGTCGTCAAAGTGAACGAATAAAAAATTTAATCAATGATCTCAATCTGACATCCAAACTGGAATATAATATGCAACCTGTTAATCTCGAAAACATAAACATTGTATCAATCATTAGACAAGTAGTTGTTGATTTTATGAACATGGATATAGGCGAACAATATCCCATTGAATGGATAACAAGTGATGACATTACCACATGCTTTGTCAATGGGGATAAGGCATTATTAAAACGAGCTGTTACCAATATTATTCAAAACAGCATCAATCACAACGAAAATGGTTGCAATATATATATAACCATGATTGGAAAAGATGATAAATACGAAATACAAATTGATGATAATGGTATCGGTGCAACTGACGAACAAATTGAAAATCTGAGTAATACTCCGCATTATATGGTTTGTGATGAAAACACCACGGAACAGCGTCATGGTTTGGGACTACTCATTGTAAAACAAATTATGTCTGCACATCACGGAAGTGTTACAGTAGGACATAGTTCTTATGGTGGATTTTCTGTCACATTAACCTTACCTATGTATTTATAGAAGTCGTAGTAAAAAAATTAAAAGTGAGCATATTTATACATTTAAATATGCTCACTTTTAATTTATTAAGGCATAGAGTTTTCTATTTGTAACCTCACACGTTCTGCCTTTCTAATACTCTCTTTTAATCATATAGGTGCAATTTTATTCTCTAATATCTTATTACTGGACAGCCAATATACTTCACTAACCTCATCATCTGATATTGGCTTTGGATCACCTGATTGATATTTGCATATAAACACAATATCCATTTCTGCTTCTCCATTATCCAATATAAAAGGACTTGTTCTCCAAGTAATATGATGTTTTTGAAACTTGTAAAACAATTTCCTCTAATTATCTCTTATTTATTCTCATTATTATATCATAAATATGTTTTAAATAATAAAAAGCCCTTCCTCTATTTAATAAGGTTAGGGCTTTTATACTTTTAGCTTGATCTTTATGATGTTTTTTCAATGGCTTTGGATATTCAAATTTATGTTTTTTAGCAGTAGCTTGTAATATATAAACGAATAATCAATATTATATCAATTATTATTTACATGTGTTTTTTATTCTATTTGCATTTTTATTTAATAAAAGTGCAATTATTACAGTTGGGAATACAATTAACATTAGTTCTAATCCTGATGAAACTTTTGCCAGCTTCACTATAAGGGCTATTACAAAGGCTAATATAGCCAACTTATAGTTTCTAAATGCATAAGAAGCCATCATAGCACCAAATATTGCTGGTAAAACGTAATCAAATGCTTCATTTAGTGAGTTTGGTAAAAATTCTAATATTTGAACACCTGCTATACCAAAAATGACAAGTATTATTAAATTTACTACCACCGATGTACTTAATCCTATTGTGGATATTATATCTCCTTCTTTAGTTCCTTCCTTGACTCCAGCTATTTGTTGTGCAAGTATTGAACAAGGAAGTCTAAGATTTAATATGTTTCCTGCAAGCCAAGATACATATGTTCCTGTCAATCCTAAAATTGGATAATAACTAATAGGCTCTATTAACCAAAGGATACCCCAAGCCGCAACTATTGGAATAAATGCTTTCTTAATCATATCTAATCCTGGCCAAAGTCCATGACCTACAGCCAAGTAAATTGCAGGTAAAAATGCTAGAAATATGGATATTAACAGGGTAATTCTTCCCCACCTAATTACTCCTTTGCTATAATTCTCATAATCGAAATTATTTTTATTCTCCACTATTTCATCTCCTTACTCTAATTAATTGAATTAAAATGCCAGTGCACCAAACATACCCACTAACATTGATACTGGTAATGTCCATTCAGCTATCCAATCTTGTTTTAACTTCTTACATAACAATGTCATAATAACCATAACACCTGCTCCAATTATTGTTGCAAATGTTGATCTTGATATAACAAGAAAATTTGGAATTATATTTCTACTAAATATTGCCATCATAGTGGATAATACTATGAATGATAATATTTTTTCATCTCCCTTCGTTACCTTATGAAGTATTTTGTCATAACTAGGAGCGAAAAATATAACGTTTAACTGCCAAAAAATTCCTGATAACCCCATTGCCCAACAGATAGCTGCAAAAGCCATTGGTGTTATTTCATGTAATGTAAGTCCTAAACCTTCTGCTGCAAATGCTACGTTAGGTCCTTCAAATATTAAAGCACCTATTACTGATAATCTTTGCCATGCCATTGGTCCACCTATAAGCTTCATTAATCCAACTATACCAACTCCTATAGCACATGATGGTCCTATGGAAGTTATTATACTGGATCTTATACATCTGTTAAGCATATCTCTATCAAAACCAATTTCAAGTGCTGCTGAATAAGCACGCTTTAAGTATACCAATGCTTGTATTAAAGCTATTAAAACTATAGGCGCTGATACAACCCACATCATAGGTAAATTAGCAAATTCTAAGTAATCCATATCTTACCTCCTATCTCAATTTATCAATTATTTTGCAATTGGAGCTGGTGATAAAGCACATATAAATATCAACGGTTCATTTCCTGTATTTTTTGTATAATGAACACTTTCTGCTGGCATATAAACCGATAAATTTTTCTTTAATTCTATTTCTTCATCATCAACTGTCATATAGCCTTCTCCTGATAAGATAAAATAGGCCTCTTCATTAAAATGACTATGTGGTGGTAGTTCTTCACCTGGATACATATAAACTACTCCCATTCCTAATTGATCTGAACCATTTACTTCTGGATGAATAGTTCTAATAACTAATCCACCGACACCTTTAAATGCATAACCATCTTTAACTTCTACTGAATATTTAATATCCTTTTTCATTTTAATTCCTCCTTAAACTTATTATTTTATTAAAAATTTATCCTCAGCTAATCCTGACGGAGAATATATCCAAAGTAATTCTAGATCCATTTTTCCATCATTTATAAACGAATGTGATTCATTATAATCTAAACTTAGAATATCATTTTCTCTTATCCTAAATTCATGAGTGCCTTTATAGTTCTCTACTACTGCTATTCCATCTCCTTTATTTACATAAATGATTTCTTGATTATCTGTATGGTTATGCATCTCATGGACTTGTCCAGGTTTTATTATAGTTAATCCTAATGCAAAATCTTCTCTCCTAATTTCCGATTTAGGCGAAGCAAATAGTTTTACTTCTCTTTCATTCATTCCTTCTCCTATTTTTATACCTTTTTGTTCATATAAATTAATTAACTTCATAAATCATTCTCCTGAATTGTTTATATATTTACCATAATTTTTTATATATATTTATTAGATCATCTCTATTAAGTTCTACATAATTATTTGACATTAATCTTCCTTGATTTTCTATTACACTATCTGCAAATTCATATATTTCTTCTTCTTTTACTCCATATTCTCTTAAAGGTTTTTTCATTAATATTTTATTTAAAAGGTTTTCAAGTTCTTCATATACATTCTCTTCACTACATCCAATTACATCGCAGATAAATTTATTTAATTTTTCTAATTTACCACCTTCTGTTTTTTCACCATATTTTTCTAACACTCCTGTAAACATTGCATAATTAGCCTCTCCATGTGGTACATGATATATTCCTCCTAAAGGATAGCTCATAGCATGAACTGCAGCACATCCTGCATTTCCAAAAGATATTCCTGCAAATGTACTTGCTAATAATAGATCATTTAGAAGTGGTTTTCTTGCTTCTTCTCCATTTTCTGCTATTATTTTATAACTTTTAAGTATAGTTTCTATAGCTTTATATGAATACATTTCTGTAAAGGGAGATGTTTTCGGTGATAATAAAGATTCAACAGCATGAACTAAAGCATCTAATGAACTTGTTGCGAAAAATTTAAATGGTAATTTTTCTAATAATTCAGGTATAAGTACTGCTTTGTCTGGATACATTTCTTCTACTGCCATACCTTTTTTAGTTTTTCTGCTTCTAAGTTCAAGTATTGATACATTAGTAACTTCACTACCTGTACCACAAGTAGTTGGAACTACTATTAATTCTTTAGCTTTTTGAATATCTATTTTCCCATCGTATAAATCTAATACTGGGTATAATTCTTTTAAAGCAAAGAATTTAGCAACATCTATTGTAGTACCTCCTCCTACTGCTATTATTCTTTTATAATTTAGATCTTTTATATCGTTATAAATAGCTTCTACCATTTCATCTGATGGTTCTTCTTTGCCATACTTTTCTCTAAATAACACATGACATTCTAAATTTAGATCTCCAAAATATTGGTTATATCTTGATTCATTTGTTATTATTAAATCTGTTTTTTTTATGTTTATGTCCTCAATAAATTCTTTTACTTTATTGTACATATATATTTCTGGTTTTACTGCAAACTTTTTCATTTTATTCCACCTTTCTAAAAATGAATAGCTCTACCATTAGCAGCCATAAACGCTTCTGGTATTATTTCTGATACTGTAGGATGTGGATGAATAGAATTCATTATTTCTTCCGAAGTAGATTCTAAGTTCATTGCTGCTGCTATTTCAGCTATCATATCTGTAGCATGAATACTCATTATATGAACTCCTAGTATTTCATCTAATTCTACATCTAATATAACTTTTATCAATCCCTCTGTATTTCCTTCAACTACTGCTTTTCCATTCCCTATGATTGGAAATTTACCCACTTTAATTTTTCCATATTTTTCTTTAGCTTGCTCTTCGGTAAGACCTATTGAAGCAATTTCAGGATTTACATATATACAAGATGGTATCTTATCATATTCCATTTCTCTAAATTTTCCAAATATACTATCTAGTGCTACCATACCCTCATGACTTGCTGTATGAGCTAACATAGATTTACCATTTACATCTCCTATGGCATAAATATTTTGTATATTAGTTCTTAAATATTCATCTACTTTTATAGCTTTCCCATCTAATTCTATTCCTACGGCCTCTAAATTTAAGTTTTCAGTATTTGGAGTTCTTCCTATAGATAAAAGTGTATATTCACTAATAACAAACTCCTCTTTTCCTTTAAATTCATAATGAACTGTATTTTCATTTACAGATTTTACTCTTGCGTTATTTATGATTTTAACTCCAGACTTTTCTAAATTTCTCTTTAATATATTAGAGATTTCTTCATCAACCATAGGTAATATTCTATCCATCAATTCCAAAACTGTTACTTTTGTTCCTAATTTAGAGAATATATATGCAAATTCTATACCTATAACTCCTCCACCTATTATAGATATACTTTTTGGTATTTTTTCAAATTCTAAAGCTTCTTTACTTGTTATAATATTGGTTTCTCCAATTCTCTCTATAAATCTTGCTTCAGCTGTTTTAGATCCTGTAGCAATTATTATATTTTCAGAAGTTATTTCTTTACCATTAACTATTACTGTATTTTTATCTTTAAAACTTGCTTCTCCATTAAATATTTCTACTCCATTGGATTCTAATAGACTTTCTGTTCCTCCAACTAATTGTTTTCTAACCATCTCTTTTCTCTTTTGAAGTTTTTCCATAGATACCTTTACATTTTTAGTATCTAAGCCTTCAATTGCAAATTCACTAGATCTTTTTATTTCTTCTAAAACATTTATAGTTTTTATTAAAGTTTTTGTTGGAATACATCCTTCATTTAAACAAACTCCACCAAAATTTTCTTTTTCTATAACACAGGTTTTCTTCTCTCTTTGTGCTGATTTAATAGCGGTAGCGTATCCTCCTGGACCGCCACCTATTACAGTTACTTCAAAATCCATTTTTTTACCCCCTATTACATTAAAATTTTAATAGGATTTTCTAAAATTTCTCTAACATATCCTAAGAACTCTGCTGCTAATAATCCATCTATAATTCTGTGATCTACTGAAAGCTGCATATTCATCATTGGTCTTATTAAAATGATATCTTCTCCATCTTTATTAGTTTTTACAACAGGTTTTTTATTAATTGAACTTACCGCTAAAATTGCTAATTCTGGTGGATTTATTATCGCTGTAAAACTATCTATTCCGAACATTCCTAAATTAGATATAGTAAAAGTCCCACCGTTATATTCTTCACTTAATAGTTTTCCTACTCTAGCTCTAGAAATTAAATCTTTTGTTTCTTTTGCTACATCTTGAATAGTTTTTTCTTGTATATTTTTAACTACTGGAACAACTAATCCATTATTACCTGCAACTGCTATACCTATATTTATACTTTCATACTGTTCAATTACATCTCCTACTAATGATGCATTTATTTCTGGATATTTCTTAAGAGCTTTACCTAAAGCATAGGCTAGTAAATCTGTTGAAGAAATTTTTAAATCAGAGTTTTCATTCAATTCTTTTCTAAATTTAGTTAAATTTGTAGTATCTACATCATTACTAAAGTACAAATGTGGAGCTGTAAATTTACTTTCAGATAACCTATCTCCTATTATTTTTCTAACACCTGAATATGGGATAGTATCTTTAACTCTCTTAGTATGGTCTTCTTGTAATATATTGGATTTTCTTTGAACATCATCTTTAACGATTTTTCCTCCTACTCCAGTTCCTTCTACTGTAGATATATCTAATCCTAATTTATGTGCTAATTTTTTAGCAATAGGTGATGCTTTAATATCTTTTTCAGTTATTCCACCTCTAAATCCTGTTCCTTCTATATTTTTTATACTATTTATATCTAAACTATTTTCTTTAACATATCTTCTAGCTCTTGGAGTCAGTTTTAAATCTGTGTCTATTACAACTTCTTCTATATTTTCAGTTTCTTCAACAATTTCTTCTTCTCCACTTTCTTCATCAGTTTCTATTCCATTTTCTTCATTATACTTTCTAAGTATTTCATCTGGATTTTCTCCACTTTCTCCTATTATTGCAATAGGAGTAAATACTGGCATTTCTTCTCCTTCTTCTACTAGAAGTCTAAGTACTATCCCATCTGTTACTGCTTCAACTTCCATCGTTGTTTTATCTGTATGTATCTCAAATAGTACTTCCCCTGAAGATACACTATCGCCTTCACTTTTATGCCATTTTACTAACTTACCTTCATCCATATTAAAGCCTAGTTTAGGCATTATAACTACTTCTGACATGATTATTCCTCCTCAATAAACTTATATCATTTCTCTTATTGCTTTTTCTATATCTTTTTCATCTGGTATTAGTGGGAATTCTAAAGCTGGACTAAATGGTAACGGAACATCTGCTGTACCTAATCTCTTAACTGGTGCATCTAAAGAATAGAATATGTCGTCCATAATTTTCATTGTTATTTCTCCACTTATTCCATAACTTTTGTGCCCTTCATCTATTATCAGTAATTTTCCTGTTTTTTCTACTGATTTTATTATTGTTTCTTTGTCAAAAGGTACTAAAGTTCTTGGATCTATTAATTCTACATTTATTCCTTCTTGTTTTAATTTTTTAACAACTTTTTCTGTTTTAACTAACATCATAGAAGTAGCTACAATTGTTATATCATCACCTTCATTAACAATTCTTGCCTGTCCAAATGGAATTGTATAGTCTTCATCTGAAGTTAAATCAAATTTTTCTGTATAAAGCATTTTATGTTCAAAGAATAATACTGGGTTATTATCTCTTATTGCAGTTTTTAAAAGTCCTTTTGCTTCTGCTGCAGTAGATGGAACTACCACTTTAAGTCCTGGACAATGTGCCGCCCAAGCATAAAATGATTGAGAGTGTTGAGCTGCTGATGATCTACCTCCACCTATTGGCATTCTTATTACCATCGGTACTCTGACTTGTCCACCAGACATATATGTTATTTTTGCAGCTTGGTTACAAATTTGATCTATTGCTACCATCATAAAATCACCAAACATTAATTCTACAACGGGTCTCAACCCTGTTATAGCTGCTCCTATACCTAGTCCTACAAATCCTGATTCAGATATTGGTGTATCTTTAACTCTTAGATCTCCATATTTTTCTAATAATCCAGCAGTACATTTAAAGTTACCACCTATTGTACCTACGTCTTCTCCCATTACAAAAACATTTTCATCTCTTGCCATTTCTTCATCTAATGCTTCTAAAATTGCATCTCTATACATTATGTTTCTCATGAAATTCCCTCCTAGTTATTTTTAAACTAAATACAAATTTTAATTAATCTACAAAAACATCTGTATATGCTTCTTCTATTTCTGGATATGGACTATCTTCAGCAAATTTAACTGCTTCTTTTATTTCATTTTCCACTTTTTCTTCTATTTCATTTATTTCTCTTTCATCTATTAATTCTAACTTCAATAAGTTTTTGATAGGGTCTTTAGCTTTCCAAGCCTCTAATTCTTTTTTATCTCTATAAGTTGCTGGGTCTCCAACGTGATGTCCTTGCCATCTATATGTCTTACATTCTATTAAAGTAGGTCCTCCGCCTTTTCTAGCTTTTTCAACAGCTTTAGATACGGTTTCATAAACCTCAAAAACATCATTTCCATTTATTGTAACTCCTTCTATTCCGTATCCTACTGATCTTTTTGATAATTGGTGTTCCTTTGTAACTTTTCTGATGTCTACAGATATGCCAAAACAGTTATTTTCAATAATATATATTATTGGCAAATCCCAAGCTGATGCCATATTAATACTTTCATGGAAAGTTCCTTGATTTGATGCAGAATCTCCAAAGAATGCTATTGTAACTTCTCCTGATTCTTTATATTTAGATTTGTATGCAGCACCTGTGGCAATTGGGATTCCTCCGCCAACAATACCATTTGCTCCTAAAATGCCTTTATCTAAAGCCATTATATGCATGGAGCCACCTTTTCCTTTAGAATATCCATCTTTTTTACCTAGAATTTCAGCCATCATTTTATTAAGATCGGCACCTCTTCCAACTAGGTGGCCATGACCTCTGTGAGTACTTGCTATATAATCATTTTTATCAAGAGCTGCACATGCACCTGTTGCAATAGCTTCTTCCCCTAAATATAAGTGTGCTAAACCTGGCATCATACCTTTTTTATAAAATTCAAATACTTCTTCTTCAAATCTTCTCATTCTATACATAACTTCATAAAACTTTTTTGCTAATACCTTTTTATTGTCTTCCATTACTTCTCCTCCTAGCTATTTTTTATATTATATTTATTTAAATAAGCTTCTCTAAGCTCTTGCCTAAAATCAGGATGAGCAATTTCTATTAATGCTTCTGCTCTTTGTCTTAAATTCTTACCTTTCAATCTTGCTATTCCATATTCTGAAACTATATAATCTACATCATTTCTAGATGTTGTTACCGCTGCTCCTTTATCTATAACAGGCACTATTTTTGAGACTTTCCCTTTAACTGTAGATGACATTGCTATAATTGATTTCCCATTTTTGCTCATGCTAGCACCTCTTACAAAATCTACTTGTCCGCCTACTCCACTTATTTGCATACTTCCTATACTATCTGAAACTACTTGTCCCATTAAATCAACTTGTACACAAGAGTTAATACAAACAATATTATCGTTTTTCATTATTTCCACTGGATTGTTTACAAAATCTGCACTTCTCATTTCTACCATTGGGTTATTATTAACAAAATCGTATAATTTTTTAGTTCCCATTAAAAATGTAGCTACCATTTTATTTTTAAAATATGTTTTCTTACTATTGTTTATAACGCCAGCATTTACAAGATCTACTACTCCATCGGAAAACATTTCTGAATGAATTCCTAAATCTTTTTTATCATA
Organism: Anaerosalibacter massiliensis; assembly: GCF_024623155.1. NCBI lineage: Bacteria > Bacillati > Bacillota > Tissierellia > Tissierellales > Sporanaerobacteraceae > Anaerosalibacter > Anaerosalibacter massiliensis. The sequence goes on from NZ_JANJZL010000002.1 coordinate 328,983, forward strand.
TAAACAAGACAATACTGCATCTGGAATTCCTCCTATTCCAAGTTGAAGTGTATCACCATCATTTATTAGACTCGCACAATGTCTTCCAATTTCTTTTTCTATCTTTCCGATTTTTGGAGGAATAAGTTCTATAATCGGCTCATCTTTTTCAACGATAAAATCCATTTCTGATACATGTATAAAACAGTCACCTAAAGTCCTAGGCATATGTTTATTTACTTGTACTATTACTAATTTAGCCCTTTTACATGCTTCTTTAGTATAATCTACAGATACACCAAAACTACAATATCCATGTTCATCTGGTGAACTTGCTTGTATAAGGGCTACATCTACAGGAAGTAACTCTCTAAAAAGACTTGGTATTTCTGAGAAGAATACAGGTATGTAATCTGCTCTACCTTCTTTTACCGCTTCTCTTGTTGTACTTCCTACAAATAGAGAATTATGTCTAAAATGTTTCTCCATTCCTTTTTCTACATATTTAGATTTTCCCATTGCTACCATATGAACAATTTCAACATCTTCATAACAATCCTTATTTTCTACCATAGCATCAATAAGGGTTTGGGGTTCTCCTACAGCATGTCCTACAACTACTCTATCTCCAGATTTTATTTGGTTTACTGCTTCCTCTGGAGTTACCAATTTACTATCATAAATTTTTCTCCATTCCATATATTTCAACTCCATATATTTCGTCTAATTTATCTTTAATATTTTCTTAGCAAAACTAATTAAATCTTCATCTACTGAACTATCTAACTTTATATTTCCAATTTCACTACCTAAATTTTCTCTTAAAATCCTTTCCACTATATCTTCCGTAGTCATTTGGGCAGAAGGACAATTCTTACAGTTCCCTGTAAGTCTTATAACTAATTCTTTATCTACAAGAGATTTTATTTCTATATCACCTCCATGTAGCCTTAACTTTGGTCTAATATCTTTTTCTATTATTTTTTCTATTTTATATCTAAGTTCCATGATGTCCTCCTGCTATTTTAAATTTAATTTGGGTTATATTCTTAGTTTATTTATCTTTACTGTAATCTACTTTAGCAATTATTCTTGCCATTTCTTTCTTATCTTCTAGTTTTCCTTGTCTTGATATCATTATTCTTTGGGCTTGCGGTGAGCCTGCACCGTGTAAAGATTCAGTTCTATATCCTACAGCTGCAGTTCCTAAGGTAATGTTTTCAATAAGTCTTAAAATTCTAAGTCTATTTTCTGTAGATGTTCCTGTTTTCCCCGCAAAATATTTTTCTACATATTCTCCTATTTTAGGATCTTTAAAATCTTGTTCTGATGGCATTGTAACCATTAATCCACCTGCTATATCTTCAGCAAGTCTTGCTATTTCATATGGGAATCTTGTGACATTTTGTTTTGAGACGTTTGCAAGTAAAAGATCTATTAAATAGTTTCCTGATTCCGTTTCAATTCCTTCATAGGAACAGGCTAACGCTCCAGCCCACAGAGTTTCATTTAAGTGTATCATTTCTATTAATTTATCTTTTATATGACTAGCTTTTGGAACCCCATTATAGTCTGCAGCTAAAGCAGTAGCTCCTATTAACACATCTCCTACACCTGTTTTACAGGCATATGATTGTCTGTGATATCCTGCAAATCTTTCCACCATCATTCCTGCAAAATCATATTCTTTGCACATAAATACTCTTTCATTTGGCACAAATACATTGTCAAATACTACTAATGCTTCATGTCCACCAAATTCTGCATTTCCTAGGTCCATATCTGCTCCATCTTCTAATTTTCTAGTATCACAAGATTGGCGACCATAAATCATAAATACACCTTCTGCATCAGATGGTACTGCAAAAGATACTGCATAATCTTTATCTTTTTCTTTTAAAGCCATAGTTGGCATTATTAATTGTTCGTGAGAATTAACTGCTCCTGTTTGATGTGCTTTTGCACCTTTTACTATTATTCCATCTTCTCTAACTTCGACAACTCTTAAGTATAGGTCTGGGTCTTCTTGTTCAGATGGTGAAAGTCCTCTATCTCCTTTTGGATCAGTCATTGCTCCATCTACTGTCAAATCATTTTTTTGTACATATTTTAAATATTCCTTAAATCTTTCAAAATAATCTGTTCCATATTTTTTATCTATTTCATATGTAGTAGAATAGATAGCATTAAAAGCATCTAATCCTACACATCTCTGAAAACATGACGCAGTTTTTTGTCCCATCAATCTTTGCATCTTTACTTTTTTAACTAGATCTTCTGTACTTTGATGAATATGACAAAATCTGTTTATTGGTTCTCCTGTTAAATGAGATATAGCTGTCATTAAATCTTTATACTCATCTTGGTTTGCAAGTTCATAAGTCATTGCAACTGAATTCATAGAAGGTCTTATTATTGGATGGTCAACTGGATTTTCTATTAACTCTCCAAACATATAAACCTTTAAGTCTAATTTTCTTAAACTTTCAATATACTCTTCTCTAGTTTTAATTGACATATTAATAACACTCCTTTTTTTTATTACACCTTTTATAATTGCAGATAACGTGCCAAATACTATTTATTTTTCAAAAACATTTTTAGAGGTGTAATTTTAAACAAAAATTCGCATTATTTTTAAAAAACAATAATTATTATTTTAAAATAATTGTGTTTTTTGTTGCATTTTTGCATAATATTAATTGCATTTGGTCATTTATTTAGGTTTTAAGCTAATTTAAAAGAAAATATGCATTACTGCAACATTGTTGCAGTAATGCATATGCTTTAAAATGCTTTTATTTAAAGTTATTTTATGAAACCATCTTCAATGTATTTTTGTCTTTTTCTAACAAAAGTTGATGGATGTATCTCCAATAGTTTAGCAGCATCTCTGACATTTCCTTTTTTTTCAAAAGCTTTAACTATAAGCTCTGATTCTAATTTTGATATAGCTTCATTTAATGGTATTATATCCTTTGATCTATGTTTATTTGAAATGTTAATTAACATACTTTGTGGTAAATCCTCTTTAGTAATAGTATTATTTTTTGCAAATACAAAAAGTCTCTCTATTAAATTTTTTAGTTCTCTAACATTTCCCGGCCAATCATAATAATACATTGTATGAAACGCCTCACTATCTATATCTACATCTATATTATATTTTTCATTTATTTCCCTTAAAAATTCTTTAGTAAGAGCTGTTATATCTTCTCTTCTATCTCTTAACGGTGGAATATGTATTGGAACTACATTTATTCTATAATATAAATCCTCTCTAAATTTTCCAGCTTCAATCATAGAATTCAAATCTCTATTAGTTGCAGTGATAATTCTAACATCTATATCTATTTCAGAATCAGATCCTATTTTTCTTATTTTCTTATCCTGTAGAACAGTTAAAAGTTTAGACTGCATACTAAGAGGTAATTCTCCTATTTCATCTAAAAATAAAGTTCCACCGTGTGCTTGTTCAAATATGCCTATTTTTCCAGAATCTCTAGCTCCTGTAAATGCTCCCTTTTCATAACCAAAAAGTTCCGATTCAATTAAACTAGCAGGAATAGATGCACAATTAAGTTGTATGAATTTCTTGTCACTTCTATTGCTATTTTTATGAATATACTCTGCCATAGCACCTTTCCCAGTTCCCGTTTCTCCCGTTATTAAAATTGTACTATCATATTTTGCCACCTTCTTTGATTGTTCTAATATTATTTCTGTCTCATGTGACTTGTACATGAAATTCATAGCTCTCTCCTTCTGAGATTTTAGTTTTTGAATCTCCCTTTCTCTTTCTATTATTTTTTCTCGTAAATTCATAATTTCTGTTATATCTCTTACTATAGTTACTACATATTCAAGTTCATCTTTATCATTTATTATTGGAGTACTAGTTATTAACGCTATTTTATTATTAGCTAATTTTTGTTGAATGCTTATAGATTTTCTATTTTTAATAGCCAACAATGTACCAGATTCATCTATTAATTTTTCATCTAACACTTGATATATAGTTTTACCTATAAAATGTTCTCTTGAATTATCACTTAATTTTTCATATGCAGTATTTACATATAAAGTTTTAGTATTGCAGTCTGTCATATATACACCTTCTGCCAAATGATCAAATAATGTTTTAAATTTATAAAGTTCTCTATCTCTACTTTTAAGTATTTTTAAAATATCTTCACGGGATAAATTTTCGTAAGTACTTAAGTTATTTTTCATCCATATCCTCCTCTTTTTTGCTTTAGAAAATAAATTAAATAATTTAGTAGATGTATTTTTTATAATACCATTTATAGAAAATTCTTTCTATGAAACTTATCATATAATTTTTTGTAAAATAGTATAATTATAGGTAAAAATAAAAGTTTAATTAAAGATAACTTTGAATTTAAATTAAATATAAATAAAGAAAATTAGAAAAGTAATTAGATCCTAAATAAAATAGGAGGTATATTTTAAAATACTCAAAAATATAGACATGATAAAAAAACTAAAAAAAGTCCTAAAACCTTCGTTTATGAAAGTTGTAGAACTTTTGTTTATTCCTACCATTTTAGTACTAAATAGAATTGTATTACTAATTTATCTTCGATACTATAACTAATAATAGTTATTATTTTAAAAAACCATATCACAATATAAGATTTGATCTTATCTCCTTTTTTATAAATAAATATTTAAAACATTCTTTTGAATTTATAAAATAGTTCCTATCATAGATAAATGCTATAAGTTGTATATATTATAGAGTAAACTTATTAACTGACCTATAATAGTTAGTATTGCTAATGAAAATAATAAACTTTTTACATTCTCTGTTTCTAATCTTTTTCTCTGCCATTTCTAAAATATCTCCTTATTCTATTTCTATATCCTTTATATTGTTTAACATTTTATTATTTACTTTTAAAAATAAATCCAAATCCTTAATATCCATATCTTTAATCAATTGTGTTTTAAATTTTTCATTTATCTTTTTTACTTTTTTAACTACATTATCTTCTTCATCTATGACTTTAAGATATACTGATCTACCATCTTCGCAATTCTCTTTTGGCTCAATTATTTTCTTATCTTTAAGCAAATTAACAGCACGTGATACCAATCCTTTTGATATTCCTCTATACAAACTAATCTCACTTGCTGTAATATCTTTATCCATATTATTAACTAAAAATGTTAATACATCTATTTCTGCTGGTGTTAATTCAAATTCTACTAATGACTTTTCCATATAATCTTTATATTTTTTTATTATTTGAAAATAAATATAAAAAATATTAGATTCTTCTTTGTAAAATGACATTTTATCTCCCTCTTTCAATATAGTTTACTTTTAAACTACATCTATTAGTATATATTATTTTTAGTTCAAAAATCAACTAAAATAAAAAATTAACCAGACACCTTTCTATCTAAAAGAATTTGGTATAAGACTTTTGCATCAAATTATAAGTTTTTAAATATCAGATTATTATTCTGCTAATTGAACTAAAACTAGTTACCAATATTTTAAAGAAAACCTTAGATTTGATCAGTATCATGTTAGGAGTCATTTATCCATTGAAAGATACTTTTTACTGTGCTTTAAAAAGTATATATGATTCGCTGAAATTATTAGCTTAGATTTAAAAATCTTAAAAAATACAATATGATACTTATATACTTCTTTACGGGAATCATCATGTAACTAAATATTAGTTATCCTACCATGGAAATTTAAATTTGAATTTTGCATAACTAGAGTTATTAAAAATCCAAAAAGCTTCATTGGACATATTTAAAATATAGTCCTACAATACTTATTGCTTATATAGCTAATAGCTTACTACCATTAAAACTTAAAAATGCATGTCCTTTGAAGGACTATGCATTTTTAATATATTTTATCCTATACATCACAAAGAAAATTTAAATTTTTGCCAAGGTTTAATATAATCTAACAGATACATTTCTTTATCTACAATCTTACCCACTACACTAGTTCTACCACTATTTTTCATAGGCTTTAATGCTATTTGCAATTCTCCAGAATAATGAGTATATAAGCTACTATCAATTAGTATATCTCCCTTTTCTATGTCCTTAGGATTTATTAGTTGAAAATCATAGTCTTTATATTTCACCCTACTTTCAGTTGACCTTATCATATATTCTGAAACATCACCTCTGTTGAAATGTGGTTCTTCTAATATAATCTTTCTTTCTATTTTTGGTAATCCATCTATTAGTTTCACTTTAAAAGTTAAAATATCCTTATCTATTTCTTCAAGGGATTTTAATTCCTCATCAGAGGCATAACAATTAGACACAATTACATCATCTATAAGCTCAGTATTGAACAAATCCTTAGCTTGAACTTCAATAGGGAGCATTCTATGTTCTTCTAATGTTGGTAAACCTTCGTTTACAGGCCAAGGTCCAAAATTTCCATTAGAAGATGAAACAAAAGCAGCAGTTCTTAGACCATATTTTTTAAAGATACTAGAAGTCTCCATGAAGTGTTTTCTGGACAATCCAGTATATTTATGGGGATAAAAATTATGACATCCTATGATATTATCCTTATTTGGAATATGACTCATTATATTTTCTATATATTTAGTTCCACTGCTCATATTTACCTCTATTTTCAAATTATAAGGATTAAAGCTCATAATGCTTTCTTCTTTTCCACTAAATCCCAAATCCAACCTAATACCAGAGAGACCTATATCTTTAAAAAACTTTAATTCAGTATAGTGAATATCTAAAGTTTTAAATACTGCAGGGGAAACATCAGCTATTACTTCCATACCTAAATTAGATGCATGTTTTACAATCTCCTTAAAATCATTAAAAGAATGACTTTCATTCATATCAACAGATAATAAATTTGTAAAAACTCTAGTAAAGTTATACTTTGATGCCAAATCCAAGTATTTTTTGTTCTCTTCTAAAGATGATCTATCTGGATAAATTGATACTCCTAATTTACGCATTTATATCACCTTTTTCCTCTGAGATAATTTCATATAAGTCAATAAATTCTTTAGCCATATCCCTAATAGTTATAGCATTCATTAAATGATCTTGAGCATGAATAAGTAATAAAGATACTTCTTGTTTATCTCCTCTAGCCTCTGATTGAATCAATTCCGTTTGACTTTTATGGGATTTAGAAATATTTTTATTTGCCTCATTTAAGTTATGTCTTGCTTTCTCAAAATCTCCTTTTTTCCCATATTGCATAGCTTCCATACTTAAGCTCCTAGCCTCACCACTATAATTTATAATATTGATTATTATCATCTCTAAATCCATATCACTCTCTCCTTCAATAAATTAGATGTTTCCATCCTATTATTATATTCTGTACTTTTTTTACCAAATTAAATTAATATTATTATCTTTATTATAAAGATTGAATTGTTGGCTCCCTCATTCTAAAGCATATCAAATATATTTTCCTATCAATTAAATACTAGACCTCTATCCCCTTGTTCTTTAAATCCCATATCATATAGTGTTTCATTAATATTCTTTTTTGTATTCTGATACCTTAAAGCTATAATTCCTTCATCTAGGAGCAAAATATCTTCTTCTATTAATTTTTCTATAAATTTTATTTGATCTGAATATTCCTCATCCATTTTTTCTAAAGAATTTGTTATATGCTCTTTTGTAGAATATATAAACTTGATAACCTCTTTTTCAAATTTTTTATCCTTTAATAAATTTATTATTCTTTCTTTATCATCAGGATTTGAAATAGCAAATACTGCTGTATTTCTTGTTTTCATAATAGGTGCTATAAGGTTTTGTAATAGAAAATCTTTTCCAAAGAACTCTATGCCCTCTTTTGAAACCATATTAGGTTTAATTTTAAAATAAATATCTTTATTTACTTTACATAAAGATATAATTACATCCTCTTCCGATACTAAACCTTCTGTTATTAAAGTTTCTCCAAGCCGCATTCCATTAGTTTCTGATTTTTTAAGAGATTTTTTTAATTCATCTGGTGATATTAGGTTTTTATATAAAAGGACATCTCCTAAATTTCTTCTAAAGGTCTTTAAGACTTTTTTTTCTAAAAATTCATGACTGGTTTTATTCCAACTAGGCTTTTTCTTTCTTTTTTTAGTGCTAGGTTTAAAAAGATGCATCTTCCAAGCTCTTAAAGTAGCATGAAAGTTTATGATATTCCCAATAACCATCCTAAAGGGCAATATAGGTGGGAACAATATACTTATAAGGGTACTTTTATATCCATATACGTTTTTTACAGCTCTTCCCCTTAAAATTTGTCTTTCTATCATCATAATAGTTACAAATAACATGAGATACCATGACAAACTAAATTTAGGATAAATTATTGGAATATCTAAAAACAAAGAAAGTATAAAATATATAAAAATTGAATAACCTGGTATAATCAATATATTTCCAAACTTCGCTTTCCAGTCTTTATACAAACTATATTTAGAACCAAATGATAAATTTTTATTTTTAAATATATCTCTAAGTTTAAAAGACTGCATCGTTATCCCATATATCCACCTAGACTTTTGCCTTACAACAGCACTATAAGTTGATGGAAATATACTTCTAGTAGCTATAAATTCCCTTGCCATTTTTCCATCTCCTTTAAGTCTTTCTACTTCTTCTAATGCGTAATAAAGATGAAATCCCTTCTGTTTAAGCAATAGTGAAAGCTTATAATCTTCTGTTAAACTCCCTACTGGAAATATATTGAAGTCACAGAAACAATCTATTATTTCCCTAGAAAGCACAAAACCTGTACCTGCTGAAGGTACAAAAGATTCAGTAGCATTTCTGGCCACAAGCATACTATAATGATTTTCTGCAAATTCGTCTGCATATGTTCCAGATATCATGTTTTTGAAAATATTTCCTAACTTAGGCATTTTTTGTAGTGGAAATACAGGCATTTGGATAGCCTTATGAAAATTCAAAAGATAATTCTCAACCAATAATTCATAAGGATGAACTACATCTTCTGAATCATGTACTACAATACCCTTAAATCTAATATCTTTTTTATTTTCATATTCTAAAATATTTTTTATTACATTATTTATATTATCAGCTTTAGAGCTAGGTCCATCTAGCACATGAATAACTCTATGAACATTTTTATGCTTTTTAGATAGAGTATCTGCTATCTCTAAAGTATCAGGGTCGTTTGGATATACACCCAGAAAAATATGATACATTGCATTTGGATAATGGTTTGTATCTATTAAATTTTCTATAACATCTTCTAATACATCCTCTTCACGATATGCTGCTACTACAATGGCAAGTAGACCAGGGACCGTATCTGTTAGTTCTTTATAAGATATGATATTAGTATTATTCTTTTTCCTCTTTGGACTGAAAAGATAATATATATCCCATATAAGATCATCTAAACTTATTAAAATAAGAAGAATAACAAATGTAAGACCAATGTAATAAGCCACTTTATCATCCCCTTTTGATATAACAAATATAAATAATCAAATATATTATAAAAGTCAATCAAGACAATAGACCTTTTAATTCTTCCATATGAGTTATCTTATAAAGTATTTTGCTTACTTTAAAAATGTATAGATTCATTTATAGAAACGAGAAAATAATTAATAAATAGTTTTATATAAAACATTGGTAAGAAGTAGAGATAACCCTAATTAACCTATACTTTTCCTATTTTTTTCTCTACTTCTTACATAGATGTTTCTAAATCCCTTTAGCGTTAGAAAGGATTATTCACTATTCAGTTTGTTTTTCTCTCCGCCTATCAGCTAATTTAACAAATGGTAAATATATTAATACTGCTACTATTAAATTTATAGCTGCTAATACAGCTGCTCTCCAACTTGCTGATGTAGCTCCCGTTGCTAGAAATGCTCCTATAATAGGAGGTGTAGTCCAAGGTATAACCAAATAAGTAGGAGGTGCAAAACCAGTTGCTGTTCCTATATACGCTATTAAAGTCAGTATTCCAGGCGTAATTATAAATGGAATAAATAATATTGGATTAAGAACTATAGGAATTCCAAACATCATAGGTTCATTAATTTGGAATAACCCTGATGGTGCAGATAATTTAGCCACTTCTCTATATTCTTTTCTGTTTTTAGAAGCAATAAATATAGCAATTATTAAAGCTAATGTGGCTCCCGAACCACCTAGATGGACATAGGTATCGAAGAAAACTCTAGTTATTACATTTGGTGCCTCTAATCCTGCTGCAATTGCTTGTTCATTAGCAGTAAGAGCAGGTAGATATAATGCATTCATTACAGGGTCTAATATATTAGCACCATGTAATCCAAAGAACCAAAATAAGTTAATCAGCATAGCAGCTAACATTGCAGATCCAACTCCCTGGCTTAAACCCTCTAATGGTTTTTGTATAGATTCTTGTATTACATCATATAAACTTACTCCTCCCAATTTATCTATTATAAAAAATACGATACCAAAAGTAAGCATAGTAAGTGTACCTGGTATAACTGCTGCAAAAGCCCTTCCCACTGCTGGAGGAACTTCTTCTGGCATTTTAATTGTTAAATCTCTCTTTATTAATTTCACGAATATTTCTGTAGCAATTAATGCTACTATTAATCCTGTAAACAACCCTGTAGCCTGTAAATAACCCCAGTGAATATATCCCCAGCCAGCCTCTCCATGAGATTGAGGTAATGTAGCAAAATAAGCTCCAACAGCAATAAGTCCCGCTGCTAATGGATCTACCTCATAAGATTTCGCCAAATTATAGCCTACAGAAAATACAACTAATAAAGTCATTATTGCCAATGATCCCCACCATACCTGATCACATATAGGAATTAATCCTTGTAATGGAGTAATCCATTCAAATATAGTATTTTTTAATAAAACTGACATAGAGCCTGCAAGTATTAAGGGCATAATACTTGCAAATCCATCACGGATTGCAACTAAATGTCTCTGTCCTCCAATCTTTGCTGCTACCGGAACAAACTTTCTCTCCATAAAATCCATAAACTTTTCCATACTAATCCCCCTTACTAGTATTTTTATACTTCTTTAGCCAAACTTAAAGCATATTCCAGAACCTTCTCCCCATTCATAGTTCCATAATCTACAGTATTTACCACTTCTACTGGTACTCCTTTTGGTTTCATTATCTCCTTCATGTTTGGTAACAGATACCTGACTTGTGGACCTAACAACATAACATCTACCTTATCCATATTACTTTTTACATCTGCTTCTGCTACAGCTACTACATTTACATCTAGCCTTTTTTCTTTTGCTACTTTATTCATTTTATTCACCAATAGGCTAGTAGACATTCCTGCTGAACAGACCAACATAATGTTTAACATAATTATCAGTCCTTTCCATATAATCTATTATATTTCTCTACTCCATCACCTCCTGTATCCCCCTCGCGCTATATTACAATTGCAATTACCTTGCCAAATGTTTCTATGTTCAAAAATAAAATAAATTAAATTATGTTATGATAGTTCATGGATTTGAGGACTAAATTGTATTTCGAATTTAGTGTGTAAAAAAATAAATTAGTGTGTAGATGACTACACACTAATGCACACTGATTTGATTGGATAAGAATGATTTTAATATATATCCTATCTCATCTTCTCCTATAACAATTTCATATTTATTTTCTATAGGAGAAAATATTTCTTTCAAAATCTTCATATCCTTCTTATATATTTTCTTGTATTCTTCTAAATCATCAAATTTCCGTGGTATTACTCCTTTTATCAAATTATCTATTAAAAAACATATATGGAGTACTATGCCCATTCTTACATCTATGGATACTTTTAGTCCTAATTTATATTCTATTTCATATAAAATATATCTAATTTCTTTTACGATTTTCTCACCCTTTACATTTGATAAATGTTCTGTTAAAGATTGTGAAATTTTTAGGCACATGTCATTTTCTTCAAAAATATTATTTAATTTATCTATTCCTTCATTTGTAAATATATCTACAGCAAGAAATACTGGCGTCCAAGATATATCTAATGATATAGTAGATATTATTGCCAATATATTATATTTATCTTTCAATTTGTGCAATCTATTTTCTAAGTTATTTTCATCTATTATATTTATGGTAAATATATCTATGTTTTTATTAGATATTTCTTTTCCAATAATATTTGCAATCTTTTTTGAAGCACCATCTCCTGTAAAACAAGCAGTAACAATAATATCATTTATATTGTTGTCTTCTTCCAATATATTACCCCTATATTTATATACATGTTTATTTTTAAAGGCCTCCATTATTTCATCTATACTATATCCTACTATTGATTTTCTTAAAACCTCCAAAACCATAGGCGTACTGACCATTTCAATAGTTCTTACTTCTATGCCAGTTTCTTCCCAAATCATATCTCCAAAAGTAGTCAAAGAACCCATATCCACTAAAATAATCACACCTTCTCCCTTATTTATTTCCTCCACCTTTCTTTTAGCTATGACATACATAGTCTCTGGTTTCATATTTAGAGGCATGTCTAGGGCTATAGCATGGTCAGTTCCTATTAGGCTATTGGCCACCTCCACCATGGAACTGGCTGTAGTTCTACCGTGCATAATAACAACAACCCCAACCTTAGGCACTTCTACCTTGTCAAATTTATAAGAATCAGTTGCAAAAAACATAGCTAAATAACCTATTTCGTCCACTGGAGTTTCAATTCCAAAACTTTCATCTATGATTCTTGTTATTTTCATTGCAAATAAAAATTCTTCTTCATAGTTTATTCTAATAAAATTTAATTTGGGATTGTAAATTTTTTCTCCATTTTTTATTCTCATTATACTTCTTTCTAAATGAAAAGATAATGCAAAGTAAACCTTTTCATTAAAATGTTTATTTAATTTTTTTCTCCTAACAGAAGTATTTCTTCCACTACTTCTAAAATTTTATTATCTACTATATTAGATATTTCTCCCCTATGAAAATGTCTAGATATATTGCCTATATACTCCTTAAAATGAGTCTCTATATCTATACTTATTATTTCATTTATATCTTGTTCAGCTATTCCCATACTCTTTAAGGACTCCAATTTTTCTTCAATACTATTATAAAAATCCTCTGTAGTATATTTATCTATTTCCATCAATAAGGGTGGTTTCTCACTTTGATTGAATTTTAGTACATCATAGCTAAAATTCAATAGCTGTTCTACTTCATTTCTATGTTGGTTAATATTCATAATTCCCTTTCTCACATGATTAGGCAAATCACATTGGGCAATTAGTATATAATTGCTGTTTTGGGATTTGTAATTTAAAAAAGCTTTAGCACAAGCTAATTGAATGTCAGATTTAAGCTGTCCTATATTATTGGGACAATCATATAATAAATAAGAAATAATAGCATTTTTATTTATATAAATACTTTTTCCTAGACGATGAGATTCCTCTTTAATAAAAGTCTCTATAAGATCATATCTTTCAGATAAATTCCTCTCTCTAATTGGAGGTAGTGTAATTACCATAGGTATCCGGCGAGTGAAGGTTTTTAATAAATTAGATTTTGGCTCTTCTGTAGTTGCAGCAATAATCCTCACATCTACATAAGACAATTTTTCCGTTTCTCCTAATGGTCTGAAAAATCCATTATCTATGTATGTAAACAACATTTCCTGTCCCTGAGGAGATAATCTATGGATTTCATCTAAAAATATAAATCCTCCATCTGCCTTTTTAAGCAAACCTTCCCTATCTTTTGTAGCACCAGTATAAGCACCTTTTTTTACTCCAAATATCTGAGCTGTCAAAAGATTTTGGTTACTAGCATAATCGGCACAATTAAACCTTATAAAAGGGGCATCTTCCCTAAGAATATTAGTTTCTATGGAGAATTGATACATTAGTTCAGCAAACATAGATTTTCCTACTCCTGTTTCTCCTAATATCAATGTATGAAGTCCTTTTGGTGGATACATTATGGCCGCTTTAGCCTTATCAATGGGAATAGCTAAACTTTGATTTGCACCAACCATTTTATCTAAGCTATTTTTATTATTACTAATGGGAGTATTTTCCTCTTTAAAAGTATCTTTTTCTATATCTATGGTTCTGTATAATACAGGTCTCCCTTCTAGTTTTTCCACTTTCCCATCTCTATGTAGAATATTTAGATATCTACTTATATTGGACCTATCTATATCTAGTATCTGAGCAATATCCATGGCAGAAATTCCCTCAGACTTTTCTTCTCCTAATCTTTTCAATATATCTAATACTTCCTTAATTCTACTCATTTAACTTCCCTCCTTCCATAGCTTTTTATTAAAAACTTAGCATCTCAATTTTTTACTCAAGATATTAGCCTAAAAATTCAATATCTTCTCTACTCTCCTACCATTATTGCACCATTAAAGTTTTATCAATTTTCTATCTTGCAGCATTCATAGCCTTTACATATATTCTTTGCTTCCTTTTTCTACTTATAATAGACTCAAAAATATTTATTTAATGTGGATTGTTTTAACAAATTTCATTTATAGAATATCATAGCTTACATATTGAATCAATGTAATGAATCTCTATAAAAATTATATCCCCATCCTTTATTTCGGGAATATATTTACTCCTCCATATTCTGTAAGATATTGATTATGATGTGACAACTTAGACTTTTACATGTCCCTCCACAAATAATAATTAATTTCCTGACATCAATTACCATTCCAGCACTTCTGAATAATCTACATTCGTTAATCGAATATCTACATAACTTATATTATTCTCTCTAGCATATTTTTGATATCAGATTCCATATCATAATATTCATTATTTAAGTTTATAAGATTGCGAATTGTCGATGCTAAAAGAGTAGCTCTTTTTTCAGTTTTTGCATGTATATATTTATCATTGAGTGCCAAATTAATTTACTTCAAGCATAATAGGTAATAAGGGTAGAAGCTCTATAGTGTAGTTTTTAGTGTCTACCAATAGTTTTACATAATAAAAACTAGTTAAGATTATTAATATTATCCTAACTAGCTTTTATACTATACTTTATCTTTTTTATAGTTTCTTTAAAGCAAGCGTAAATTAGATTACTTTTCTTTAATCTATAGTTAACTTTTACACCCGATGATTACAAACATATCTGTATTGTCTACTTCCTTTATAACTTCCAAGCCAGCATCTAAAAAATACTGCTTCATAGTAGACATTGTAGGTAAATTATCTTCTTTTACAGTTTCATCTACTCGTTTATGAAGATTGTTGATATCCTCTCTACTCTGAGAATGGCAAATTGTAAGTTTACCTCCAACTTTTAGTTTTTGTGCAAGCCTGTCAACTGCTTCTGCTTTTCTGGATTGAAAATGAGGAAACATAGAATAGCAAATAACATGGTCATAGGCATCTTCATCGTCCTTGATATCAAGAACATTCCCACATTCAAAAATAACATTCTCATATTTATTTTTTTGTTGAGCCATCTCAATCATCTTTTCAGCCAAGTCAATTGCCTTGATACTGCCTGACTGAGTTACTCTTTGATACAAACTTGGAATTAATATATCAGTACCTGTGCCCACATCTAAAATATAGCTTCCTGCCTTTATCTCAATCAAATCCAGTATATACTCCACTTTTATCATATCATGGTTACAAGTTTCATCCCATGTGCCTGCTACACTATTGAAAAAGTATTTCTGTGATTTCATTTAAAAACACCTACACTCCCTTATAAATTTCGCTAGTAAGATTAAGTTTTTTCACCGTTAACACAATTGTGGGTATGAGGATCAGTTGTATAATGATACCTGGGAGTCCCTTAATAATTGCGCCTTGTACAAACATAACTGGTCCGGGCAATTTCACCGTAAAAAACGTTGCCAATACCCATACAGTAGCACCGGCCATTATTCTACCACATACCATACTGATAATAAGGGACTCATAGACATTCATTTTTAATTCTCTGTAAAGTAAGCTTACTACAACACTATAAGTAGCAAGTTCAAGCATCATATAGGGCAATACTGGAAAAAGTGGCGGCATTCCCGTTAACAATGAGCTTAAAAGGGGAGTCAATGCACCTACTGCTAATGCAAATGGCCAACCTAGAAAAAATCCAGCTATTAACACTGGAATATGCATAGGCAAAAATACTGGCCCTCCTCCTTCTATGATATGAAATGCCATGGGCAACATAATGCCCATAGCTATAAATATTCCTGATAGTACTAATTTTTTCGTCATTTGATTTTTCATAATGACCTCCCTTTCAACAAGCAACAATCTCTTTGATTAAAAACTCTCTACCACTAAGTAACTCCCAATCATGACTCCCACAATCTGGACATTGCTTATTGCACTGAATCAGATTAAATACCTTATGACAGTTGTAACATCTGCAATTGCCCGGCAACAGCTCAATTTTCAATTTTGTGTCCTGTAATAGTGTACCGTCCACTGCGGCAGGATAACAAGCCTCAACATATTTTGGTATTATAGAAGATAACTCACCAATCTGGAGAACTAATGTATCTATTTTTGTAATTTCATTTTTTTCAGCAAAGTCTTCAATTGTTTTTACAACTTGAATTATAACTCCTAATTCATGCAAATGAATTCACCCCTATTTCTTTAAATATAAAGAGTATAGGGTGGGTTTGCATACCCACCCACATTTTATTTATCGTACTATCAATTTGTCTTATTATCTTTATTTACCATGTAAAGATTTTTTAATACTATGAGTAACCATTCTACCTTTACGTTTAACCATGTTTTTAACAATTACTGGTTTAAGTTTTTCAAAAGGTACATTTTGGGCATCATATTTTTTCACAAGTGATATAGCGTCAAACTTACATTTAGTTGTACATGAACCGCATCCTATGCACATATATTCATCTACAACTGTAGCACCACAGCTAAGACAACGTTCTGTTTCCTTTCTAACTTGTTCCTCTGTAAATGTAGCACGCAAATCCTTAAAGGATGTTTTAGCTTTATTTCCATCAACGTGACTTGTTCTTTGTCTTGGAAGATGATCATATCCTGCAAGGTCTAAATTTTCTTTGTCAAATGCACGGAATTCTCTCCTGTCACGGCCAATAACCAAATCTTGTCCTGGGTGAACATAACGGTGGATTGAAATTGCACCTTCTTTACCTAGAGCAATGGCATCAATAGCAAATTTAGGACCTGTTACTGCATCTCCGCCAGCAAATACATCTGGTTCTCCTGTCTGAAGAGTAAAAGAATCTACTTTTATTGTATTGTTTGGATTTAGTTCCATTTTTGAGTTTTCTAGCAACCCACCCCAATCCATTGCTTGCCCTATTGAAAGCAATACGTTATCTGCCTTAACAATCTTTGTTTCATTTTCATCAAACTTAGGGCTAAACCTTTTATTTTCATCGAAAACTGAAATACATTTCTTAAATTCTACACCAACAACGTGACCATTTTCTGTGACAACACGCTTTGGACCCCAAGAATTGTTAACTCCAATATCTTCTGACAACGCTTCTTCAATTTCTTCATCAAGGGCTGGCATTTCCTCTCGACTTTCAAGGCAGAACATCTCAACTTTTGAAGCTCCAGCTCTTGTAGCTGTTCTTGCAACGTCAATAGCAACGTTACCACCACCAATTACAATAACATCTCCTTCTAGCTCTATGTCATTGCCTAAGTTGACATCTAGTAAGAAATCAACACCTGTAATAACACCTTCTGCATCTTCACCTTCAATGCCAAGTTTTCTACCTGCCTGAGCCCCAATTGCAAGATAAAATGCTTCATATCCTTGATTTCTTAAATCTTCAAGGCTTATATCTTTACCTACTTCAACGCCCATCTTAAACTCTACACCTAATTCTCTTAAAATATCGATTTCTGCATTTACTACTTCTTTTCCCAATCTATAGGAAGGGATTCCAAGGGTTAACATACCACCAAGGGCTTTTTGTTTTTCAAACACTGTTACATTATAACCGTCAATGGCTAAATAGTAGGCACAAGATAGACCTGAAGGACCAGCACCAATAATAGCAATTTTATTGCCATATTCATGTCTTATTTTTGGTATATAACGGTTATCCATGTTTAAATCTTGTTCTGCAATAAATTTTTTTATATCATCAATAGCAAGCGGCTCATCAATATCTCCTCTAGTACATACAGATTCACATGTTCTTGGACAAATACGCCCACATACTGCAGGGAATGGATTTTCCTTTTTAATAAGTTCAAGTGCTTCCGTATACCTTCCTTGAGAAGCTAGCTTAATATAGCCCTGAACTGAAATATGAGCTGGACACTGAGTTTTACAAGGACTTGTTCCAGTATCAACAACATTTTCTCTATTAATACGATAATCTGGATTCCATTTATCTGGACCCCATTTTGTATTAGATGGAAAATCCTCTCTCTTCTCAACAACTTGTGCCTCAGCACATAATTTTTGACCTAATTTTAATGCATTAACAGGACAAACTTGAACACATTCTCCACAAGCAACGCATTTATCTTCATCAACATGGGAAACATAATTTGAACGGACCATATCATTGTTCAAAAACATTCCAGCAGTTCTTAAAGATAGGCAACTACATCCACAACAGTTACAAATTGCGTGAGTTTTTCCTGGGCCATCTGTATTTGGAATTTGATGCATCAAGCCATTTTCTTCGGCTCTTTTTATGATTTCAAAGGCTTCTTCTCGAGTAATCTCTCTACCTCTACCTGTACGAATATAGAATTCTGCAGCATGACCCATTTGAATACACATATCTTCTTTTAAATGTCCACAACCTTCTCCCATAACTTCTCTAGCTGTACGACATGAGCAATCTGAAACTGAAAAAATTTCATTTTCATTAAGATATTTTGAAACTTCTTCATAAGATGCCCTTCTAGTTTCACCCTCAATAGCCATTTCAATAGGAATAACACGCATAAGCCCTGTTCCTATGGGAAAAACACCTGCTGTTTGAGGACCTCTTACTCTTCCATATGCTTCAAAAGCTTCTGCAATTTGTGGATATTTTTTAACATTTTCTTTGTTGTTAACCATCATTTCCATAATACCCGGAACCCATATCTCAAGCCAATATTTATCAACGCCATCCTTCTTACCAACAAAACAGGCACCAGCAACGGCTAATTCCCATAAAAGTTTTTCTGTTTCTTCTAAAGATTTTCCACATAAAGGAGCTACCTCTTCCGCACTCTTGGGTTTACGAAACTCTAAACAAAGTCCTACTTCTGCCATTTCTTCTGTAACAACAGGTTCTAAAATCATATATTCAGGATCTGTCGCTGTATACGCTGATTTTGAGCCAGACTTTTTCCCACCAATATGATTAGCAAAATCCAATACTTTTTGTTTGATCATATATTTCCCCTCCAAATTTGAATTTATTATATTCCTACTGTCCCTTCCAATTTTTTACTTCAGTACGAATCCAATCTGCCCATTCATCAATTCCTTCACCTGTTCTTGCAGAAATAGGGATGATTTTAATATTCGGATTTAGCTTTTGAGCACGTGCTTTAACTGCTTCTAAATCAAAATCAAAATAATCTATTACATCAATCTTATTAATCAGTAGAACATCCACCATTGAAAACATTAAAGGGTATTTTAGAGGTTTATCATCCCCCTCTGGCACACTTAAAATCATAGCGTTTTTAGATGCACCAGTATCAAACTCTGCTGGACATACTAAATTGCCTACATTCTCTAGAATAACAAAATCAATATTTTCTGTACCAAGCCCTAACAGTCCCTGCTTAGTCATATCAGCATCCAGATGGCACATGCCACCAGTGTGCAACTGGATAACTTTCGTACCAGTTTCAGAAACTGCATGGGCATCCACATCAGAATCAATATCTGCTTCCATGACACCAATAGTCATATCTGACTTCAATGCTTCAATAGTCCTTAAAACCGTAGTTGTTTTACCTGAACCTGGTGATGACATGAGATTCAATAAAAAAGTCTTCCTCTTTTTTAATTCATCTCTAAGTAAATCTGCTTGCCTATTATTATCTTCGAAGACACTTTCCTTGATTTCTAAGACTTTAAAAGTTTTCATATCTTACATCCACCTTCCCATAAATTTTTATTAAGTTCCAAATTTCATAGGACATCTCGATGAAAGTTGTTAT
Organism: Anaerosalibacter massiliensis; assembly: GCF_024623155.1. Taxonomy (NCBI): domain Bacteria; kingdom Bacillati; phylum Bacillota; class Tissierellia; order Tissierellales; family Sporanaerobacteraceae; genus Anaerosalibacter; species Anaerosalibacter massiliensis. The sequence goes on from NZ_JANJZL010000002.1 coordinate 349,158, forward strand.
TATTTTGTCATTTTCATTGTACATAAAATGAAAATAACTGTCAAAGAATAGAAGTGTTGAAATTTCAACGTTTCTTGACTTTATGTTTTAAGTTTAGTTTACACTTATAATAAAAATAAATAACATATTTACCACTCACATTGGAAGTTTTTACAGAACTATATGTAAATTTAACTTGAATGTAAAAAAATACTCAAATAAGTCAGAATGTTATAGATTATCAATTAATTAATGTTACATTATGAAGGATACTATTAAAACTCTTATCTTTTATTTCCTAGGTTAATATGTTATTTTTTAATATATTCTCTTAAAAATAAAATAAGTTTTAAAAATATAAAAAATATTTTTTATCTAGAAGAATTCTTATATGAAGTGTACCTCATTATATAGTCCAGCCTACTTTATAGCTTTAGATAATCTTGGTCTAAAATCCCTTTTCTAAATTTATGTTAAGATATCCACCATATTTTTCAGCCATTATATTATACAATGGTTTTCCTAACATAAAAGTATATATTTCATCTGCTTTTTCTATAACATCAATATCTTTAAATTCATCAGGATATAATGTCTTTCCTAAAAAATATATATCAGCCATAGCAGTCTCAATATTATTATAATATGAAACATATGGTAGTTGTCCATAAACTTCACCATTTTTTACAGCAGATAAAGCATTATAATAGTCTGGATTCTTTTGGTAATCTTCTTTTACAATATTCATCCCATTTTCATCAATTACAATTATGTCAGGATCCCATTTTATAAGCTGTTCTCTATCAATCATTACAGAACCAGGTTTTCCCACCTCATCTGCAACATTTTTTGCACCAATAACATTTAATGCAGGAGAATTGCCTGATGTACTTTCAATTCCATGAACTCCCTTGTAACTTAATGCACCTATATATACACTTGGTTTTTCATCTTCTGGAATGTCTTTTGTAAGATTAGTAAGCTCAGTTTTACATCCTTCCATATATTCAATCAATTCTTTTGATCTATCTTCCTTTCCAACTACTTTCCCAATAATGGTCAAAGCCTTATACATATCTTGATCAAAGACTGCTGAAGAACCACAGCTTATAACTACAATTGGTACTCCTATCTTTTTTTGAAGTTCTTCAATTTGATCCACGTCTAGAATATCTCCAGCAATAATAACATCAGCATTTACATCTATAAGTAGTTCTGGATCTGGATCAGCTGGAAATCCTTCTCCTACTAAAGGAAGTTCTTCTAATTCAGGGTTTGCAAGTATATAAGGACGTCCAGTTTTTGAAGATTGTTGACCCTTCTCAACTCCTACAAGTTTTTCTGTGCCATTAACATAAGTATACAGTCTAAGTGCAGATCCTATTGCCACTACTCTTTCAATTGGACCCTCTAAAACCACATTACGACCTACCATATCTGTAATTTTAATAGAGTTAGAGCTATCGGCTACATCTTCCTTTACATTTACTAACTCTTTTGTCTGAGTACATCCAGTCAATATTGTTATAACAAATATGATTACTGCTAATAATGTACTTAACTTTTTCTTCACCTTTCATCTCTCCCTTTTTTCTTTTTCAGCAAAAAATCTTGATCCTAATGTTTAAAAATACTTTATATAGGAATAACTACTGGAATACCTAAATACTCTTCTATTACAACATCTACACCATATACACTCTTAATTGATTCTGAGTTTAAAACTGTTGCATCACCAAAGGCAAAAAGTTCACCTTCTTTTATCAAAATAAATTTGTTAGCAAACCGTAGTGCTAAATTTAAATCATGCATAGTAACCACCGCTGAAATTTTTTGTATATTAATAATTTCCTTAATTATACTGAGCACCTCTATTTGGTTTTTCAGATCAAGATTGCTAGTAGGCTCATCCATCAATAGAACTTTTGGCTGTTGAGCAAGTGCCCGAGCTATAATAACTTTTTGAAGTTCACCACCACTGAGTTCATTAGTATATCGCATAGAATAATTCTCTAAGTCTAATAAACGTAAAATATCTTCTACAATCTCAATATCATTTTGACTTACATCCCATTTTATATATGGTTTTCTTCCAAGTAAAACAGAATCAAAGACTGTTTTTTTTGAATAGTCGTGACTTTGTGGTACATATGCAATGTTTTTTGCAAGTTCTGTTCCTTTTAATGTAGAGCTATCAATACCGTTTATATATACCTTTCCTAATTGAGGGTTCAATATTTTACTTAAACACTTTAAAAGAGTTGATTTCCCTGCCCCATTGGTTCCTAAAACTGCCAGATAATCTCCTTCTTCTAATGAAAATGTTATTTCTTTAATAACATCATTTTTTGGATATGAAAAACTTATATCATCAGCTAATAAAGTCATTTACCTACATCCCCTTTATAAGAAAATAAAGAAATAATGGTGCTCCAAGAAAAGATGTTACAGCCCCCACTGGTAAAGTTTGTGGTGATAATAATACTCGTGCTAGCGTATCAGATATGAGTAATATAAAAGAACCCATGATTGCTGATGCAGGTATAAGATATCTATTATCACTACCAATTAATCTTTTTGTTATTTGAGGGCAGATTAAACCTATAAAACCTATTATCCCTAAAAACGATACAGTAACAGCAGTGATAACTGATGCCATAAACATTCCACAAAGTCTTATTCTCTCAACATTTACTCCAAGACTCTTTGCAGTATCATCTCCACTATCTAATGCATTATAATCCCATCTGTGATATATAAAATAAATTATAGATATAGCAATTAAAATACCCATTATTATGATTTCATTCCAAGATGCTCGACCTAAATCTCCAAATGTCCAGAAAATAACGGCGGCTACTTTAGTTGTATCTCCAGAAAAATACTGGATAATCATGGTACCTGCTGAAAAAAGAGAACTTAGTGCTACTCCTGCTAAAATAATACTCTGTGTAGAAAAACGACCTATTTTAGATAAGCTAATAATTAATAAGGTAGACCCTATTGAAAAAGACATTGCACAAATTGTAACAATATAAGGATTGAAAATTTGTATCTCACCTAAACCGGTGCTTACTATGGTGCCTGCACCTAATAAAATAATAGCAACATTGGCTCCAAAAGCAGCAGCATTTGATATACCAAGTGTAGAAGGAGATGCTAGAGGATTTTTTAAGTTGTTCTGCATAATGCATCCTGCTATTGATAATCCCGCACCTGCTAATATCCCTGAAACTACCCTTGGCATACGGATATTCCTTATGATAGAAATTGATTTATTATCTCCTAATCCAAGAATAGCTAAAATCACCTTTTTAGGCTTAATAGGCATTGCACCTGCATTTATAGCCCAAAAAAATGCAACAATTGTAACAGCAAGTAAAACAATAATAATAAACTTTTTCCTAATTATATGGTGTTCGTATACATTATCCTGAAATAATACTCCTCTATTTTTCTTAATATTCACCACATCCTTAATTCTAATTTACTTATTCTTAGAATTATATAATATTAATGCATTAAATAATTTATATAGCAATTCTTCAATTTTTAGTTGAAAAACCGTAAATCTAAATATCCAATATCTATAGATTACCCCACCCTCTTGAATATTCATTAACACAATCTAGGCAAACCTTCTTTCCCCCTTGAAGTCGTATTTTATGTTCTGGTGCTCTTTCGTTGCATTTTTCACAAATTACTGTAGTAAATATCCTTGCTTTTTCTGGCAATTTAACATTAACTCGTTCAATCTTAAATACATCTTCTGCTGGTGCTTCTAGAATATACTGTTGTCTTTTTTCTCTCTCCATTTCCTTTTCATCATATTTTAGCATTAATCTAATACTATCTTCATTTTCCCTATTAATAAATGTAAATGCCATCTTTCCAGTATCTTTTAGAATTAGGTTTCCCTTTCCCATTGTGCAACCAGTTATAACTTGAACTGCATCTACTCCACAAGCATCATTTTCTGTTATACATACAATTTCTTCATCTTTGGAAAAATTTAATGACATTTTTTCCCTTGCTATTTGAGATGCCCTGAATCCAATAGCTAATCCTGGACACTCGTGTCCATGAAATTCAACACATTTATTCCATAGTTCTCTGTTCATTTTTATTCCCCCTTAAATATCAAAATTATACTAATGTCATAATCACTCTATAAATTTTCATTGTATTCAAATGTTACGGAACATTTCGATTAAAATTGTATATAAAATGAGAATACCTGTCAAAAAAGAGGAATAATGAAATTTCAACGTTCTTTAACTTTATATTTCAAGTTTAGTTTACATTTACAATGAAAATAGATAGCATATTTAACATTTATTATAAAACTTTTTATAGTACTATATGTAAATTTAACTTGAATGTAAAAAAGTCCTTCAAATAAGCTAAAATACTATAAATTATTGATTGAATTGACGTTAGACTATCTGGAACAACTTAAAAATAAACTCACAATTTGAATTTGAATAATACAATAAAATCTCCTTAAGCTAGCAATGCTTAAGAAGATTTTTAATGTATAAATCGATTTTTTCAAAAAAATCTATCTAATAAATTCTCTGAATATCGAATACAGTTTTCAATTGAGAGCATACTCATAATTTCTCCTGCCAAAAATACATTATTTTTACCCTGCATAGCTTCCATTTTATCATAAAATCCACTCTCTAAAGTATGAGTATCCACATAGGGACAATGTTTCCAACGTTTAGCTTGATAAAGTCTTGGATTTTCCACTCCTAATCTTGACAAATCATCTTTAATATAATCTAAAGAAGATATCTTAGAACTATAGGGAGGATTATATGCATAAAGTACCACCATTCCTTCATCATGAGATACGTCCCATCTAGAATCCCATATAGTGATATGTCCACGTCTACTAGATGATAAGTTTTCCAATATACAACCACAGCCCTCGGGAACCTTGTCCACAATGAAAGCATAAACATTAAAGAATTGATATTTTATGCTATGTAAACATTTCTTCATATCTTCATCCCAAAAATGTAGATGTGAAAATTCATCTAGTGGAGCAGTAATAATAACTTTATCAAATTCAAGTCTTTCAAATTGAGTTTGTAACCATAGAGTTCCACTTGAAGATAAAGAAATATCCATTACCCTTTGGCCGAATCTAATATCCTTAACTCCCTTACCCAAGTGTTCTGCCAATGTGAAAACTCCACCCTTCCATGTGTAAAACTCTGGAATCTTCATAAAGGACATTAAATGATTATAATTCATAATCCTAAGTACATAAAGAGCTGGAACTTCATCAATATTTCCTAAGCCAAAAATAGTGAAATAGTGTACATAAATGGTTTTTAAAACTTCAAATTGATGCATATCACACCATTTTGAAAAGGGTAACATCAATGACGGTTCTATGTTCTTAATACTAACATCTTCTAGTGATTTATATATACCCAACACTTGAGGCAGTCTTTCCAACTCTTCCATAAAGCCTCCTAGATCTTCTTTAGGTATCGGCATAATTCTTTGACCATCTGCATTATAATTAGTACGAGATAATTTAGGACCATCTGCTTTAATATTCAATCTTTTCATCAATGATTTAAGATTTGAATAAGAAGGTAACCCAAAAATTGCCCCCAATTCATAAGATTTTTCCTTATACCAAATAGTATGCAATTTACCTCCAAGACGTTCTTCCTTTTCAAAAAGAGTAGTATTCTTATATCCCTTTCTTTGGAGACCTTCAGCTATAACTAGACCGGAAAGCCCTCCACCTATAACTGCAATCCTATAGTCTCTCTTACTCAACTCTACCACCTCGCTTTGGAGAATTTATCAACGCTAGAAGCCAAAGTGGCAATGTGTCCAAATCTGCACCATTTTCTGTTGCCCTTTCTAAAACAACTTCAGCAGGTGATTTTCCTGCATTAGACCCATTAGGAATTATACTACAAAAATTGTATTCCCTTATAAAATTATTAATTGCATTTTCAACTTTTATAAAAGAATCTAAATTGTCATTTAAAGGAACTTTATTGTAAAACTCCATTACTAAAAATTCATTAAATCTCATTATATCATCTAATATATCAGTATCTTCAGGAGAAACAAATATATGATTAATATGAAAGTCCTCTAGAATTTCTTTATATTTATCACCCTTTACAAAATAAGGTAGAAATTCTCTTTCTTTTTCAGTAATTAAATTTTCAATATTTAAATTAAAAGTCTCTAATAGATAAATTAATTTACGCTCAAAATAATGCCAAATATTAATATCTTGCTTTTTATTATATATTTTTACCTCTCCCCATTTTGAAAACGTATCATAGAAACTATATTGATATATTCTACCGATATCTTCAAAAGTACCTATAAAATCAATTCTTTGAATTACTAGATAGCCTGGATAGCCTTCCTTAGAATTAAGAATCCCAAGCATTTTTTTATTATCTTTTCGATTGACTTTAATATGGTGGGGTTTCTTAGTAGAATATTCTATTCGCTGGGCCTTCTTTGTTAATTCATGTCGCTTTAGAACATTGTAAATTCCCGTTTCCCCAATATTAATACCTTCAGCTTTTAACTCATAGTAAATCCTTTTAGGCCCATCGGCTGGATATTTAGCAACATACGCCAATATCTCCTGTTCAATAGTCTTACTCACTCTATTTGGCATTTGAGGCTTTTGGCGTTTCTTACCCTCCAATCCAATTATACCATGCTGTTGATAAGCCCTTTGCCAATTATAAAAAGTTGTTCTTGAAATTCCAAACAGCTCACATGTTCGAGAAACGTTATCCTCTTTCAGAGCATGTTGCAATATTACATACTTGGTATATGCATTAAACCCTTTAGATTTCATAACAGCTCCTCCTCCCCTTTAATGAGCATGTTAATAATGAAAGTATGGTAAATGAGTATAACTATGCTCATGATTCCTTTCCTTAGTTATATATACATAATATTATTAAATATAAATACGATATTCTTCTGAGAAAAACCATTCCTTGGCTTCTTTTGGTATAGGTTCTCCTAATTCATAATTTGGAATTATATCTTGAATCATACATTAGTTTCTCATTTTCCAAAACTTAGCTAATTTCTCTTCTGATTTAATACTTTTAATTCTAATATTATCTGTCATATTGACCTCTATTTAATTTATTGGAAGTTAGTTTTAAGTAATGCCTCCATTGACTTTTAATATTATTGTTATATTCTTTTTCATAAAGAATCACTTTTCAAATCTATTTATATTAAAACCAAGTTGTGGTTTAATCATAATTTGTATAACTTTTATAGTTTGATAATTTTTTAATAAACTCCATATAAAAACTATAACCTACATAATCTTTCTATGCAACTCATTAATTATATAAATTTTACTTGCTTGATATAATTTTCTAAAATCATTAAATCTTTCTAGAATAGAGCCTAAAAAAACCTTATTTTATAAATAATTTTTGCCCGTGACATTATTATAGTAAATTTCTCTACTGTAATAGTGTTCATCTTTCTACTATAGTTTCATATTCCTCAAAAAATTCAGAGAGTTTTTCTGAATCTTGAGATAATCCTACATACCTTACCATATTTACTTCTATTTAAAATTTAGATATTGAAGAAATATAATTTCTAAAAATAAGATTGTTTCCAATAAATATTAAGTATAGCCTTAGATACAATATCAATATTTTTAATTAATGGAAAATTTTCTATTTTCTGTTTAGTTGTATAGGAAAATATAATAAAATATTGGAAAAGAAAGAAAATAGGTGGTACATTGAAGACAACGGAGGAATAAATTATTACAGGTTTGTGTAGTAACTTATATTAGACTACCCCTTAATTTTGGATAGAAACTCATTAATTCTTTCTTTATTGAAATTAGGGGCTTAATAGCCCCTTTCTAGAGATTTTTAAGTCTTTATACACTGATAAAAGTTAACACTTAACTATTTTCAAAAGTCTCTTGATTTTTAAAAATGCAGTCCATCACTCCTCTAGGTATTTCTGTTATATCAGTTCTTTTTGCACTTAATTTTTCTTCTAAAAATTCAAATGCAGTCCAAGGCTTTATTGTATTTCCACAAGTAAATAGATCTACAGCTGCATATTTATATTCTGGCCAGGTATGAATCGTTAGATGTGATTCTTCAATAACAACAACTCCACTAATTCCCCAAGGATTAAACGTATGAAATACACTTTCTACTATTGTAGCTTTAGCCAATTTAGCAGCGCTTAACATATATTTTTCTATTAGCGAACTATTCTCTAATACTTTTCTATCGCAATCATAATATTCAATTAAAATATGTCTTCCTAATTGTTTTAATTTAATCATAGCTTCTCCTTTTCTATACTTATTCTATATTTAACTAGTTCATATTTTTAAGAGATATTTTAGATATTTATCCTCTTCATTAACTTAAATGCTTGATTATTACATTTGTAACATCCTTTTGATTTCAATTTCTCTATAGTATTAAACTTTTCTGTAACTCCTACCTTTATTACCTCACCACATTTTGTACATCTATAAAAGCGTATTGTGGTCTTAAGCTCTCCAGTATATAAAGGCCCCTTATAAGAAGTTTGTATCAATGATTTAGTGACATTAGTAGTCTTAAGAATAATCATTTGTCCTGTATTTCCAATTACTCCAGCTCCCTCATAAGCATTAAATCTAGCTATTACTTCTGAAATCATAAGTCCCATACTTAAAAAATACTTTTGCATAGCTAATTGAAAATCTGGAGACTTATGAGCATAAGAAAAATAAATAGTAAGCCCACTATCATCTTTTAAGGCTTCTATCCCTCTCGAAAGAAATAAATTCATTCCTTTAAGGGTGTAAGGTGGATCTGTGAAAAAACAATCAAATTGATTTTTAAAATCATCTGTTAATGGTATTCTTAAATCTACGCACTTACACTCAATTGGAAGAGATTCTTTTATAGCTATATTACTTATATAATCAGTAACTCTTTTATCAATATCCATTACAGTAATCTTAGTATTATGGCAAATAGTATTATTAAAAAGTCTTTTTAATAAAAAACCCAAAGCCACGCTTACTAAATCATCATCCCCTATGCACAAAATCCTTTTTCCTATCAAAGTATGGTTTTTAAGAGACAATATTGCTCTTTTTAAAGATGTATCTACACTGGATTTTGACTGATCTATAGTGACATCTACTTGAGGACGATTATTAAAAATCACCTTTAACTCTTCTTTTATTTCAATAATTTCTTTATGTTCCTTCCAAGGCTCCATTAATAATTTCATATATAGAGCTCTATTTATTTCCTTGAACCCTAACTGTTCTTCTACAAAACGTATACCCTTGGCTGTAAGTCTTGTTCCCCGATCTTGAATAATTAACCCCTTTTTAATAAATTCTTTTTTTATGGCAGCAACTATAGGAATAGGTAGGATACTGTTTCTTGCTAACTCTTTGGTGGAAATACCTTCTTCAAAATATACTTTTACTAATATATCCTCTATAGTCTTCTTTCCTTCTTCTAATTTTATGTTCGTATTTACTTCCTCTATATAATTAAGCATTATTTATTACCCTCCGTAATTATAATTTTTAGTTTCATTGCATGGTTTATTGAAACTAAAACAACTAATTATACCTATACTAGTCTTTGGAAGTAAAAAAACATGAATAAAACAAAAAAGGTTATAGTAACATAAAGTCACTATAACCTTTTATAACTTAAAATATATGCTAAATAACACCCTAATACTAAGTTTCAATAATAATATGCTAAAAAGCTATATCAAAATATCAAGACTGAAAATGAGCCTATAACTATAATATAGAGTATATAAAAATTCATATTTGATATAAAATAACCTTAATAAATAATGATTATTTATATATATTGCAAGGTTTAATGATATCCATGTTTCTAACTTCCCCTTAAAAAGCCGTCAACAAATAAACCTAAATGGTACTAGGTTTGAACGCTTTCTAAGACACAACTATTTAATTTAGTTGATTTAGTTAAAAACAAATGCGGACATCAAGTTCTCTCCCTTAAATTCTTCTAATATTTACTATTTAGTACCTTGAGTATAACATATAAATTCATTTATTACAAATATAAGTACATATTTCAGCTTTAAAGATTAAATCTTTTCGCAAAGATAAACTATAACACTAAAGGCACCAAGATTTTTTGTAATATAAATTATTTTTTCTTTGCAGAAATAATTTATATCATCTACTTTGAAGCTCATCTTGCATCTCTTCAACAGTATGAAATAAATATTTCGATAACTGCGATTCTACAATTCCTGTTATTTCAAGGCCTTTTTTTCATTCCTCTTTGTTAGGCATACTAATACTATAAGTTTATTTTTCAGTTATTAAAATTTGCATATTTCATTATTCTTATGTTTATGACAATAGATTAAATGATCATGAACCACACCAACTGCCTGTAAAAATGCATATATGGTGGTTGTACCTACAAATTTAAATCCCTTTTTTTTAAAATCCTTACTGATAATATCAGAGAGTTTCGTACTAGATGGCACATCTTCAATCCTTTCCCATTGATTAATAATAGGTTCACCATCTACATACATCCAAAGATATTTTGAAAAACTTCCAAACTCTTTTTGTATTTCTAGAAATACTCTTGCGTTTACAGGAAGTGCTTTTAATTTTAATTTATTTCGAATTATACCCTTATCTTGCATCAATTCTTCAATCTTCGTTTCTGAATAATTAGCTATAATAGATGGATTAAATTGGTCAAAAGCTTTACGCATAGTTTCACGCTTACTTAAGATCGTTTCCCAACTGAGTCCAGCCTGCATATATTCTAATACAAGAAATTCAAATAATACTCTATCATCATGCACAGGTATACCCCATTCTTCATCATGATATTTCTTTTCCATTTCACTTTTTAAAGCCCAATCACAATACTGTATTTCTGCCATTTTTTCTTCACCTCAATGTATATAAATTATTTTCTAATAACTTCTATCCTTTTAATCTTTTCCATTTTCTAATCCTGCTTCGAAATGTCTTAAAAGGAGCTACACTGTTAATATGAATCCACCTAGCCATAGGCCAGTTTGGTTTATCACCTGTCCATTTTCTGTATCCCTGCTGAAATAGTTCTTTCTCTGAAAGTTCCCCTATCCATTTATTATACATATCAATGAGAAAATCAAATTCTTCGATGAATTCTTCTAATGAATAATCTTCATATTGTTTATAAAAATCTCGATAAAGTCCACCAAGATTGTTCCACTTATATTCCTTCGTTGGCATAAATACTTCTTTACCTGAAAGTTCATCTTCATCCCAAGACTTTACAAGATGAAGCCATCCCAACTGATAAGAAATAATTTGTACTGGTGTCCGATCTACACCTTCTACAAAAATATCCTTTTCTTCCTCTTGTACTTCTTGAAATTCATTTATGAATAGTTTTGCTCTTTTATTAAGCTCATCTAATAATTCTTCTTTATTCTTATATTCCATAATGCAATAGCCTCCCTTTCTTTATCATTTCTAAAATCTATCTTTTTTCATCATTTATATTAGAAAATACATTTAGTGATTCAATATATGCTATTACATTTTCATCATAATCAGGATAATCATATTCTAATTTTTGAGCAACAAATTTAGATGCTTCTCTAAAGAGAGAATGACACTCAAACAATGCTTTCCACATTTCTTCATAGGAACTATTTTTATAAGTAACCATTAATCGTTCCCAAACATCTTTTGAAACATACTTATCCATATATTTATAGGATTTCCCTATACTTAGAGAAAAATCTGTTTCTATGCCTGTCTTCCAAGCCATCATCTGCAACAAATTTGGATGGACATGAAAATTAAGATGCTCTGCTGCAAAAAGGATCTCTTTGTGACACAAACCTTTAGAAACATAAGTTGAAACCATTCAAAATTCATTACAACAATCATCAAAAAATTCTGAAGCAAGTTTTTACTTAACGTTGGTCGTTTTCTATTTAATTACTGGTAAAGATTGTGCTTATAATCTTTAGAAATCTCTCCTCAAATAGACCATATCAATAAGTTGAATTCCATTTTCGAAAATAGGGTGATCGTAGTTATCAGTAAAAAAGTTTTTAACTCTATGTGAAATTTTAAATCCACAATGATTATAAAAAGGAATAGTAAGAGGACTATCTCCTGTACCCACAAACATAGTTTTACATTTACCACTATAATAATCAAAAATGTAATTCATAAGGGCTTTTCCATAACCTTGCCCTTGATATTTTTTATAGGTTGCAATATTCTTCAACTCATATATTCCTTCATCTTCTTTTGTCACCACGCAAATGCTTTTCAAATCTCCATCATATAGAGCAAAAACATCTCCACGCTCCAAATATTTATCAATCATATCTTCTTGTTCATCTGCTAGTAGCAGCAAATCAAGAAATTGTTTCTTGTTACCTAAAATTCTTTTAATTTTCATTGCTACACCTCACCAAATATAAATCAACTTTATTTAGAAATCTTTTCCATTAATATATTATTTTTAACATTATATCATTAGAGCTATCTAGAAACACTACTTTTTTTAAAAAAAGAGATGTTTCAAAGAAAACCTGATTTTGCTTTATATTCTACGAAAAGCTTTCGTAGAATTATTAATAATGTAAGTTAGAATTAACGCTTACATATAATAAATAAATTCTTAAAACAATTCATCCAATAAAATATAATACTTAATTTTCTCTCAATCTAGTTAATCAAAATAATTTAAAATTTATATATTAGTATCACGGAGCATTATATAGAATGGCATATTCAGTGATTTATGAGTAACAGTTTGATGAAGAGTAAACCCAGCCTTGCTATATAGTTTTATTGCTCTTTCATTAAACTGAGCAACAGATAGTCGAAAATTTGTCTTATGTCCCAACAAATTTGATTTGGCAAATGCAAGTCCTGCATATAAAAAATCAAGACCTAAACCTTTTCCACAAAGTTCTGATTTCATACCCAATCCTATGTCCAGTGCAGTATCTGAAAATATGAAACCTTCACAAGTGATAATACGTGCACTACTTCCAAAACAGAGATAACCAATTAATTCTTCCTGTTCATCAAAAACAGAATAGTAGCTTTCTTCTAAAAGCTCTTTGACTGTTTCATCATTATCATGAAAGTTATAAAAATCATAAGGGCTTGGATATTGCCATTTAGCTATTTCTCGAGCATGTGCCTCGTCAAGAAATATAATTTTATATTCACCATATATGCTTGTTATAGTTTTATTTGACATTTATCTATAAATACCTCCAAAAAATATATTGTAATAAATAAAGAACATTTCTTACTTTACTTCCTCTATTTCATGAATAAGTTCTTCTAATATTTCTATTCCCTTTCTCATACTATCCTGGCTAGAAGATAATAAACTAAATATCTCATCCACCCTTTTTTTATAATCTTTTGGCTTTTTTTTAAAATTATCAATCATTGCTACTGCCTTTTTTTCATTAATACAGTATTCTTCATTCTTAGCAAATAATACTTGATTTAGACAAGAAATAGCTCTAAAGCAATGACCTACAACATAATAAATATCATCCTTGTCTATATTGTCCTTAGCAAACATTAAAGAAAAATTTGCCTCAAACATAAAATATGAAACTATAGCTTCTTTTAAAGCTTTAGGATATGGTATAGTTTTAGACTTTAACTTTGCAATTTGATTAGTTTTATCTACTAATATACGACAAATTGAAATTTCTCCCATATACATAGCATTTATATAAGCATGGGGATGCCCTGTGTGATAATGAGTAGATACAATTCCAGATGTACATTCCTCTATAACTTGAGATACCCTTTTTATATCTCTAAAAATTAAATCTACATGATAACCATCTACTATTATCCACCCGCCTCCATTTATCCATTCTCCCCACTCCCCTAAATTAGTAACTAAATTCTCTCTATGTTCATCATCTAATTTGGTAGCTACCTTGCTAACTTCATTGGTATCAAATCCTAAACTTTCATCATAGTATATTCCAATATCAATATCAGAGTTAGGTCTATTTGTACCTCTTGCCCTTGACCCACCTAGTACTACCCCAACAATTCCCTGTATAGGTTCTAATTCCCTACTTATTTTTTTTAAGAATGTTTTCAATAGTCATAAAACTTCCAACTCCCTTATCTTCATTTTAAATTAGTATGTTTTCATTTTCACTTTGTTTTTGAAATAGATATCTTAATCTATCTTTATATAGTTCTCATTTCTCTTTTTATCTTCATTAAATAAAATAATCTCCCCACTATCTATAAGAACTAACCCCATAAAAACTTTCATAATCATTGTTTTCCCTGCACCGTTAGCCTCTAATAAACCAATTATTTCACTTTTCTCTATTTCAAAATTTACATGGTCTAAGGTCAAATGAGTCTCATACAATTTAACCATATCTTTAAAAACTGCTATCATCTAAATTTACTCCCTTATTTCTTTATTGAAGCAAATATAGCTTCAATAATAAGTTGCCCACCAATAGCTACAACAAAAGGTATCCAAGCATATTTCCAACCTAATTTAAATCCAACTAAAGGAATTGCTCCAAAGGCAAATACCCATAATGCTCCTGATATATTTCCGTGTATCATCATTGTTTTTGAGTCTGAGTAATATTCTATCCATTGTTTCTCCCAATCAACTTTGCTCCTTCTTTTCTCAGTTAATCCTAGATATATAAAAACTATTGCTGAAGGAATAACAAAAACCATCAAAGTTCCTAATACCCCTGAAAGTTCAACTCCTGCTGTAAACGGCAAGTACTTTTCAATAAATTTCGGAAAATATTTTTCATGAATAATTTCCAGTTTTTAATCCTCCAAAAAAGATTTTCTATGAGTGAGTCGATAACTTTGACCAGTCATATTAAATAATTCACATTTAAAGGTAAGTCTATCAAGTATAGCTGTAGTTAATGCTGGATCTCCTAAAAGCTCATTCCAATCTCCAAATCCTTTGTTGGATGTAATTATTACAGAAGCTTGTTCATGTAATGATGATATTAATTGAAAGAACATATTTGCCTCTTCACGATTTATTGGCAAATAACCTATTTCGTCAATAATTACAAGATCTGAAGAATGGATTTTACCTATCCTTATTTTACTCTTTCTATAGATATCCTGTGTTTTTAGTGCATACATTAGATTATCCATTGATATAAAACTTACCTTGTATCCCATATCAATAGCCTTATAACCTAAAGCTATTGATATATGTGTTTTCCCTACGCCCGGAGGGCCTAAGAAGACAAGGTTATATATTTTATCTATCCAATCCATTTCTAAAAGTCTATTTATTTGCTTTTTAGTAATTGATTTTTGAAATTCAAAATCAAATTCTTCTATTGTTTTTATAATTGGAAGACCAGAATTTTTTAAACGACCTTGTCTTCTTTTTTCTTCTTTAGCAACTATCTCTTCGTTTAAAATATTGAGTAAAAAATCTTGATAGGATAAGTCTTTTTTCTCTCCATCCTCAATAAAATCCTCTGCTTTTCTACAAAGATTAGATAATTTTAATTCCTTTGCATATTCTTTTATAGTATCATTTTTAGTTAACATTTTATCCCTCCAATGCTTTCACATATTCAGATGTATCTCTCACCTGAGTTTTAATATTATATTTTTGAGGGATAGAAGGAATGTTTTCAGTACTTCTATTTTCTGATTTCTGGGATTCTTGTAATTTATATTTTTCACTTAAGAATTCAATTGTATCTTTAAAGCTTACAGCACTAAATAGCTCTCTTTCTATACAATATTCAAGAGATTTTTCAATAAGTTCATCTTCTGTAGCTTTACAAACCTTACATATTAAGCTATATTGATCCCTTATATATCTTGGCTTTTCAGTACTAATACTATAGAGAAAATATCTAGCCTTATCACTATTATTAAGTTCATTTAAAGTATCATTATATAATTTATCAATCTTTGATGTTTTATCCCTTTCGGGATGATCAAGCTTTATCAACCTTCCCTTTAATATACATTCTTTATGTTCTACTATTATTTCACCTGAGTCGTTATCAACTATTTTTATTACACCATCTAAATTAGTAATTCCAACTTTTTTACCAGGTTCATATGTACTCTTTGGAACCTGATATCTATTCTGCTTATATGAAACAGTATTGTCTTTTCTTACAGTATAAGTTAAAATTGTATTAGGCGATGAATTAACAAATGTTTCTGTAACCGGAAGAAGGTATTCCTTTTCAGTGGTATATACCTCTTTCGGTATCTTTTTTGTTGTTCCATGTACATTAGCATTTCCTGTTCTTTCAAGCCATAAAAGACAACTTCTGTTGAAATCATCTATGTTTGTGAAGGTTCTATGATTAGCAAAATTATATTTTAAATATTTAACAACAGCCTCAATCTTTCCTTTACTTTCTGGGTCATATCCTCTGCACATCCTTACTCTAATCTTCATAAGATCTTTAAAATTTTGAAACTCTTCTGTAAAGATTATATCTCCATAATTTTCATCAACAGCTAACAATCTATCTTGGTCATATACTATCTCTTGGGTCTTACCTCTAAAGTATTCAAATGCTTTAGTATGTGCTTTGATAAAATCACTAGTTGTAAATGGTTTGTCTTGCCAGTAGGCATATTTCATTCTTGAATGAGTAAGTACCATTGCAAAAGCGTAAACTTTAACTCTCTTTCCTTCAATATCTTTTAACCATATCTCACCAAAGTCAACTTGTGCTTGATATCCCATTGGAAGTTCAGGTACTGCCTCATACTGTCTTGTATACTTAATTTTTGGTATATAATATTTCTCTCTTATATATTTTACATAATTTCTTACACTCCTGTCAGTGCATTGAATATTGCCATACCTTTCTTTTAACCAATCAAGTATTTGTGATGAACTCATATCAGGGAAATCCCTTAGCCATCCTACTATTTCACTCTCATATTTATCTAACTTCTTCTTTTTATGTTTTCTTCCTTCCATCATTTTTCCAAACTCCTCTGCTGACATATTCCAGTACTTAGAAACTGTTCCATAGTCTAAATCTAAATATCTTGAAATCTGAGATTTCTTTAATCCTAACTCTTTCATGTTTTTTATTTCATTAAACATTTTCCATACCTTCAATCCCATCTTCACTCCACCTCCTGTAAAATATTTTACAGGAAAATGAATTTATTTTATATATAACTGGAAAATTTTCAGGGTTTTTGTTTTCCGAAATCTCATGGTTTTATTTTACCACTTACACCTGCAAAGTATGACAAACTAGTTAGAAATATTCCTAAAAGCAAAACCGTAGTCGCTAAGCTATACCCCATTGCCCTTTTCCTTTTCATTCCATAATTCTGTTTTGTTTCTTGTGTTAGTCCAAAATAAACAAATAATCCAACTGATATAATTAGAAAAGGCATAAGAGCTCCTACTGTGCTTAATAAATCTTTTACTTCAAAATAGGTAATACCCGAAACCATGATTCCAGATAATAGAATAGCAGAAGCCACTATATATCCTATTATATGCTTCTTATCAAGAGGTTGTCTTTTATACATATTCTCATACATTTTTTGTTCAGATGCTTTTTTTAACCCTTCAACTAGTTCACTCATATCACCTAAATCTGAAGTAGCCTTATTAAACGCTTCGTTTTCACTATATCCATCATTAATAAAATCTTTTATCTTTTCCAATAAATTAGAGCCTATTTCTTCTTTTAGCTCAAGCAATTGTCTTGTTTCATATATGTCTATAAATAAATCATCTATATATTTCTCAACTTTCTCTTTCAATTACTTAACCTCCCTATTTATATTAATTTGTCAATTATTTTTTTTGTAAATTCCCAATCTTGCTTATTAAGCTTATATTCATTCTCACCTAAGGCAGTTATCTTATAATATTTCCTTCTACCGCCTTGGGTCTCATCCCCCCAATATGAGCTAATGCTACCAACCTTTTCTAATCGTCTAAAACTAGAATAAAGAGTAGCTTCCTTTATCTCATATAGATTATTACTCTTTTCTATTATTCTTTTATAAATGCCATAACCATAATTATCACCTTCCATCAATATTCCTAATACAATGGTGTCCGTATGCCCCCTAAGCAAATCTGATGAAATTCGTCCGCCCAAATTATCACCTCCTGGATTATAGTATATATGAAAGTACTATGACTGTCAAAGTACTATTTTTAATATAGTTATATGACAGTGAAAAAGAACCCACTATAAAATAAGGAAAGCTACTTTTTTTCTACTTCGATGAATCTTATCTATTTTCTTTTGTTCTTCTAAAAGTTTAGAATACGAATTATAAACTAGTTTCTTTTTCTCACCTGATACACCAATAATAAAATATTGAAATACTTTTAACCATTGTTCATAATTTAAATAAGTCGGACTATCAGTAATTTTAAACCCTATATCCCTAGAAAGACGTTTGATCTGTTTGTAGGAAAAAATATCCTTACATCTACTTTTCATATCTTTACCGCTTTTGCTGAAAATATATGAAATAAAATCATAATATAGCCCAATTTTATCCTGTTTTATTAAACTGTTTTTTCTCTTTTGTATACGAAAAAATACACTGTTAACTTTGGGAACTGGCATAAAATCAGTTTTTTTAAGTTTCCTTATAATTTTAAAATCAAAATATGGCTTAAGAAGTAAGGAACGCATACTTTCCCTATTATATGGATTCCCTGCATATTTTCTTGCTGCTTCTTCTTGAATTATAATATATATCTCTTCAGGAGGATTACAAGAGGATGTTAGTTTCGATAAAATAGCTGCTGTAATATTATATGGGATACTAGAAAAAACTTTATATCTATGTTCCTTCGGCAATTCAAATTCTAAAAAATCCCCATAGATTATTTCAATGTTTTTTCTATTAGAAAACTTAACTTTAAGATTTTCATACAGATCTAAATCATATTCTATAACATATACTTTATTACATTTTTTTGCTAATTGTTCAGTAATAATGCCTTTACCTCCTCCAATTTCAATAACAATATCTTTATTGCCTATGTTACTTTCTCTTATTAACTCAGACACCAATTTCTTACTATGAAGAAAGTTTTGTGAATGCTCTAATTTAGTCTTATTATTTATAAACATGGAATCCACCACCATTCATTATTTTTTGATATGGATTCCTGTATATTGAACAATCCATTGCAATAAAAAAGCTATAAATGAATAAACTATCCATTTATAGCTTTCCTAAAATATTTAATATTCTTTTGTTTTCAAAACATTTACACCTTAATGAATTATAATTATTTATGCATTATAAAAGAGCACAAGATACTCTTTTATAAGAATATAGTGTATAAAATTAAACATAAAAATATGGTTAGCTGCATGGGTTTTCATTACAAGAATCCACTAATATAAGGTACAACAAATAAAGCCTAAGTTTTAGGCAAATTACCTTATATTATATTTATTTAGTTGTTTTTATTTAACAACTAAATTGCGAAGTCTTATAGAAGCGATACCCATTTTGCAACTCCCCTTTCTATTTATTTAAAAATATTGTAGCATAGTCATATCTATTTATCAACTGGACTTATGTCATTATGTCAATACTAGATATATATTAGTAGCTGCGTTAAATGAAGGCTACATTAGTGAAATAACTGAAAATCAGATACAGCGTAATATGATTGCGAAAAGAAGAATGTTAGCTACTGATTCATTTAGAAAGTATCTTAAAACAATTAAATTCAGTGAAAGTCTAAATATTACCAACTACTAACCTAAAACAAAAAAATATAGAAAATAAAACAGATTATCATAGAAAAAATTGATTAAAATTTCATTAGTAATAAGAAAGGGTTTTTAATTTATTTATAGAATATTGTTACAGATAAAATAATACCATTGTAAAAGCAGTAGTTAAATATATTATGGAAGGAGTGGACGCTATGAGAACTAATAGAAAGGTCCTTTTAACTAGTGGAGGGAGTACATTTTAACTAAGTAATGGCTTTATCCATTGGCAAAAGGTACCCTAAATAAAGAAATTAAATACAAATAAGAAGCTCCATTAAATGTTAATCCAGCTATTACAGCTATAAAATAATATAAAATGTCATAAATTATTTATATTATGCAGAATATAAATTTTGAGGATACCATCATCATCAAGCCCTTTTATAGAACGATCCATTTTACTATATTTCTCAAAGAATATTTCATCATCATATTTATTTTGTTTCATTTTATAGCCTCCCATACAAATTATATATTTCTATTTTATATTTATATGGGTACCTTCTATTTTTTGACCTATAATCACTTATTTCACTCCTTTTATTATACATATAGAAAATAGTCGTTTACCCCATCTGTAACCTTATACGCTAGTGCCGACTATCCTCCTAGCATAAATATTCGATTCATCCCTTTTTCATCACGCATATAATCCACATATATTTAATTTTAACTTTATTTCCTTAAAAAGCAATACCATGAAATTTCAATTATCTCAACAATTATATAGAGTAATATTAGATTTTTAGGGAATTCTAAACTTTGGAGGTGGAAGTTTTGATAGATTTTATACCTAAACAAGTATTTTATGAACCTGATGCTTTAAACTATCCCCTTGGAAAAAAGCTGATAGATTACTTCCAAAGTATAAACATACCAATGAAACCTACTACTTCTCATAATAGAGTTGTTGGCATAGTTGGAGATACTCCACAAGAAGCCTATAAGGAAGCAAAACATACTTTAGTTATCGGAGTTAGGAGAAGCAAAACCTTCCAAACATGTAAACCATCTGCCCACTACCAGCTTCCATTAGCTACTTCTTGCCCTGGTATGTGTGAATATTGCTACCTATCTACTACATTAGGACCAAAACCTTATGTAAGGATATATGTTAACATTGAAGAAATATTAGATATGACTAAAAACATAATTGAATCTAGAGCACCAGAAATAACTATTTTTGAAGGTGCTGCCACATCGGATCCTGTACCTGTAGAAAAATATACTGGAAACCTTAGAAGAACCATAGAGTTCTTTGGTCGAGAACCTTTAGGTCGTTTCCGATTTGTTACTAAATTTACTGATATAGATAGTCTTTTAGATGCAGAACATAATAACCATACACGGTTTAGATTTAGCTTGAACTGCCAATATGTAATTAAACATTTTGAACATAAAACACCTCAGCTTTTAGACAGGGTCATTGCAGCATCAAAAATGCTAAAAGCAAAGTATCCTATAGGCTTTATTATTGCACCAATATTTAGATTTGAAAATTGGCAAGATGAATATACTGAACTATTTGTTTTACTAGAAAAATATTTATATGAAAATATGCCTCCAAATTGGTCTCCTAAAGATTTAACTTTTGAATTTATATCTCATCGTTATACTCTTAGGGCTAAATCCAACATACTTAATGTTTTCCCTAAAAGCAAACTTCCCATGGAGGAAAAAGAACGGAAGTTTAAATATGGACAGTTTGGATATGGTAAATATATTTATAATCCTGATGAAATAAATGAATTAAAAGAATTTTTCTTAAATAAGACAGAAAAATTCTTCCCAGGAGCAAAGGTTGAATATTTTATATAATTTAATCAGAGTTTGATTCATTGCCAAAGGGCTAAAATACTTTTAGCCCTTTAACTCCAATAAGATAATTTTAAGAACATATTTACAATTTTATCTAGTTCAGTAAATTCCTCATGAGACATTAGTCCATAATCTTTACCATAAATATACTTAGGTTCTAAACTCCACAAAAATGATTTAAAATTAGGGTATTTATCAATATTACTTTTTAATAACTATATAAAATACTCTAGTTTTTGATAGTTTATAGTACTATGCTTCTTCTCTTTTTTTATAAAAGGATAATTCTAATATTAATTCTAAAGATTTAGTTTAGTGATTATATATAGGAATTCCTTAAAATTCTCAATACTTATTGTTTTTTTATTTTCAACAATATAGCAATACAATAACTCCAAGTACAATTCTATACCAACCAAACGCCCTGAAATCATGTTTTTTAATATATCCCATTAGAAATTTTATAGCAAGTATCGATACTAAAAAGGCAACTACCATACCAAATACAAGAGTAAGAAGCTCAGTACCTGTAAAATCGAAGCCAAACTTTAACAGTTTAAATGCACTTGCACCAAACATTGTCGGTATGGCAAGAAAAAAACTAAACTCTGCCGCTGCTACTCTGGACACACCGATAATAAGTGCACCGATAATGGTTGCACCTGAAC
The DNA here is from genome assembly GCF_024623155.1 of Anaerosalibacter massiliensis. Classification (NCBI taxonomy): domain Bacteria; kingdom Bacillati; phylum Bacillota; class Tissierellia; order Tissierellales; family Sporanaerobacteraceae; genus Anaerosalibacter; species Anaerosalibacter massiliensis. The sequence continues at coordinate 371,477 of NZ_JANJZL010000002.1, forward strand.
GTGATGTTCCAGGGATAAGAGACAGCACTTGAAACATTCCAATGGTAAAAGCTGTTTTGTAGTTAATTTCTGCTAATGTATTTACTCTCGATTTACGCTTTTTATTCCAAGCCTCAATAACAATAAACAATACTCCATAAAATATAAGCATTGCAGCAATCACAACAGGAGTACCAAAATGTGCTTCTAAAAAGTCATCAAACAGAACCCCCATAATCCCCGATGGAATACAGGCTACCAGCACCTTAAACCAAATGGAAAAGATGTCTTTTTTTATTATTGGCTTTTCTCTAAAACCAAATGGAAACATCTTGCCCCAAAACATAACTACAACAGCTAAAATTGCACCAAGTTGTATCACTACGAAGAACATTTCCTTAAACGCTTCACTCATATTAAGCTGCAAAAACTCATCAACAAGTAACATATGCCCTGTACTACTAATAGGCAGCCACTCGGTAATGCCTTCAACAATTCCTATAATAATAACTTTTATTAATTCTAAAATATTCATAGTAGTCCTCCTATTTAATATCCTGTTTTTTAAAATAAACAAAACTTGTGAAAATCCCAATAAAGAAAACAACGAATATAATAATAATAGCTATTTCAGTTGAATATTTATATTTTTCAATATCTCCACTTGCAATCAAATATGAAGACGTCCATGGAAATAATACCCCTAAATCTTCATTGGCAAGGGCAACATTGCCAAGAACTACTGTAGCAGTAGCAATAATAGGGGTAACTAAGTTCTTAAGCCAGAGTGTTATAAACACAAAAGGCGACATTGTAAAATACAATAAAAAAGCGCCTAGAAAATACTCCTTAATTGACTGCATAATAACGGCAACACTAAACTGAGCGGCATTGCCCACAATACTTAGAAGGAAGGTAGATACCCATGCTACTGCTGTCAAGATCATCATCCACACAAAAAGCATAAGGAATTTTGCTGTTAAAAAAGCCTCCTTTGAAATAGGAATAGTTAGCACTGATTTCAATGTATTTTCAGTATATTCACGACTGAAAAGATATGCGGCTATCACTCCATAAACAATAACACCAAACAAAAGAAGCACATATAAATTTGTCTGTTCCAACATATCCGAATAAGTAATAATCTTATCAGGCTCAGTAATTTTAGCTTTTATCAGCCCAGCAAAAACCATGACTGGAGCTACCATTGCACCTAAAATACTAATAAAAAACATCTTTGAGCGTTTTAGCTTTAGAAATTCACAATAAAGTAAATTAACCAATTTCTCCACCCCCAATCAAGTTTGAGAAATAATCTTCTAGCTTTTCTTCACTAATATTGATTTTCGATACTGAAATACCCTTTTCTACAAAGCACTGATTAAGCTTTGATCTCATCTCCAAATTAGTATAAAGGCGAATACTACCATTTTCATGTACGCTATAATCAGTAAGTCCAAACTTTTGCTCAAGCAAAAGACAAGCTTTATTTTCATCCGATACTACAAATTCAACATACTGCCTATTACGCTGGTGAAGATCCTGCATGGCTACTTCTTCAATAAGTCTACCTTTATGCATAACCCCGATAATATCTGCAAGCTGTTCAATCTCGTTTAAAATATGGCTTGAAATGAGTATTGTTACACCTTTTTCAATGCAGAGCATTTCAAGATATTTCCGAACTTCTTGTATACCAACAGGATCAAGTCCATTAATGGGCTCATCCAAAATGAGTAACTCTGGCTCATGCATAATTGCCGCTGCTATGCCAAGACGTTGCTTCATACCAAGGGAATAGTTGCTAAAGGTCTTTTTTGTTTCCTTATCAAGGCCAACAATTTCAAGTGCATTTTGTACACTATCTTTTTTGTGTTGTCCTCTCAGGCGAGCAAAAATCTGTAAGTTCTCACTACCTGTTAAATTTTCATAAAAACCAGGTGTTTCAATCATAGAACCAATACGACGATAAGTTTCCTTTGGATTTTTCTGATAATTTTCCCCAAATAATAAAATTTCTCCACTTGTGGAAGTGGCAAGGTTTAATAGCATCCGCATGGTTGTGGTTTTTCCTGCGCCATTTCTACCAAGCAATCCATAAATTTTGCCCTTTGGAACGTGTATATTCACACAGTCTACACCTGTCTGTTCTCCAAACTGCTTTGTCAAATTAGTTGTTTTTATTACATATTCACTCATCCACATTTCCTCCTTATAAAACTCATTATACCAAGCAATGCTAACACTACTCTTACGCAAATCTTACTTTTTTCTTACTTGCATAAAAAAAAGAGATGATAAATGAATTCATCTCTTAAATATTGGCAGTTCAATAATAAATTCCGTATATTCACCCACATTGCTCTGTACAGCTACTCTTCCGCCCTGCATCTCCATAAGCTCTTTGACAATACAAAGACCAAGGCCACTACTGTACTTGCTCCTTGCTCTATCTCCTTTATACAATCTTTCAAAAATATGGGGTAATTTATCTTTAGCTATACCAATCCCATTATCTTTTATTATTATGCTGATCATATCATTATCTTGCTTTACAGCAATTTTTAAATGACTGCAACCACTATGCTCTACTGCATTTTGAATAAGGTTTGATACTATTCTCTTATATGCATCAATATCAAGTTCCACCATCCACTCCTCATCTGGAATTTCTATTTTAGGAATTATTTCTTTTTGCTCTAATGTAGGTAACCAATCAATAACTATTTCTTTAGTCAACTCACAAATATCAGTGTCTTGCATAGACAGTTTCATTTCCTTAGAATCTATCTTAAACCAATCAAATAGTGTATCTACAAGTCTCTTTAAGTCATAGGCTTTTTTTCTTGCAATTTTTATGTATTCCTCTTTTTCAGCACCATCAACAATACCACTTTCAAGTGCATCCAAATAACCAAGTAGAGATGTAAGAGGTGTTCTCACATCATGTGAAAGACTTGTGAGCAGTTCTTTATTGACTTGTTCCAACTTTTTTTGTTGTGATAATTCCTTATTATAAGTGGATATTAGATCATTAATTTCAAATCCTATTTCAGAAACAACCCCATTGCCTTTTACAAATACTTTTCTATTGTCTCCATTCTTATTCTCCATAAGAATCTCAAGCATTTGTTCTAACTGCTTTCTCTGCCTAACAAATAAAAATACAAGCAGAGCACAAATCAGTCCAAGGATAACTATAATAAATATACTCATATACTATTCCTTCCATCAAATTTGTAGCCAACTCCCCATACAGTCTGAATAAATTGGGGCTGTTCAGGATTAGGCTCTATTTTTTTGCGAAGTCTACGAATATGTACCATAATATTGTTATCATCAAATGCATATTCATCTTTCCATACAGCATGATATATCTGTTTTTTAGTAAAGACTTTGCCGTTGTTCTTTGCAAGGAAATAAAGTAAATCAAACTCTTTTGCTGTAAGCTCAACAGGTACTCCGTAGACTAAAACCTCTCTTGTATCAGGTGTAATTGAAAGATTATCAAATGTTAGCATAGATACAGCTTCCGCTACATTCTCACCACCAAAAGAAGTATAGCGACGAATAAGTGACTGAACCCTTGCAACAAACTCATTCATACTAAATGGTTTTGTAAGATAATCGTCAGCACCAAGGCGGAGTCCTAAAACCTTATCAATTTCACTGTCCTTTGCAGTAAGCATAAGCACTGGTACGCTGCTTGTTTTACGCAAATCCGTAAGTACATCAAAACCGTTTTTCTGGGGAAGCATAACATCAAGTACAACAAGCTGATATGAAGTAGCCAAACTTTCTGTAAGACCGTCTGCACCATTATGTTTAATAGTAACAGCATAACCCTCTGTTTGAAGATATTTTTTAATAAGAACGCAAAGATCTATATCATCATCTATGACTAAAATTTTTTGCTTCAAGAGTTCACCTTCTTTTTACATATATTATGTAAATCAATGTTTTTCCATTCTATATAATCTAATTTCCTTAATATGAATTTAACTTGTTTAAAACAATACCACAAAATTCCAATTGCTTCAAGGATTATATAAAGTAATATTATATTTTTTGTATAAAAATATGCCACTAAATTGATCTCCTAAAGACTTAACTTTTAAATTTATATTCCACCACTATACTCTCAAAGTTAAATCTAATATACTTAATATTTTCCTAAAATCAAACTTCCTATGAATGAAAAGAATAGAAGTTTAAATGTGGACAGTTTGGATATGTAAATATATTTATAATACTGATAAAATTAATAAATTTTAAAAATTTTAAATGCACTTTATATATTTATTATAAGGAAAGACACAGAGTTAATTCCTTATGTATCCCAAAAATCTATTAGATTTGTTTTAATAGATTTTGAATCTTTTACTCTTCTGTAGTGAAACCACTCTCTTGGATACAATCTTCTATATTTTGTGGTACTAAATCTCTCATCTATAAGTAGCAAAGCTCCCCTGTCATTTTCGCTTCTTATAACTCTACCAGCAGCTTGAAAAACCTTGTTCATTCCAGGATACATATAGGCATACTCATACCCGAGGCCATTTTCAATTTGAAAATATTCTCTAATAATATTCCTTTCGAAACATATCTGTGGTAACCCTACTCCTACAATAGTAGCACCAATAAGTTTCTCTCCAATTAAATCTATCCCCTCTGAAAATATACCTCCCAATACTGCAAAAGCAACCATTGTATTCTCTTGTTTAAGATGAAATCTATTTAAAAAGTTTTCTCTATCTTTTTCCTTCATAGAATTTTCTTGAACAATGGTTATTATACCTGGATTTCTATTGGTAAAACAAATATATATTTCTTCCATATATTTATATGAAGGGAAAAAAACAAAATAATTCCCCTTTTTCTGTGAGACAAACTCTTCAATATATTCCACTATGTCTAAGTATGTCTTCTCCCTATTCTTATACTTAGTGGAAATAGTATCCCCAACTAATAAGCATAAATTACTCTTTGGAAAAGGGGAAGAAAATCTAGTAATATAATCTTCTTCGTCTCCTCCTAGTATGTTTCTATAATAATCAAGGGGTGTCAATGTAGCAGAAAAGCATATGGCTGCCTTCCCCTTTTTTAATGTTTCACTCAATAGATAAGAAGTATCTATACAAAATAACTTTAAAAGTACATCTTTGCCCCTTTGTTCAATATAGGTTACGTACCTCTTATCATAAAAATCCGATATCTTAATGAACCTTAATAGTTCAAAATAGAGTTCTAGTATTTCCTTGTGAAGTTGGTGTTCTTTCTCCTTTATAAGCCATTGCTCCAATTCTTTAATAAGCTTTCTTATTGGAGGATAGATATCCGTTATTTCCTCTTTTTGGTAGTAAAAATCACTATTGGAAATATGCTCTCTTTTTACTTTGTTCATAATATTATTACAACTGTTAAAATTTCTTGAAAGATTAGGAAAATCTTCTTTAAATAATCTTTTATATCTTAAAAATGGCTCTTTTACAACTTGTGCAGAAAACATATCTCGTGAACGCTCTACTAAATTATGAGCTTCATCTATTAAAAATATATAATCATTCCCACTTTCATTAAAAAATCTTTTTAAATATACATTTGGATCAAATACATAGTTGTAATCACATATAATCACATCACTCCACAAACTTAAATCTAAAGAAAGCTCAAAGGGACATACCTGATGAAGCTTCGCATATTCTAATATAACATCTCTTGTTATTATATCTTCCTTATCTAATACATCCATTATAGCGTCATTTACTCTATCGAAATGACCTTTGGCATATGGACATTCTCTTGGATTACATTTTACTTCTTCATTAAGACATATTTTTTCCTTAGCAGTAATTACAATAGATTTAATCCTAAGTCCTTTCCACACCATCTGCTTTATAGAATTTAAAGCTACTTCTTTAGTAATGGTCTTTGCAGTCAAATAAAAAATCTTAGAAGCAACACCTTCTCCAATAGCTTTTATTGAAGGAAATATAGTGGAAATAGTCTTGCCTATACCTGTTGGAGCTTGAGTAAAAAGGTTTTTTTCATTAAGTATTGTCTTATAAACAGCAACAGCTAATTTTCTTTGACCTTTTCTATAGCTTTTGAAAGGAAAAGAAAGCTCCTTTATAGAGACATTTCTAACCTCTCCCCAATAAAAAGTCATATTAGCCCACTCTATATATTTTCCAATTAGTCCTAAAAAAAACTCCTCTAATTCACTAAGAGTATAGTATTTAATAAACTTCTTTGTTTCTTCAGATTCAATATTAAAATAGGTAAGCTGAATTTCTAATTCCTCTATTTCATTTTCTATTGCATACATGTATCCGTAACATTTTCCTTGAGCCCAGTGGAGTAAATTATAATCCTCATCAATTTCATCTAATGGTCTAATAGTACTTTTAATCTCATCCACTATTATCCTTTGATTTTCTTTTAAAATCCCATCTGCTCTGCCTTCTATTTCTATGGTAAAATTCCCATAATTAAAAATATGCCTTAATACAACTTCTGGAGTATATTCCTCCCCATAAGAGCTTTGAACTTTTTGATGAGCCCTTGTGCCTTCCAATGCTCTAGTACTTCCTACAAAAGTATTATCTATATCTCCTGAACGAAATATAAACTCAACTAAATTTCTCACAGACACCTTAATTTGTTTAGACATACTATTCATCCTTTACCTGATAAAAGAATATTCCTTTATTTAAATATCTCCAAATCGAAAAATCGTTGGGTTTCCTCTGCATCTTTTCATACTCAATATCATGGACATGATGAGAACAATCTAATTAGATTATTTTCCTAATTTTAATATTCTCTATAACATTTTACTGAAACCTTCTCCACTCATATTAATTTCAACTAGTTCCTTACCCATTACATGAAAAGATTAATACTGAAATATTTGGAAACTCCCTTTCTACTACTACAATTCTATACTTATCACTTAATAATAAATAAAGGATTTAAAATCCAAAACTGGAGAACTAGTGCCACCACTAAATAAGTTTCTCCAGTTTGATTGTATGATTAATTTATTTTCCACAATTATTCATATATAATCTTACTATTTTCACTACTCTTCTTTGGTTTTTTCCGTAATTATATTATATAATATTTACTCTACATGGCAAATATATATGATTTTTTATTTCTAATCTAATACTTTCTTTTGACCATTAATCCAAATTCACATGCGAACCTTTTAGTTTCAAATACCATTTTTATAGAATGTTAGATATATCTATGGACGTCTAAAGTCAATAGACTTTCTTAAAAAACATAAATTATTTTCAGACTACGTTACCTTCATAGGAGGAAATAATTTTTTCATTGCAGGAATAAAAATCCCATTATAGCCAATGGTTTCCCCAAATGATTTAATCGTTTCCATTAGCTGGCCATACGGCGAAGATTGATATTACGCCGATTTTTTTAAAAACTTTATATTATTCAATCATTTTGGAATAATCCTCTAGAAATTTTTCAGACTTCTCCATACTTTGTTATCTTTTGTCTTCGACTTTAGAAATCCATTTCTTCCTCAAATTGCCCCATTGCTTCATCTAAAATTTCATTCCAAAAATATTTTTATTAAGAATTTAATTTCCTACTGTTAGAAATCTCTTTGAAAAACTTCTTATTCCTATAGCTCCTAAAGGTGCTGTTATTAAAATAGATAAAACCGCTATCGCTAAAATTACATCTCCAGATTCTACACCTAAAGATAATGGTACTCCTCCTATAGCCGCCTGAACAGTTGCCTTAGGTATATAAGATATTATACAAAACAGTCTTTCTTTCCAATTTAAATCAGTTCCTAATAAAGATATCATAACTCCAATACTCCTACCTATAAGTCCAATTAATATAAGAATAACTCCTTTTATTCCAGAATTAAATGCTACTAAAATATTAACTTGTGCACCAACTAAAACAAAAAGAAATATTTCTGCAAAAACCCATATTTTATCAAACTTCATAGCTAATCTCTTTCCTACCTTAGGTATTTTTTCAAATATAATAAATCCTATTGTCATAACTCCTAATAAGGAAGCTATTTCAATTTTACTTTTCAACAAATTTTCTAATTCAGTAAATAAGATTGATAAACCAAGTACTAATAAAACTTTTTTAGTATCACGTATATGATATTTATTAAAAATTCTTATTAAGATATAGCCAATAGTTATACCACCTGCAATACCTAATAATATAGATACTGGAATACCTAATAATTGCATACCAATATTTATATGAGTACCACTATATAAGCCTAAAAAAGCACTAAATATAGTAATAGCAAAAACATCATCAATAGAAGCTCCTGCCATTATTAAAGTTGGAATTCCTTTATTTGTTCCTATATTATTCTTATTTAAATTTAACATTGAAGGAACAACAACTGCAGGAGAAACTGCTGCAAGAACAAATCCCAATATCCCACCTTCTATAAAAGAAAATTTAAGAACCTTTATTGAAGCAAAAGCAATAAAAAGTCCTTCTATTAATCCTGGAATAAAACTCATTTTTATAGCAGTAGTTCCAACTTTTTTCAGATCATTTTTATTAATTCCAAATCCTGCTCTTAATAAAATAATAATCAAAGCAATTTTTCTTAAATCTGATGATACATTAATCATTTCTGGTCTGATCCAATTGAGACCATAAGGTCCTATTATTATGCCTAAAATTAACATTCCTAACAAACCTGGTATCCTTATTTTTTCAAAAAATCTATTTGCAGGTATCCCTAGTAATAATATAATAGCTAAACTTCCAGCCATAAAATCACTCCTTATCTTTAATTAAAAACAAAAACTCCTGTAAGCAATATTATAATATTGTTTACAGGAGTCATTAGCATTACGCAGTTATGGTGAACTCCATCACCTTTAATATTAAATTGTATATTAATATTAATTTATCATTATTCTCCACGAAAATCAAATCTTTTTTAATAATATATTATTAAAAATAATTATTTTTGAATAATTTTATAAAAAAGATTTTCATTATAAGTATTAGAAATATATAATAACTTATAGTCAAGATTAATATTATATATTTAAAGGAAAGTTTTCTATGTTTAAAGAAGTTAATCTCAATAATTGTATATTGAAAAAATATTGGAGTTATGTTGTAAAAAATTTACTCTTTAAAACTGTAATAAACTTCTTAATGTTTACAAATATATATGTTGTGGTATAATATAAATAAGGTAATCGAACCCACAAAGGTGTGGTTGCCATTAAAGATTTTTAAATGATTTTAATCACCTTGCATGGTGGTGCAGGGTGATTATTTTTTTCCCTTAATGTTATCCTTTGTCAACATAACTATTAAGGAGATTAGTGATATTGTAAACATACCAAAAGCAATCATTAAGGAAATTGCCTGAAATGTACTCATATCACACCACCTCCCTTCTTATATAAAGTGAGGTGGCAATCACACCCTGCTTTTTCGATTACCTTGTCCCTATTGTATCATATTAGCTAGTAGTATTCCAATAATTATAATTTAAAATGTTTAAAAAAGGATTTTCATCATAAATATAGAAATATATAATATACTATAATTTAGATTGATATTATAGATTAAAGGGGGTTTTTCTATGTTTAAAGAAGTTAACTTTAATGATTATTCTAAAGAAGCTCTCAGACAAATAAGTAATGGAGCTTTTCTTACTGTAAAGAGTAACAATGAGGTTAATACTATGACTATAGGTTGGGGAAATATTGGAGTTATATGGAGTATGCCTATATTTACTGTAGCTGTTAGATATTCTAGACATACTTATAATCTAATAGAAAACACTGATGAATTTACAGTAAGTATTCCTATTAAAGCAAATATGAAAAAAGAATTAGCATTTTGTGGAACTAAATCAGGAAGAGATGTAGACAAGTTTAAAGAATGTAATCTAAATTTAAAAGATGGTGTAAATGTAAATACACCCATAATTAAAGATTGCGAACTCCATTATGAATGTAAAATAGTTTATAAGCAAGCTATGGAACCTGGAACTTTAAATGATAATATTAAGGAAAAATACTATAAAAACAATGACTATCATGTATTATACTATGGAAAAATAGTTAATTGCTATATAAAAGAATAAAATATAGGGATGATTCTTTTTATTTCATAAAGAGCTGCTTTAAAGTGTGCTAAATTACTTTAAAGCAACTCTTTCTTTAACTGTTCTACCTTTTATTATCTAATTCTTCTAAATATCTAATAATATTTTCTACATATTCATCATTAAACTCTTTATCACTTAATATATAATAATTATTTTTACTTATATTATTTATATCAACTTTATCTTTTATATAAGGTGAAATTAAAAGCAAACTAGCTCCACCTTGGATTAAGTTTTTAGCTTTTATGCCTAAATCTTATTGACTTTATAATAAAATATAATAAAGTTCCAAAAATTATAATTAAAGATACTGGAGTGAAAATAGCTCCTAACCCTTGACTTCTCCCCAAAGATATAAGTATGGTTTTCCATAATATATACATAAATATACAAACAAGTTCTGTTTTTAGGCAAATTAATAATCTACGTGAATTTCTATATTGATATTCTACATTTTCTTTAGTGATTTCAACAATATAATTGTATACATGAGGAATTCTAATCAATAATGAAAGCACAATGTATAAAATAAGGCTGATTACAGGTAATATAAAAATACTATCTTTTTGCCCCCAAGCATCAGGGCTTCCTAATGCATCATAATGTGTTGGAATTTTATTGGGAAGTTTTGACCAATATATTGAAATTAGTAAAAAACTAAGGATAACTATTACTCCAGATATTATTTGCAGAATTTTTTCAAATGTTGAATAACTTAATTTTTTAACAGGCCTTTTCCCATACATATTAGTACCTGCCCCCTTTTATTACCTTTCACATATTTATCTTGCTACAAATAGGCGTATCTACACAGCTAGTTATTCTTCCCTAAGTTAATAATATATTTCCTTTAAATATCCTTCATTTCCATATACTCATCCCTTGTAATGGAATAACAATAATCATCATAAACTTCTCCATTAAAAATTTTACTTGCATGCCTTAAAATCCCCTCAAATTTAAAACCACATTTTTCTATGACTCGTTTTGAACGAATATTGAAAGGATAATGATAACAAGAAACCAATTCTATATTTTTCCCGTTAAATAAATATTCAAGTACTTTATTTGCTGCTTCTGTCATTAAGCCATGCCCCCAATAGTCTTTTGACAACACATAACCTATCATTTTTGCATTAGCATCTTTGCGTTTTTCATCCTCATGCATACCAATTGAACCAATTGCTTTTCCATTTTCTTTATTGACTATTGCCCAAACTTCATCTTTTTCTATAAAATTCTCTAATATCCTTAAACTCTCCTCTTTAGTCTTATGAGGTTTCCAACCTGCATTTGGTCCTACATCTGGATCTTTTGCATATTCAAAAAAATCATCAAGGTCTTCTAACTTCCACGCTCTTAAAATTAACCTTTCCGTTTCTAACATAACCAAAGTAATCGCCCTCTCTTCAAAAGATAGTAGTTATAATAATTACTTATTTCTAAAACATTTAGAAAACTTATTTATAAACAATATCTGAACAAACATAAGATTGAATTTTATATTAATAATTAAACGATTATAAATTACCTTCAAAATTAAATGTTTTTCTAATCATTTTAAAATAGTTTGGATCATCTGGACAACCTGAATAGCCAGCAAAATTAGACCAAAGATACACTGCATTTTGATTTCCCGATAAATTCTTTAATACCCTCTTCTACCTCGATAAAATTCTCATCATAACTCAACCCAAAATCACTTGGATACGATTTAATATCTTTTCGAGCATTAATCCTCATAATTAAGTCAATATTCATTACTATAATTAAAGGAATTAGAAAGTAAATAATTAATATACCTATAATCACCCACATTTTATAACTCCACTTCTCTACTTAAATCAAGATTTAAAATACCCTGTATATTTTTAGACCAAATATTATTTGTCATAAGCCACCTTCCTAAACTATTTTATTAACAATTTTCATACCTTCACGTTCACTTAATGGTGATAATTTTGTATTTTCAATAAATTCTTTAACTATTTTAGGATTAGTTTTTGAATATTCTCTTAGTGCCCAACCAATAGCTTTTTGTATAAAAAATTCATCTTTATCTTTTAAAATTTCTATTATATTAAATAATAACTCTATATCCGTTCTGTCTTTATATCCTAATTGAAATAATATAGTAGTTCTTTGTAGCCAAATATTATTTGATTTTATCCATTTTTTAATATATTCATCTCTCTCTTTAGGAAATTGTTTGAAATATTCTCCTACTAATTTCTTGGAAATTATATCTACTGTATCCCACCAAGATTTATATATTATCATGTATTCAAATAGATTAATAATCTCTCTTGAGAAATCTTTATTGTATTTCTCCAAAAGATCACATGCAAAATATTGGTATTCTCTTTCTGGCAATTCCCATAATTTTTTAACTACTATTTCTATCTGGTCATATCTTGGTCTATTGTCTTTCCTCAGAAATACTCTACTTATTTTTCTTCTTTGAGGAGCTTTAATGCCTAAAAACTGAAAGTTGTTTTTCATATACTTTTCCATTTGTTTTATATTATCTTTATTGGAATTTTCTTTAAATATCCCTATTATTTCATCTATATATTGATTTATTCCACTATATTTTTCCATAATCTCTCCCCTACATATCTGATTATACGTATATTTTACATTCACCTTCATTTCTCTCTGATAAAACCATTATCATTCTAAACTTTTTAAAAAGTTAAAAAATTCATCACTATTAAATCTCCACTCCCTCTAGTTCGAGCAAAAATTTCTTTACAGATGTTTTATTTCCTGCATATCCCGTTAATTCTCCACTTTTCCCTACGACTCTGTGACAAGGTATTATTATTGGAAGTAAATTAGCCCTATTCGCTTGTCCTACTGCCCTTACAGCTTTAGGGTTTCCAATAGCTTCTGCTATTTGTGAATAACTTCTAACTTCACCATAAGGAATATTCCTTAAAGCTTCCCATACCTTTTTTCTAAACTCAGTACCTTCTATAGACAGTGGCACTTGAAATTCTTTTCTCTCTTTGTTAAAATACTCATCTAATTCTCTTATTATATTATTACACAATCTCTTATCTTGTTTTATGCCATTGTATTTATTCATATATTCTAACCATTGATCTTCAAAAAGTATTATTCTTCTAACCCCTATTTCATCTACTACTACATAGATTGTCCCTAATGGAGAATCATAAGTATCATAAACAATTTTCATACTAAACCACCCCTTCCTTATATTACATAAAAATAAACAAGATTATAGAGTACTACAGATTATACTAATAATAAATGCTTGAAATTTTTATCTAAATACTGAAATAGTTTTGGTGTAATGTCTTTGTATGTTAAATTAGATGGCAACGTTTCAAAACATCTTACTTTTTCCATTTCGCTTTCTGGCAAACTACCTATTTTTTTTATGTCTGCATAGAAAACCATTCCATTAGCTTCAGAAGTTTTATCTGCAGCCCAATAATCAAATATAGGTTTTATGTCAAATGAAACAGCTCCTGTCTCTTCAAATAATTCTCTTTTAGCAGCATCCAATGGAGTTTCCCCTAATTCAATATGTCCACCAGCGGTTTCCCATGTATCTCTTTCTTTATGTTTGCACAAAATCCATTTGCCATGATACTTTGCTATAATCACTACATATTTATAAGTTTTTAAATGGTTTAAATCATAAACCTCACAAATCATAAAATTCCCCCTATTCATTTGTTATTAAACATAACATATCATATAAAATAGCTTGTTTTCCCTATTTAAATACAATTTTTACATTTTCAAATCCTAAATTTTTAAGAAAAGATGTCAAAATTTCTTTTGTATTTTTTTCTGCTTCTGTTAATAGTCCTTTTTTTATGACTTCTTTCTCCATATTTTTCTTTTCCTTCACCAATACATTATGTAAATCTTCTAATTTAAGTTGATTAAATACTGACTCTTTTTCATCATATATATATGAATCCTCTTCATTTATTACATTATCTAATACTTTGGGTTTGTCCAATTTTATTTCAACACTCTTTGTATCATTTACATTTATTTCAGCACTTTTTAAATCTACTCCTGCCTTTATATATCCACTATATTTAATAAGAAAACTTTTATTAGTAAAAGGCATATTTATTCCACTAAACTTCTTATTGTCCTTATAAGCTACTACATTAACATAGTTATATTTTACTGTAGAAAGCTCTAACAATTTAGATATCTCTTCCTTTATAGTGTCTGATAACATTTTTGTCTCTCTTTTAATTGAAAATCTAATATAGAAAAATGAGGCTATAACAATAGCTAATATTATTAAAAAAATAGCCAGATAATTTTTCTTTTTTGTTTTAATTTTCATGAAATCGCTCCTTAAATTATATATTCATAGCCTCATTTTATTAGAAATCATATATATTTTCAACTACCTATATAGAGATAATATCTAATAATACGTCAAATTATTCTCTTTGCGGCTAGCATATTTCTCTAAAAAACACCATATATATTTCCCGGGCTATAATTGATTTATTAATTAATATATAATAGAATATGAAAAAAGAAGCAATATATATTCACTGGAGGTATTCGATGGATAAAATTGTAGAAGTATTAAATAAATGTGTACTGTTTAAAAGTATTAATAATAATGAGATAACAGAGGCATTAAAAGGTATTAACTATGAAGTATCCAATTTCAAAAAAGATGAAATAATTGCTATAGAAGAGGAAGAATGTATAAGTATAGGTATTATATTAGATGGAATAGTAGAAATTCAAAAAACATTTCCTTCTGGCAATATAGTTACCTTAAATAGATTTAAATCGGGAAATATTTTTGGTGAAGCCATAGTTTTTTCAAAGAAACATGTATATCCAGCAACTATTGTGGCTGTAGATAACAGTAAAGTAATGTTTGTCCATAAAAATGATATAATACGACTTTGCAGTATTAGCGACAAGTTTCTAGGAAATTTTATGACAGTACTTTCTAACAGAATTCTTATGTTAAATTCTAAAATAAAAATTTTGTCACATGAAACCATAAGGAAAAAAATAGCAAATTTCCTATTAGATGAATATAGTAAACAAGATAATAAATTTTTAGAGTTTTCTTATGGAAGAAAAAAGATGGCAGAAGTTTTAAATGTACCAAGGCCATCATTGTCTAGGGAATTGATTAAAATGAGAGATGAAGGAATTATAGACTTTGATAGAAATGTAATTAAGATAATTGATGTAAATTTATTAGAAAAGTGTCTAATTAACTAATCTCTTCTATCTATATATAGAGAACCATCTTCTTGTATTTCTGCATATAATACTTTATTTAAGGAGTCTATTCCTTGATTTTTTAATTCTTTGTAAATCCATTTTTCATCCAAATTTAATTCTTTTAAATTTCTTTTGACTAAATTTCCATCAGTTATTATTTCAGTAGGTAGATAAAGGCGAGTTTGTTGCCTATTTTGTTTTTTTAGTATACTTAATTTACCATCAGGTTCTAATATAGCATAGTCAACTTCCATTATAGAAAAAATATCTTTACTTCTAAGAAGCATACTCAAATCATCTAAATTTATCCTAGTAGATCTAAGAGCTTCTTCTATTATTTTTCCATTCTTTATAATTATAGTTGGCTCCCCATCAAGTAATGTCCGAATCTTAGATGACTTTAATGATATTAAAGTTACCAACATAGTAAGTAGTATCCACCAAATTAGATTAATCATCTCATTTAAATATCTAGAACCTGTATTTATAATAGTATTAGCTGCAAGAGAGCCTATAGTTACACCTGTTATATAATTGAAAAAAGTCAATTCACTTAATTGTTTTTTCCCAAGTAATCTAGTGAGTATTAAAAGAGTGATAAAGGTCCCCGTAGTCTTTGATATAATTTTTAAAAATTCTATAAGTCTCATTTTAATCCTCCAAATCTTAAAGCTCTCTCTCAAATATTTCTACTTTTTTATCATCTTTAAAATCCTCAATACTATCTATGTCTATAGATTTTAGGAATTTTTTCATTATTTTATTATTTACTGAAATATTTACTTTAGATTCTTTGCCATATTTTTCTATAAATTCCTTGCCTTTCTCTTTTGAAATAATAGTCTTCGGTCCACCTACACATCCACCGTCACACCCCATTCCTTCTAAGAATCTAGCTTTAGTTTTTCCATCTAATGCAGATTGAAGCATAGCCTTACATTCTTTTATTCCACTAGCTTGTTTTGATGTAAATAATTCTATCTTATCTGGATACATTTCCTTTACTGCATCTTCAACAGCTATAGACACTCCTCCAATTCTGCCATATATTCTTCCACCTTTAGATGAATATTGAGTAGATAATTCTTCATGAAACTTACTTGGATCTATATTAAATACTTCAAATATATCTTTAAGTTCTGTAAAAGTGACTACATAATCTATTGCATCCTTTATATCATCCATTTTTGCTTCTCCTTTTTTTGCTACACAAGGCCCTATGAATACAACTTTAATTTCTGGATTTATTTCTTTTATAACTTTTCCAGCTGCAATCATAGGAGATACTGAGGGAGATGTATATCTAACTAATTCTTTAAATCTTCCTCTAATCATGCCAACCCATATAGGACAACAACAAGATGAAAGTAAAAAATCTTCTTCCTTCTCAATATGTCTATCAAATTCTACTGCTTCCCTTATAGTCAACATATCAGCAAAGAAAGCTACTTCTACCATATCTTTAAATCCTATATATTTTAAAGCTGCCCTTATCTGTCCCATAGATACATTTTCACCAAATTGTCCTGCTATAGAAGGAGCTACTGCAGCAATTACTTTTTCATTTTCTTTTAACATTTCTAAAACAGGAAGAAACTCTACTTTATCTATAAAATTTTTATTATCACAAGAATCTATACATATACCACAATTTACACATTCATCCATACTAATATTCGGAATCCTCGTCTCTTTATCAATTATGATGGCATCAAAAGGGCAAGCATTTTTACAAATAATCTTTCCATCAATTTCTACACAGTTCATTGTACAAGAGGATGTACTTACAACTACTGTTTTCGTTTTTTGATAGTTCTCTATTGCAATTTTTAGATCTTCTGAAAAACTATCTGAATATTTAACTTCTACACCACATAGAGCAGATATTACTTTTGCCAAACTCTTTTTGTCTATATCTTCCCTATTCATTATTTCTTCTATTTTTTCTTCAAATACATCTTCATAATAAGCTTTCAGTATTTCTTTAAATAATTCCCTATAATTCTCCATTCCAATCCCTCCAATAATCTTAAGTATAATATTCCCTAAAACTAAAATATATATTTTAAACATTATAGATATGTTTGATAAAAATTTAACCACTATAGATATTTACTATTTCATTAAAAAAGAATAATTTTATATAATTAAATTATGGAATAAATATATAAAAAGGGGGATAAGAATGAAGGAGAATAAGAAAATATTTATTTACGGTGGAATCATTGGCTTAATAGGTGCTATTTTAATGAAACTAGGAAACCCAGGAAATATGGGAATATGCGTTGCTTGTTTTTACAGAGATATTGCTGGGGCATTAGGCCTTCATAGAGCAGAAGTTGTTCAATATATACGTCCTGAAATTATTGGATTTATTTTCGGAGGATTATTAGCAGCAATTATTGGAGGCGAATTTAAATCTAGAGGAGGTTCCTCTCCAATAATAAGATTTGTACTAGCAGTATTTCTAATGTTCGGTGCATTAGTGTTTTTAGGTTGTCCTCTTAGAATGATTTTAAGACTTGCTAATGGAGATTTAAATGCTATATTCGGACTACTTGGATATATACTAGGTATTTATATTGGAATTCAATTCTTGAAGAAAGGATATTCCTTGGGAAGAAGCACAGAACAAACCAAGACATCTGCTTATATAATTCCTATCTTTTCCATTATATTGCTTTTATTCTTAATATTAAAACCAGAATTTATATTTTTTAGTACAGAAGGTCCTGGTTCTATGACAGCTCCAATATTTATTGCATTGATTTTAGGAATAGTTGCAGGTTTTATACTACAAAGATCAAGAATTTGTACTGCTGGAGGTTTTAGGGATGCCATGCTTATTAAAGATTATCATTTTCTATGGGGATTATTGGGGATTTTTATATTCAATTTAATAGGTAATTTAATTTTTAACTTTGATACTTTCCATATAAGTTTTGAAAATCAACCAGTTGCCCATACAAATCAACTTTGGAATTTCTTAGGTATGGTTCTAACTGGTATATGCTCTATTCTTCTAGGTGGATGTCCACTAAGACAAACAATACTTGCTAGTGAAGGAGATTCAGATGCTGGAATAACTGTTCTAGGTTTAATAGTTGGTGCTGCCTTTGCACATAATTTTCAAATAGCTTCAAGTCCTGAAGGAGCTACTCTAAATGGAAAAATAGCAGTTATCATTGGTCTTATACTAGTAATTTTAATTGGAAATAGCGTAGTTAAAAATGCTCAAAAAGATAGAAAAGAAAAAGAGGAGGTTTTTTAAATGGCTACAATTGTAGATGCAAGAGGAAGATCTTGTCCTGAACCAGTCATAATGACAAAAAATGCTTTAGATAAAAATCTAAGTGAAAATTTTGATATACTAGTAGATGCAGAAGTAGCTGTTGAAAATGTCACACGATTTGCAACAAATAAAGGGTATAAAGTCAATGTTGAAGAAGATAAAGGCTATTTCATACTCCAAATTAGAAAATAGGTGATATGATGGATGATTTTTATTGTGTCGTTACTTTTCATACAACACAAGGTGCATTAGCTTTTGAAAATGTGTTTAAAGAAACTAGTTTTTCTATAAAGCTAATGCCTGTACCTAGACAAATTAGCTCTAGCTGTGGTCTATCCGCTAGAGTATCTTGTAAGGAAAAAGAAAATATACTTAAAATATGTAAAGATAATGAATTGGAGATTGATGATTTTCATAAAATAGTTAAAAAGAAAGAAAAATCTTGGTTTTTGAATCATATTAAAAAAACTACTCAAGATAATGAGTAGTTTTTTTTGTGAAAAAAGTATATGATTAAATAGGATATGGATTGAGATAATTTTAAGGAGGTTATATTATGAAATATGATTTAATAATTGTTGGAGCAGGTCCTTGTGGTATTTTTACAGCATTGGAACTTAAAAAAAACAATCCTGACAAAAACATATTGATTTTAGAAAAGGGAAATTCCATTTCAAAAAGAATTTGTCCTAAAAGAAAAACTGGTAATTGTATAAATTGTTCACCTTGCAATATAACTACTGGGTTTGCAGGAGCTGGTGCTTATTCGGATGGAAAATTATCTCTTTCACCAGATGTAGGAGGAAACTTACCTGAATATATAGGATATGAAAAAACTCAAGAATTAATAGATTATGTAGATGAAATTTATTTAAAATTTGGTGCTGATGAAAAAATTTATGGTATTGATAAAAAAAAGCAAATTAATGAAATTAGAAAAAAAGCTATAAAAAGTAATTTAAAACTTGTAGAATGTCCTATAAGACATATGGGAACAGAGGAAGGGTACAATATATATTCAAAAATCGAAAACTATTTAAAAAAAATTGGAGTAGAACTTAAGTTTAGAAATCCTGTGAAGGATATAATACTTGATAACAATAGAAAAATAAAAGGCGTAATAGCTGATAAAGAATATTTAGCAGACAAAGTAATTATTTGTATTGGTAGAGAAGGCTCTGATTGGCTAAAAAATTTATGCCATAAACACGATATTGACACAGAGACTGGAGATGTAGATATTGGCGTTAGGGTTGAAACTAGAAATGAAATAATGGAAGAGTTAAACGAGGCTATGTATGAAAGCAAGCTTATATACTATACTCCTACTTTCGATGATAAAGTTAGAACATTTTGCACCAATCCAGGTGGAGAAGTATCTACAGAATATTATGATGACAATTTAGCTGTTGTAAATGGTCATAGCTATAAATCAGATAGTTTGAAAACTAAAAATACTAATTTTGCATTACTTGTAACAAAGCATTTCACAAAACCTTTTAATTCACCAATAGAATATGGTACTCATATAGCTAAGCTTGGAAATATGCTTTCAGGGAATAAAATATTGGTTCAAAGATATGGGGATTTCAAAAAGGGTAGGAGAACTAATGAAAAACGACTGTATAGGAATAATATTATTCCAACATTGAAAGATGCAGTCCCTGGAGATTTAAGTCTAGTACTTCCTCATAGACTTTTAAAAGATATAGATGAAATGATCATAGCTCTAGACAATATAGCCCCAGGACTTGCCAGCGATGAAACACTACTATATGGAGTTGAAGTCAAATTTTATTCAAATAAAGTAATTACTAATAGTAAATTTGAAACTAATGTTAAAAATCTCTACGTCGGTGGAGATGGAGCAGGAATAACTAGAGGATTAATGCAAGCAAGTGTTAATGGAGTGCTATTAGGGAGACAATTTAGTTAATAAAATAGGCTTATTATTCATTAAATCTTTAATAACATCATAATCTGCTACAGTAACTTTATAGGGTTCACCAAAACTATTTCATCTATTTAAATTCCATTTTATTTTTATTTCACAAATATTTGTTACATTTTTGTTATAAATCAATTTTTAGTTGAATTTTCTAAAAATAAATACTATAATATATAGAAAGAACAATCAAAATTAGGAGGTCGTGATGATGAAAATGCTTATTAGATTTCAGATAATCAATAAAAATTTAATAGTCAAAAATTCAATAACTAACAGACGACCTGTGACTATTTTTTGATTGGTAATTCTTTGCAATATATTTGATAAATAGCCATAGGTGCCATATCCTATGGTTTTTATATTTATAAAAATATTTATGCATTAACCTAAGCTATACGTTATCCATTCCCAAAACACCTAATTTAATGTATGAATTAAAACCATAGGATATTGAATATTATATAAGATTCAAACCTATGGTTTTTTTATGCTTAAAACAGGAGGGATATTTTTGAGGGAGCTAAAGTCTATTTTTAATTTTATGAAAGGCAGTAAATTTATTTATTTTTTAAGTATTTTAAGTATTATACTTGCTACTTTTTTCACTGTAGTAGGACCTCTTTTAATAAAAACTACTATAGACTCTATTATTGGAAATAAACCAATCGATTCAGAACAATTAGCAAAATTGATTAATTTTTTGGGAGGTAAAGTATTTCTAAAAAACAATATTTGGATAATAGGAATAGTCTTAATCATCTTAACTATTCTTAGAGGTATGTTCCTATACCTTAAAAACACTTTATCTAGTAAATCGGCGGAAAACACTGCTAAAAGCATAAGAGAAGAGTTATATGATCATATCCAAAAACTCCCTTATGAATATCATGTTAAGGCTGATACAGGAGAATTAATTCAAAGATGTAGCTCAGATGTAGAAACTATTAGACGTTTTTTAGCAGTTCAATTTGTAGAAGTTGGTGGTTCTTTATTTAATTTAATATTTGTAGCTTATATAATGTTTAATCTTCATGTAAAGATGGCATTAGTTTCTATGGCTGTTGTACCTATTATATTTGTATTTGCTTTTATATTTTTTTCTAAAGTTCAAAAAATATTTTTAGAAGTAGATGAGGCTGAAGGAAGACTTTCTACAGTATTACAAGAAAACTTAACAGGTATAAGAGTTGTGAAAGCTTTTGCTAGGCAAAGCTATGAAATTGAAAAATTTGACAAGAAAAATAGTCAATATAGAGACTTGACTTTTAAACTTATAAAACTTTTAGCTTGGTACTGGTCTATTTCTGACTTTATATGTATGATGCAAATAGGAGCTGTACTGGCAATGGGAAGTTTATGGGCAGCTAAAGGACAATTATCACTAGGTACTTTAGTTGCATTTATCACTTATGAAAGTATGCTTTTATGGCCTGTAAGGCAAATGGGAAGAATACTTACAGATATGGGAAAAGCCATTGTTTCCATAGGACGTATAGAAGAAGTACTTGAAGAGCCTATAGAAATTCTTGAAGAAAATCATGAAAAACCACAAATAATTGGAAATATATCTTTTAGAAATGTATATTTTGGCTATGAAGACAAAGAATCTGTGTTGAAGGGAATATCATTTGATGTAAAAGCTGGTGAAACTATTGCAATATTAGGACCTACTGGTTCTGGAAAAAGTTCTTTGGTCCATCTTCTTCCTAGGTTATATGACTATGATAGTGGTTCTATAAAAATAGATGGAATAGAGCTTAAAAGTATTGATAAAAAATGGATTAGGAAAAATGTTGGATTAGTACTTCAAGAACCTTTCCTATTTGCCAAAACTATAAGAGATAACATTAAGATATCCAATCCAAGATTAAATGATAAAAAAGTATTTGAAGCTGCTGAAGCTGCTAGTATTCACAATGATATCTCTTCCTTTGACAAAGGATATGACACTCTTGTGGGAGAAAGAGGAGTATCCCTATCAGGAGGACAAAAACAAAGAATGGCTATTGCAAGAACTATAATAGTTGAATCTCCCATTGTAGTATTTGATGATTCCCTAAGTGCAGTAGATACAGAAACAGATATTGCTATAAGAGAGGCGTTAAATGAGAGAAGAAGTAAATCAACTACTTTTATAATTTCCCATAGAATTTCTACAGTACAAGATGCTGATTTAATACTTGTTCTAGACAATGGGAAAATAGTGCAAGAAGGAACTCACGAAACTTTAATCAAAGAAGATGGAGTATATAAAAGAGTGTATAATATACAGAGTTCCTTTGAAGACAATATTGAAGAAGTAAATATTTAAAATTGAGGTGATACATATGGAAGAAATGGATCATAATGAAAAAATTAATTTTTCTTTTTGGAAAAACTTTTTAATCTATGCAAAACCTTATAAAAAATACTTTCTATTTTTAGCCTTGGTTATGATAGGAGTGGCAATTATTGATGCTATATTTCCTCTTATGAATAAGAAAGCTATAGATAGTTTTATAGTAAATAAAACTACTGTAGGACTAAATAGTTTTGCAATAAAATATGGAATATTAGTGCTAATTCAAGCCATAAATGTTTGGTTTTTCATTGCTATCGCTGGAAAGATAGAAGTAAAAATGGCTTACAGTATACGTAAAATAGGATTTGAAAAATTGCAAGTTCTTCCTCTATCCTATTATGATAATAAAGCTGTAGGATGGCTTATGGCAAGGATGACTTCTGATATAAATAGACTTAGTGAAACTATTTCTTGGGGATTAGTAGATTTTGTTTGGGGTATTACTATGATGTTATCCATAACAGTTGTCATGTTTTCATTAAATATGAAACTAGCTCTCATAACTCTTTCAGTAATTCCTCCATTAGCCATAATTAGTGTGTATTTTCAGGAAAAAATACTTATGGCATATAGAAAGGTAAGAAAGATTAATTCTAGAATCACTGGAGCTTTTAATGAAGATATTTCTGGAGCAAAAACTACTAAAACTCTTGTAAGAGAAGAAAAAAATTTAAGTGAATTTACAGAATTAACGAGTGAAATGAAAGATAGTTCTATTAGAGCTGTTTGTATTTCTTCATTGTATCTACCTATAGTACTTCTTTTAGGAAGTATAGGTACAGCACTTGCATTAAATTTTGGTGGGAAAGCTGTAATATTAAAAGCTATAAGCTATGGAACTTTAGTTGCATTTATTAATTATACTATACAGTTTTTTGAACCTGTAAGAGAATTAGCTGCTATATTTGCAGAATTGCAATCTGCTCAAGCTTCTGCTGAAAGAGTTTTTTCCCTTATAAATGAAGACCTTGAAATTGAAGATACTATTGAAGTTATAAATCAATATGGTGATTTCTTTAATCCAAAAATAGAAAACTGGCCTGAAATAAAAGGTGAAGTTGAATTTAAAAATATATCTTTTAGTTATAAAGATGATGAAAAAATATTAGAAGATTTCAATCTTCATGTTAGTCCAGGAGAAACTATTGCTTTAGTAGGAGAAACTGGCTCAGGTAAGAGTACTATTGTAAACCTTTTATGTAGATTTTACGAACCTAATAGTGGAAAAATACTTATAGATAGTGTTGACTATAGAAAAAGACCACAGGTTTGGCTTCATGAAAATTTAGGATATGTTCTCCAATCTCCACATCTCTTTAGTGGTACTATCATGGACAATATAAGGTATGGAAATCTTGAAGCTAGTGAATTAGACATCATCCGGGCCAGTAAATTAGTAAATGCTCATGATTTCATCATAAAACTTGAAAATGGATATGATACTGAAGTAGGAGAAGGTGGAAGCCTTCTTTCAACTGGGCAAAAACAACTTATCTCCTTTGCAAGGGCAGTTCTTAGAGATCCTAAAATATTTGTCTTAGATGAAGCTACATCTTCTATTGACACTGAAACAGAAAAAATTATTCAAGACACTATTCAAAAAGTTTTAAAAGGAAGAACCAGTTTTATCATAGCCCACAGACTTTCAACTATTAGCAATGCAGATAAGATATTAGTCATTAAAAAAGGTAAAATAATAGAATCAGGAAATCATAGTGAATTGTTAAGCAAAAAAGGATATTACTATAGACTGTATACAAATCAATTTATTGAGGAGAAGAGTAATATAGTGATAGATGGATAAATATAAGACCTGCATACCCATTCAACTTTTGAAAAGCTCAAATAGAATTAATTCTATTTGAGCTTTTTTCATATTCTCTGCTATTTTGCAACATTTGGAATATTCTCTTTATTGATTTTAAGCTGCTATTCCTATTTTTGAGAATAATAAATATATACAGAACATCAAAATAGTTATTATTATTGAAACTATTTTAGATTTATTCCAAGGTACTATACTAACTTGCTCCGTATATTCCTGAACATATTCAGTTTCACGAGGTTTAACTTTTCCTACTATAAGCATTATAATTACACATGTTGGAAATAAAATACCTAATATATGTAAAAAATTTATATGTGTAAAGAATATTTTCGATAAGCTATAGAATACAATATGGAACACTAAAGCTATTTTAGGTGCTATTGCTGGTACCTTCTTTGTGAAGAATCCTACTAAAATAGCTGCTAAAATAGGCACATTGAAAAATCCATTAAATTCTTGCAAATAATTATACAATCCTGATGATGCATACATTATAAAAGGTGCTATAACCATTGATGTCATAGCTAAAATAGCTCCAAATATTTTACCAACTTTCACTAAATCCTTATCTGTAGCATTTGAATTAAATATTGGTCTGTATATATCTAAGGTAAATAAAGTTACTGAACTATTTAAGGCACCATTAAAAGAGCTTAATATTGCTCCAAACAACACGGCTGCAAAGAATCCTGCTAAAGGTTTAGGTAAAACATCTACTACTAACATAGGATAAGCCATATCAGGATTGGACAAAGAATCTCCATATAAATGAAAAGCTATAATTCCTGGTAAAACCAAATACAATGGTCCGAGTAATTTAAAAAATCCAGCTAAAAAAACACCTTTTTGCCCTTCTTTCAAACTTTTTGCTCCTAAGGTTCTTTGTACTATAGATTGGTTTGTACACCAATAAAATAAATTGTTGAAAAACATACCAGTAAATAATGTAGACCATGGTACAGGTGAATTAGCATCTCCTATAGCATTTAATTTTTCAGGATGATTTGTAATTAGTGTATTGATTCCTCCTGAAAAACTTCCTCCTCCTAATTTTATTAATGCAAATACAGTAATCATAAAACCACCAATTAAAAGTCCTACTCCATTAAATGTATCTGCTGATACTGCAGCCTTAAGTCCCCCAAAGATAACATATATAGAACCAACTATTCCAATAGCCCATACAGTTACTATTAAAGCCTTTATTTCAGAAATACCAAAAATATTAGGAACATCAAATATACCATTTAAAACCAAAGCTCCTGAATACAATACTGTAGGAAGATACGCGACAATATATCCAATTAAAAACAATATAGATACTAAAATGCGAGTAGATTTATCATATCTTTCCTCTAAAAAATTTGGTATAGTTGTTATACCACTTTTTAAATATCTAGGCAAAAATATTTGAGCCATAAGTACTAAAGCAAATGCTGATGTTACCTCCCAAGCCATTACAGCCATTGTAAATTTATATCCTTGTCCATTTAACCCTACCATCTGTTCCGTAGATAAGTTTGTTAACATGAGAGAACCAGCTATGAAAACCCCAGTTAAACTTCTTCCTGCAAGGAAATATCCATCTTGACTAGATAAATCATCATTACGAGTTTTTAGCCATGATAACAATCCAACTAGTGCTGTAAAAAGTATAAACGACAGAAACACCATTATATTCAATTTTATTTCCCCCTTAAATTTTCTAGGCATTTTTTATATATTTAACGTTTTCATTTTACAGATTTAATATTTTAAATTATAATTAAATCATAAGGTTTATTTTACAAATTATATTTTTTAGGGCATACTGATTTCATATAATCTTATGATAAGCAGTATGCCATTTTTTTGTATACAACTTTTATAAGGTAATTAGCTTACCAGTTTCAAAAGACTCTTTACATGCATAAGCTAAAGCAGTTGAATTTACACCATCTTCCACAGTGACTTTTGGTTGGCTTTTTTCAATTATGCAATTTATAAATTCTTCTACCTCACTTAAATAAGCTTGTTCAAATCTTTCCAAAAAACCTTCTGAACACTCTCTTATTGCTCCAGTATGATCAAATACAGTAACTAAATTTTTTTCTGGAATAGTTCCTATTCTTAAAGTACCTCTGGTTCCTATTATTTCTGTTTCTATATGATATCCATGAGCACAATTTCTATCTGCTACAAATATTCCCATAGCTCCATTTTTAAATTTAACTAATGCTACACCTGTTTCTGCATCATTAATTTCTTTAAATTCGGGATATTCATATGAATCACCTATGGCCCATACCCTCTCTGCTTCTGAACCTAGATACCATCTAGCAAGATCTAAATCATGTATAGCCATATCTAGAAATAACCCTCCACTATAGTTATTTTTAGCAAATTTTAGAAAACTTCCTATAGCAGATGTTGGGTCTAAACCATAACATCTTATAAGAATAGGTTTTCCAATAGCTCCCTCTTCTATCTTTTCCTTTGCATAAACATAGGACTTATCATATCTTCTCATAAACCCAAGCATAAATACTTGCTTATCTCTACATTCATTAACTACTTTAGCTACCTTTTCAGCTTCATTTAAATATAATCCTAAGGGTTTTTCACTAAATACATGAAATTCTGCTTTTAATGCTTTCTCTATTTGTTCACAGTGAAAACTTGAAGGGGAAGATATAAATATAGCATCTAGTTCCTTATTTTCAAGCATTTCATCATAATCTGTATATCCATACTTAATTCCCCAATTTTTTTGAACTTCAGCAATTTCTTTTTCAACAATACTACAAACTGCAGTAAGTTCAGCATTAGGTATTCTAAAAGCTATATTTTCTGCATGTTGTTTTCCCAGCCTTCCTAGTCCAACTATTCCCACTTTTACTTTGTTCATTTTCTGCCATCCTTTCATACAGTTCACTAAATATTAGCTTTCTCTTTTATGTATTTTCTAGCTTTCATTGCATATTCACATGGGTTTGCTTTTGCTGGATCTTGTTCTGCTTCTACTAAAAGCCAGCCTTCATAATTGTTTTCTGCTAAAATTTTAAATATATGTTCAAAATCTATATCTCCATCCCCCGGAACAGTAAATGCACCAGATTTTACAGATTGTAGAAAGCTCATATCTTTTTCCTTTACTAAATTTATTACATTTTTTCTTACATCTTTTAAATGAACATGTTTTATCCTGTCTATATATTTATTTAAAACCTCTATAGGCTCCTCTCCTGAATATACGAGATGTCCAACATCATACAATAAATATACAAGTTCAGGATCTGTTATTTCCATTAGTCTATCTATTTCTTCTGTAGTTTGAACCCCTGTACCCATATGATGGTGATAAACAAGCTTCATGTCCCTTTCTTTTGCAAGCTTACCAAGTTTATCTAATCCAGTAGATAATTTTTCCCATTCTTCTTCTGTAAATAAAGGCTTATTGTTAAATATAGGTACTTCCATTTTACCTTGAATACTATGTCCTTGTTCTGATACAACTATTACTTTAGCTCCCATCTCATGAAGAAAATCTCTATGGGTTATAAAAGCCTTTTCTGTTTCTTCATAGGGTTTTGTAGTTAAATATGCACTAAACCATGCACTAGCAATTTCCATCCCTCTAAGTTCTAAAGCTTTTTTAAGTACTTTAACATCTTTTGGATATTTATTTCCTACCTCTGTTCCTTTAAAACCTGCTAATGCCATCTCACTTATACATTGTTCAAATGTATTTTCTGCTCCAAGTTC
The DNA here is from genome assembly GCF_024623155.1 of Anaerosalibacter massiliensis. Classification (NCBI taxonomy): domain Bacteria; kingdom Bacillati; phylum Bacillota; class Tissierellia; order Tissierellales; family Sporanaerobacteraceae; genus Anaerosalibacter; species Anaerosalibacter massiliensis. Next base: position 400,021 of record NZ_JANJZL010000002.1, read on the forward strand.
TGGCATATCATCATTAGTCCAAGCTATGGGAGCTATTCCAAGCTTAACTTTTTCTTTATTAAACATTTCCTCCACCTCATTTTTGTTAAATATTTTAATTCCTATAGATTAATCTCAGATAATTTAATAGGTCTTCTTTCTTTTAATGATTTCTTAGCAGCAATTCCTATTAACACAGCTTTTAAGCCATCCATAGCACCTACAGGAACTTCTATACCCTCTTCTACTGCTTGTACAAATTCTTTCATTTCGTCAACATAAGCCTGCATATATCTTTCCAGGAAAAAATATAGTGGTTTTTCTGAAACTATTCCATCACTTGTACTTACTACAGCTGTAGAATTGAAATCATTTCCTATACTAATTGCTCCCTCTGAACCAAATACTTCTGCTCTTTGATCATATCCATAAACTGCTTCCCTACTATTATCTATAACAGCCAATGTCCCATTTTCTAATTTTAAAGTTATTATTGCTGTATCTATATCCCCTGCTTTTCCTACGGCTGGATCTATTAGTGTATTTCCTATAGCATACACTTCTTCTATTTCACTTCCAGATAAATATCTAACTATATCAAAATCATGTATAGTCATATCTAAAAAAATTCCACCTGAAACTTTTACATATTCTATTGGAGGTACTTCTGGATCTCTCGAAGTTACTTTTATTATATGTGGATCTCCAATTTTCCCTGATTGTACTACATCTTTTATAGCTCTGAAATTATGATCGAATCTTCTATTAAAACCCACTTGGAACTTAAGTTTAGATTTTTCTACTTCTTCTAAAACTTCCTTTATCTTGTCTATATTAAGATCAATTGGTTTCTCACAAAAAACATGTTTACCAGCTCTTAGTGCTTCTATAGATATTTTTGAATGAGTATCTGTAGAGGAACATATTAATACTGCTTCTATTTCTGGATCATCTAGTATTTTTGTATAATCTTTATATATATTTTTAACTCCCATAGATTTTGCATATTTTATATCTTCTTCACCTATAAATGGATCTGAAACAGATTTCAATGAAGCATTTGAAATATATTTTGTTAAGCTTTCTGCATGGACTTTGCCTATTCTTCCGAATCCAATAATCCCTAAATTGACCATCGCCTTCACGCTCCATATAAATTTATTTTTTATTTCTCAATTATTTTCGTCTAAGTTATTTTCAATATTCTCTAGCTTTCCTTAAATATTCTAATCTATCTTTATAAGCATCTTTTATCTTAGAACTCTTTGATACTTCTGCCACTCCTACATGCCACCAAGATTCATATACATCCGTCATAGTCTTTGGAAGTACTTTTATATCTATAAGTGTAGATACCTTTTGTTTTTTAGAATCTTCTATTGCATTTCTAAGGTCCTCTATAGTTTTTACTGTATAGCTTTTAATTCCATAACCTTCAGCAGATTTAGCAAAATCAATTTTCAACAATCTACCATCAAGTTTTCCCGTATTATTGTCTCTATATCTAAATTCAGTACCAAAGCTTCCCATACCATTAGACATTTGAAGATTATTAATACAGCCAAAACCTGCATTATCAAATAATAATACATTTATCTTCTTTCCTTCTTGTATACTCGTTATAAGTTCAGAATGAAGCATTAAATAAGAGCCATCTCCTACCATGGAATAAACTTCTTTATCTTCCTCTGCAAGTTTAACTCCTAGTGCACCTGATACTTCATATCCCATACAAGAATATCCATATTCCACATGATAGGTATTCGGTTTTTTAGGGCACCATACTCTTTGTAAATCTCCTGGCAAACTTCCTGATGCCCCTACTATAATAGAATCCTCATCTAAAAGATTGTTTAATTCTCCTAATACCTTAGTTTGTGTTAAGCAAGAATCAAATCTATTATAAAATTCTTCTAATACTTCATCACAATGACCTGATATTTCAGGTACAAAATCTTTTCCTGTATATTCTATATTGAATAGTCTATTTAATTCTTTTTTCCAATCTTCTTTAGCTTTCGCTATTTCATCATAATAAGAAGACTTATATCCTTCCTTTTTTAACTCATTATATATTGACTCTAATCCTAGTTTTGCATCTGCAATAACCTTCGTAGCATCTAATTTACTTGCGTGAAAATCAGATACATTTATAGTTAGAAAATCGACATCCTTATTTTGAAATAAATATTTTGAACAAGTTGTAAAATCAGTAAATCTTGTCCCTACTCCTATTATTAAATCTGCTTCTTTAGCTATAATATTAGCTGCAAAATTTCCAGTTACACCTATACCACCTAAATTTAAATCATGATTCCATTCAATTGTACTTTTCCCAGCTTGAGTTTCTCCAAAGGGTATATTAAATTTTTCTGCAAACTTCTTAAGAGAATCTCCTGCTTCAGAATATCTAACACCACCACCACATATTATTAGAGGTTTTTTCTTTTGCTTTATGAGTTTAACTGCATCTTTTATAGACTCTTTTGAAGCTGGCCTCCTTTCTATTCTATGAATACGTTTTTCAAAGAAGTATTTTGGAAAATCATAGGCTTCTCCTTGTACATCTTGAGGAAGTGCTATAGTTACAGCTCCTGTATTTACAGGATCTGTTAATACTCTTATAGCATTTACCATAGATGTCATAAGCTGTTCTGGTCTAGATATTCTATCCCAATATTTACTTACCGCCTTAAAAGCATCATTTGTTGTAATGGATAAATTATGAGGAAACTCTACTTGTTGAAGTACTGGATCTGGTTGTCTAGTTGCAAAAGTATCTCCTGGAAATAACAATACTGGTATATTATTAGCAGTAGCAGTAGCTGCTGCTGTTATCATATTGGCAGCACCTGGCCCAATGGAAGAAGTACATGCACATATTTGTTTTCTATGCTTTTGTTTTGCAAAAGCTATTGCTGCATGAGCCATTCCTTGTTCATTATGTCCCTGATAAACTTCTAAATCTCCTGAATCCTCTTCTAAGGCTTGTCCCAGCCCTAAAACATTTCCATGCCCAAATATTGTAAAAATTCCTTTTACAAATTTTTGCTCTTTACCATCAAATTCTATATACTGTTGGTTTAGGAATTTTATAAGAGCTTGAGCAGTTGTTATTCTAATAGTTTCCAATTTGTATTTCCTCCCTTCTTATTCATTTTCAGGCCAGATTTTAACATTAGGCTCTAATAACCATTTATGGTTTTCTTCAACAATTCTGTCTGTCCAAGTGTTGTTTTCTAAATGTCTTATCATCCAACAGTAGTACATTGCATATCCTGGCGCAGATGTTTGAGGGTGTACCAGCCCTCCTGGAATAGTTGCTATAGAATTATCTGTAATTTTATAAACTTCATCTCCTATTATTGAACATCCAAATCCTTGAGGTTTATTAAATCTATAGTAGTATACTTCTGGTTGTGGATGATGATGTGGTGGATAACTTGACCATTTTCCTGGATAAGTTATTACTTCTCCAATTACCATATTTGAATAAGGAGCATTTGAATAATCAAAAACTGTTCTTACTACCCTTCTAGCTGTATCATTCCAAACTCCCTGTCCAAATACATCACTTCTACATTCTTCTGGAGAGTATAATTTACTTTCAAATTCTTTTTTATTTTCTGTTTTTTGAACTAGTACTTCTACATCATCTAGTGCTTTAACTTCAACTTTCACATTTCTAGACACATGGAGACACCAAGGATCTTCATTAAATAGTGAATATCTTTCTATCTCCTTTTCATTATCATCCCATTTAATTAATATCTTTCCTGAAAGTAACAAAAAAGCCGTTTCTTTTTCACTATCTATACAAATTTCTACTTCATCTTTTTTAATTTTATATATACCTATATCCATCATCATTTCATTATGTTTTCCATCTATTTCCGTTAACACATTATATCCATTTTTAAGTTCTTCAATATTTTCAATCATTGAATTCCCTCCTTAGGTATTATGTTTAACCTCGTGCTACCATTTCTCCATATTCTTCTTTCTTCTTTTTAATAAATTCTTTAATTTCCTCAACCTTTGGCATAGCTTCTGAACAACTATGACTTGCTACAAGCATAGCCGCTGAAGCACTTCCAAATTCTAATGCCTCTATAACTTCCCAACCTTCCATAAGGCCATATATGAAAGCTGAAGCATATGCATCTCCCCCGCCAAATGATTTAAGTAGATCTACTGGAAATGGCTTTATATTATAGTTATTCCCATCATCTGTATATGCTGTTGATCCATCTTTTCCATGCTTTATAACTACAATTTTATTTCCATATCCTAGCCATCTATCTGCTGTTTCTTTATCATTACTCTCTTTAAAACATATAATTGATTCCATTAGATTAAATTCTTCTCTAGATCCTATTATGATATCACTCATTCGTCCTGCTAATGCATAGTATACAGCTGTTTCTTTTTTAGATTTCCAAGTATATTCCCTATAGTCTATATCAAATATTATTTTAGTATTATGTTTTTTTGCATATTCTAAAGCTATAAAAGCTGCTTCCCTTGATGGACTTGCTGCCAATGCAGTGCCAGATAACAATATAGCCTTTGTATTCCTTATATAATCTTCTGATATCTCATCTGGAAATAATTCTAAATCTGCTATTCCATCTCTATACATCAATATACTACTTTCAGTAGGACTTAGGATTTCTGTAAATGTAAGTCCTAACTTCTCTCCATTTTTAGCTCTCTTCATTTGAGAAGTATCTATTCCTTCATTATGAAGATAATTTATTATGAAATTTCCAAACTGATCGTCTGATACTTTTCCAATAAATCCTACTTTTTTCTCTAATCTAGCTAGTCCCACTGCTATATTTCCTGGAGAACCTCCTAAATATTTAGTAAATGTTCTACTCTCTTCTAAAGGTCTATGAATTTCATTAGGATTTAAATCTATCGTTACCCTACCAATTGGAACTACATCAAAAGTTCTATTTGGATCAAACTCAATATTATTCACTAGAAATTCCTCCTTAAAATCTATGCTTTATCTAAACTACCAAATATTTTTATATGATTTTTCACACTTTCATATGCTGCCTCAACAAGGATGTCATGATAAGTAAAATAATTAATTTCATTTGATTTACTAAACAATTTATCAACTCTTTTTACCGTATTATTAAAAGTTGCTGTAGCCACATTTATTTTTCTTATTCCATTTTCAATACATTCCTTAAATCCTTTTTCTGTAATTCCAGAGCCTCCATGAAGAACTAAAGGTACTTCCACTTTATCTCTAATTTCTTTAAGTCTTTGAATATTTAAATTAGGTTTACTCTTATATACTCCATGTGCATTCCCTATAGCTATAGCTAATGCATCTACACCTGTTTCTCCATAAAAAATTTCTGCTTCCTTAACACTTGTTATTAACATTTCATCAATACCTGAACCATCTTCCTTTTTACCAAGAACTCCTATTTCCCCTTCTACTGCTGCCCCATATTCTTTAGCTATAGAAATTATCTCTTTTGTCTTTTTAATATTTTCTTCTAATGGAAAATTTGAACCATCATACATAACAGAAGTAAAACCTAAGTCTAATGCTTCTTTTATAGTTTTTATACTTTCACCATGGTCTAAATGCACAGCTACAGGAATGGAAGCTTTTTTAGCTGCTGCAATCATAGTTGGTCCTATTAAATAAAGAGGCGAATGTTTTAAACGTACTTCTGCAATTTGAAGTATAATAGGAGATTTTAATTCTTCTGCTACTTTTATAGCTCCCATAACCATTTCCATATTTGCTATACTAAATGCACCTATACAGTATTTATTTTCTTCTGCATCTTTTAATAATCTCTTCATATTTACTATAGTCATAATATTTACTCCTTCTTCTTATTAAGCTCTAATCCCATAAGCTTTTATATATATTAATAATATCTTCCTTGGAAGGTTGTCTCCTAGTATTAGAAGGACTTCCACTGTCTAATGCATCTTCTGCCATTTTGTCTATGTTTTCAAAGAATTCATCTTTGTTTATGCCAAATTCTTCTAAAGTAGGTATATTGATATCTTGACATAAAGATTCTACTTCTTTTACAAGTTTATCTGCTGCATCTTTATCTGAGTCCTCAATACTACATGCTCCTATTTCCTTTGCTATATCAGCAAACCTTTTCTTTTCTCCTACAATAGCAAACTCTAAACATTTAGCAAAAAGCATTGCATTTGAAAGTCCATGGGGTACATTAAATAATGCTCCAATAGGTCTACTCATTCCGTGAATTATAGTTACTGAGGAATTATTAAAAGCAATTCCTGCTTCTAATGCCCCTAAAGCCATTTCATTTCTAGCTTCAATATCATCACCACTTCTATATGCTTTTCTTAAATTATTAAAAATACGTTTTATTGCTGAAATTGCAAATGTATCTGAAAGTGGATTTGCACGTCTTGAAGTATAAGCTTCAATAGAATGAGTTAATGCATCTATTCCTGTAGCTGCTGTAAGCTTCTGTGGTGCTGTTATAGCTAAAGATGGATCAATTATTGCTAATTTAGGTATTAAATCTGCTCCTGTTAATAACATTTTTATATTGTCTTTTGTATTAGATATAATTGTAAATTGAGTTGCCTCTGAACCTGCTCCTGCTGTTGTTGGAATAGCTACAATATTAGGCGGAGAACTCTTTATTACCTTTCCCATATAATCATTTATATTCCCTGAATTCGTTATCATAGCTCCTATAGCTTTTGCTGCATCTATAGAACCTCCTCCTCCTATTCCAATTAGAAAGTCACATTTTCCATCTTTATATGCTTGAACTCCTTTATCTATCATCACATCAGTAGGCTCTGCAGTTATTTCATCATATATATCATATTGAATGTTGTTAGACTCAAGTAATTCAGTTACCTTTGAAACATTTCCTATTTTGACCATTACCTTACCTGATACAATTAAAGCTTTTTTTCCCATTTGTTTTATAATTTTTCTTGATTCTTTTAAAGCATCTTTTCCATATATAATATTATTTGGCATAGTAATTTTATAAGCCATCAATATCCCTCCATATTAATAATGACAACACATAGTATTTTATGGTGTGTTTATGAGTATATCCTGTCATCTTTTGATTATATATTACCATTATGTTAATAGTATGTCAAGATTTTTCTTGTTTTTTGTCTTTTTTTGAGTAAGTTCTGATTATATTCATTTCATATGCTTGTAATATTTATATTAATAAGATATAATTATATGGTATATCATTGTCAATTATTGTTTAATATTGAATTAATGAATGGAGGATCAGATGTTAAAAGAACATAGAATTAAAGAAATTGAAAATTATGTTATGAAAAATGAAAATGTATCTATAGACAAGTTATGTTCTCTATTTAATGTGTCAAAAAACACTATAAGAAGAGATATTGCAGAACTAGAAAAAAAAGGCTTGATAAAAAAGGTTTACGGTGGCATAACTTTAAATAAAAAAATGGATACTATCCCTTTTCAAGAAAGGGAGATAAAAAATAAAGGGGCTAAGCAAATTATTGCTAGGGAAGCAAGTAAACTAATACAAGATGGTGACATAATTTTTATAGATTCTGGAACTACTACTATGCATATAATTCCATTTCTATCAAATAAAAAAAACCTAACTATAATAACTAATAATGTAAATGTTATAGTAAATTCTTTTCCATATGAAAATCTAAATGTATTAGCAACTGGTGGGTCTCTATATAGAAAAACTAATTCTTTTATTGGAATAGAAGCTATTAACTTTCTTAAAAGTTATAATATATCTAAATGTTTCATGGCCTCTACTGGAGTATCTATAGAAAAGGGAATTACTAATTCTTCTTCCTTTGAATTTGAAATAAAAAGATTCGTAACCAGCCAAAGCAATAAAGTTATATTACTTGCTGACAATTCGAAATTAGAAAAAGTTTCATTAATGACTTATTGTAATTTAGAGGATATAGACACCTTTATTACAGATGGAAATGTTAGCAAAAAGTATACAGATTTCTTTTTAGAAAATAATATTGAACTTATTATTTCTGATAATTATCAAAAAAAATAGTATCTGGCAATAGAAAAAAATTTCTATTGCCAGATTTCTACCTCTTAATTTATAGTCCTAATGAACACATAGGTATGGTTATAAGTAGTAGTACTATTATTGGGATTATTATTTGGGTTATTGCTATATCAAAATAGCCCTCTCTATGGGTAAGTCCACATATACCAAGAAGAGTTATTTGTGCTCCTTGATGTGGTAATGTATCGAATGTACCAGATGCAATTACAGCTATTCTATGGACATATTCTAAGTTTATTCCCATAGCTATAAATGTATCTTTCAATGCTTCAAAAGCAATTCCTAAACCACCAGATGCAGAACCTGCTGCTCCTGCTGATATAGCGACAGTTATTGCAACAAACAGCATAGGTGACATATTGATGTTTTTTAAGTTAGCAATTATTTTATCAAAACCTGGAGTTTCCTTTACAACTCCAGCAAATCCTACTACTATGGCTGTATTTAAAATAGCTGTAGCTGAATTTAAAGCTCCTTTATTTAAGGTATTTATCCATTGTTTTGATCCTTCTAAATGTTTCCATAATAATATCATTGCAGAAATTATACCTACTGTAACAGCACCTTCTACAGGCATTTTTATAATATTAAAACATATTAATATTAATATTGCAGGAGTTGCAGAAACCAATGGATTTGGAAGTTTTACTTCGTCTTTGGTTACTGCTATATCTAAATCGTTTTCATCTACATATGGTTCAATTGTAGGATCTTCATAAAATGTGCATCCTTTTTTTGTTAAGGCTCTTGATCTATATTCTAGCCAAACAAATATTAAAACTAATTGAGCTATTGCTGAGGCTGTAGCTGGTAGAAAGGCTGCCGTAGAGCTAGTTTCTAAATATCTCATGGCAACTATATTTTGAATAGATGGACTTCCAGGTCCAGTCATAGACCAGGTCCATGCTCCAGCAGATATAGCTGCCGGTATAAGCCTTCTTGATATATCTGTACTTTTGAACAATTCAACTGCTATAGGATACATAGCAAAGAAAACTACAAATCCGCTTATTCCACCATAAGTTAATAATCCTGTAATCATCATTATTAATGGTGCTACATATTTTCCCTTAGTTACCTTAATAAGACCTTGAGCAATTGATTCGGCTGCGCCTGTTTCTTGCATTATAGAGCCAAATACCGCTCCTACAAAAAATACTAAGAAAAATTTTTCCACATAATTTGCTGCTGCTCCCATATATGGTCCAAGTAATGAATCGAATAATGGCAATCTTTCACATACTATCACAAATATTGATACAAGAGGACCTAAAATTAGAGCACTAACTCTTTTAAATGCAAGTATTGTAAACAATACTAAAGCTATTATAAGAACCCATATATCAAGCATAAAAATCCCTCCAAGCTTTTAGTATTCGCTATATTATAATTCAAAATATTAGGAATTTTCAATATAATTTTTCCTAATTTTTATTGCATTCTGTACAGTTTTAACTGTACAGAATGCAATATTCTATATTATCTGAAAATACTACCACTTATTATCATTTTTTGTATTTCATTAGTTCCTTCATAGATTTGTGTTATCTTAGCATCTCTCATCATTCTTTCAACATGATAATCTCTCATATATCCATTTCCACCAAGCATTTGAACAGCTTCAACAGTTACATGCATAGCTGCATCTGAACAAGCAAGCTTTGCCTTTGCTGCGGAAACTGAATAAGGTCTTCCTGCATCTTTATCAAGAGCTGCTTTATATACCATATATTTAGCTTGTTCAATTTCAAGAGCTAGTTCAGCCATCTTGAATCCTAAATATTGATTCTTATATATTGGTTTTCCAAACTGAACTCTTTGTTTCATATAATCTCTTGCTATTTCAAAAGCTCCTTCTGCTATTCCAAGAGCTTGAGCTGCAACACCTATTCTTCCTCCATCAAGTGTACTTAGTCCTATACCTAAGCCTTTTCCTTCTTCTCCAATTAAGTTTTCAGCTGGTACTTTGCAATTGTCATATATAACTTCTGATACTTGTGCCGCATTTATACCTGATTTATTTTCAATTTTGCCTATTGATACTCCTGGAAAATCTTTTTCAACTATGAAGGCTGACATTCCCCTACTGCCCTTACTCTTATCTGTTATAGCAAATACTACAAAAGTATCTGCTAATGGAGCATTAGTGGAAAAACATTTTAATCCATTTATTATATAATGGTCTCCTTCTTTAACTGCAATAGTAGAACCATTTCCTGCATCTGAGCCTGCTTCTGGTTCTGTTAAGTTAAATGCACCAATTTTCTTTCCTGATAATAGATCTGGAAGATATTTTTTCTTTAACTCTTCAGACGCATTATTATATATTGCTCCTCCACAAAGAGAAGTGTTTACTGAGTAACCAATACCAAGAGATGCATGTATTTTTGAAATCTCTTCTACAGCCAAAACATATGGTAAATATCCTCCATTAGTGCCACCATATTCTTCTGGATATGGTAGACCTATTATCCCCATTTCTCCTAATTTTTTATATGCCTCTATAGGGAATTCTCTATTTTCGTCATTTTCTATTGCTATAGGTTTAAGCTCCTTTTCTGCAAACTCTCTTACACTATTTTTTATCATTTCTTGTTCTTTTGTTAATTCAAAATCCATATATATTTCCTCCTTTTATTCTTAGTTGATAATATTTTATTTATTATTTCAAACCCATGGATTCATCACGGAAAATACGCTCATCCATTATCTTAGGTTGTCCATCCATCTTAGGTTCAAAGTCCATCAAATCTAATATATCCTTCTTTAGATCAACTCCTGGAGCTATTTCTATTAAATATACTCCATCTTCTCTTAATTCAAACACTGCTCTTTCAGTTATATACATAACAGGTTGTTTTATTTTTCTTGCATATTCTCCACTAAAAGTTATCTGTTCAACTTTATCTATGAACTTTTTAGCTTTACCTTCTTGCAATATTTGTAATTTTCCATCTTTTATGTCTACTTTTAACCCACCAGCTGTAAAAGTTCCACAGAAGAATACTTTTTTAGCATTTTGAGTTATATTTATAAATCCTCCACATCCTGCTATACGTGGTCCAAATTTACTTACATTAATATTTCCTTCTTTATCTGTTTGAGCAAGTCCTAAAAATGCTAAATCTAGTCCACCACCATCATAAAAATCAAACTGATAAGCCTGATCTAGTATTGATTCTGGATTTATAGAAGCTCCAAAAGCTAAACCTCCTTCTGGTATTCCACCTATTGGCCCTGCTTCAACGGTTAATGTCATATATTCTCCAATGCCTTCCTCATTTGCTACTACAGCTATAACTTCTGGTATTCCTATTCCTAAATTTACAGCAGTGTCAGGTTCAAGTTCCATAGCTGCTCTTCTTGCTATTACTTTTCTTTGATTTAGTGGGGCTTTTTCAACACTATTTACAGAAATTCTTGTTTCTCCTGTTCTAGCTGATTCAAATCCACAATCAAAACATTGTTCATGTTCTTCAGGTTCAGCCACTACAATTCCATCTACATATATTCCTGGAATTTTAACAAGGCGTGGATCAAGGCTACCAGATTCTACTATTTTCTCTACCTGTACTATAACTATTCCACCACTATTTTTAGTTGCTTGGGCTATTGATGTACATTCAAGACTTGCTACTTCCCTTTCCAAAGTGATATTTCCTTTTTCATCTGCAAAAGATCCTCTTATAAAACATATATCTATTGGAAATGAATTGTATAATAATCTTTCTTCACCTTTTATATTTATAACTTCTACAATATCTTCTTTAGTTACATCATTTAATTTTCCACCTTGTATTCTTGGATCTATAAATGTATTTAATCCTACATGAGTTATAGTTCCTATTCTCTTTCCTGCAATATCTCTAAACAATTGAGATAGAGTTCCTTGAGGTAAATTATACGCCTCTATCTTGTTGTCTATTGCCATCTTTCCAAGAGCTGGCGATAAATTCCAATGACCTCCTATAACCCTTTTTGTCATACCTTCATGTGCAAAATGATCTGCCCCTTTTGCTTTTCCATCACCTTGAGCTGCTGCATACATCAAAGTTAATTTTTTTGGGTGCCCTGTTTTCAGAAAGCGTTTTTCTAACGCTATTGTAAGAGCTTCAGGACAACAGCTACCAACGAATCCTCCTGTTACAATCAAGTCCCCATCATTAACTAATTCTGCAGCTTCATGAGCTTTTAAACACTTCACCCCATATAATCATCTCCTCATATTTTTTATTATAAATATGATTTTTAACATCCTTTAAAATTAGGTTTCCTTTTTTCTATAAAGGCTTTCATTCCTTCTTTTTGATCTTCTGTTGAAAAACATAATCCAAATATATCTGCCTCATAACTATATGCTGACTCTGTGTCCATATTCATGCCATTATTTATTGCAGATTTTGCTAAACTAACTGCATATATTCCTTTACTCATTATTTTCTTAGCCATCTCTCTTGCTTTATCCATTAATTCTTCTTGTTCATAAACTTTGTTTGCAAGTTGTATACGATGAGCCTCTTCAGCATCTATCATATCTGTAGTAAATATTAATTCTTTAGCTGTTCCCTTTCCAACTAATCTTGGAAGTCTTTGGGTTCCTGCAAATCCAGGGGTTATTCCTAGTCCTACTTCTGGTTGTCCAAATTTTGCATTTTTAGAAGCAAGCCTTATATCGCATGCCATGGATAACTCGCATCCTCCACCTAATGCATATCCATTAACAGCTGCTATTACTACTTGAGGCATATGTTCAATATCTGAAAATACCTTTTGAGCAAGCATTGCCAGTTCTCGTCCCTGTACTGCATTTAAATTCTGCATTTCAACTATATCTGCACCTGCGACAAATGCTTTATCCCCTGAACCAGTTATTATTACAGCTTGAATATCTTTTCTTTGGGATATATCTTCTATTACCGTACCTAGCTCCTTGAGAGTCTCACTATTTAGAGCATTAAGCGATTTGGGCCTGTTAATAGTTATTTCTGCTATACCCTTATCCTCTTTTAAAATAATATTTTTCATCATAATTCCCCCTATATAATATTTTTTATTTTATAAACTTAGCTAAAAAAAGTGTTATAATTCCTTAATTATATAGTTATTAATTCCATGTCTTTATTGTTTTTGTTAATATTTTATCTTGTATTCTTATATTACTCTATTGTATTTATTTTAACAAGTACTTACTTTTTTGTTATCTCCTTACTTATAGGTAAGTATTATGAATTTTCTCATAACTATTAGCTGAAATTTTAGCTCTATTTACGTATATATTTTTTGTAGAATTATAGTATTTTTTGATTATATTTTTCTTTTGTACTATAATGATAATAGATAGTTTTAATTTTAACAAGTACCCACTTTTTTGTTATCTACTTACTTAAATGTAACCACTCTATTTAAAATCATATCAAGAAAATATACATATCTGGATTTTTTGTCTAATGCATAGATTAAGTTAGAATCTTATCTATGTTGAATAATCTTACTTTATAGGAGGAGATTTTTGTGACAAAGCCAACAAAAGATATTTATGTGTGCGGAGTTGAACTTACTACTGATATACTAGGTGGTAAGTGGAGAATGATGATACTTTGGTATCTAAGAAAAAAAAGCCTTCGCTTTGGAGAGTTAAAAAGAGCTTTACAGGGAATAAGTGAAAAAGTATTAAGTGAGGAATTAAAATACTTAAATGAACTAGATCTTATTAATAAAAGGGTTTATTATGAAAAGCCTCTTAGGGTAGAGTATAGTCTAACAGACTATGGTAAAACTTTTTTACCTATACTTTACTCCATATTTGAATGGGGTGCCAAATATTCTAAAATGTTTGATATACCATTGGTTATAGACGATTCAACTATAAATAAAGTTTTAAGTGAGAAAGAGAGCTTATCTAAAGATCTTGGAAATAAAAATCTTAAATCTGTCAAATAGCTTATAATTGTCAACTTAAAAATAAGGATATCTTATCATGAACCCTTTCTAATTTAGTATTTAAAGACTCATCTATACATCTTTTCTATAAATAAATTAAAACTAAATGCTTCTTTTTGATTTTATTTGCTTAATTCTCAAAAAGAAGCATTTACTTCTTAACAATGCAAATAATTAAAATTTATATCATAAATATTCCCACTATTGTTGTAACCATGAGTCCAACAATTACAGGAACAAAATTTCTTCTTGCTAGTTCAAAAGGATCTACATCACATATGGCTGCTACAGGAATTAATGCCCAAGGTACTAGCGTTCCTCCACCTACCCATATAGCTGATATTTGACCTAAAGCCGTTAGTACTGCAGTTCCTTTTCCTATGGCAGTACCAAATAATCTTGCTACTGAACCAGCTAGGGATATTCCAGAAAATCCCGATCCATCTAATCCTGTTATCCCTCCTACTACGATCAAAGTTATAGATCCAACTGCTGGACTTAAAGGTACTGAATTTGCTAAAGCAATACCCAAATCATTTACTAAACCTTGAGAATTGGAAGGTAGAAAATCGCCAAATACTTCTATAAATCCATCAGAACCTAGATAGAAAAAAGCTGCTACTGGTATAACTGGTCCAAACACCTTAAAACCAAATTGAAGCCCATCTACTAAATATAGAGTAATCTTTTCTATAGCTTTATTCTTGTGAGCTTTTATAGATACTATAATTAATATAAATATTGCTGTTCCTCCAATTAAAGCTGTAGCATCTTCTCCTTGAAGATTAGCTCTGATCATAATAATTATATCCATTAAAAATATTATGGGAATTAGTATGGCAAATACTTTTTTAGATTTCAAAGATATTATGTCTACATAGTCCTCATTATCTTTAATAACTTTTTCCCTCTTTTCATCTCCAACTTTAATAATTCCCCTTTTTAAATCTCTCTTTAAAAATATAAAAGCTAGAACTGTAGTTACTATTCCCATTATTAAAATCAGTGGAATGCTTGCTGATATAACTTCCGAAATAGGAAGACTTGCTGCATCAGATGTTAATTTAGGAGCACCTTGTATAACAAAGTCACTAGAAAGAGCTATCCCATGTCCAAATAAATTCATAGCCACAGCTACTCCTATAGCAGGAAGACCTACTTCAATAGCAACTGGCAATAATACTATACCAATTAGCGCCACTGCTGGTGAAGGCCAAAAAAACCAAGAAATTATCATCATAAGTATTCCTATTATCCAATAAGCTAAACTAGGAGTTTTAATAAGTTTAGTAAAAGGTAATATCATTATTTGATTAATTCCTGTTTTAGTTAATATATTGCTCATTCCTACTATAACAGATATTATTAGGATGGTTCCAATAAGTTCTACTATAGCATATATAAAACTATTGAATATACCCATTACCGATTCTGATAAGGAGTGAGTGGAAACAAAGCCTAATACAAATATACCTAAAATACATACAAGGCTAGTATCTCTTTTAGCTATCATAAATCCTAATATTGCAAAAATAAATAATAAATATATCCAATGTAGTAAATTTAATTCTACCAACATAAGTGTTCCCTCCTCTAAAATTATTAGTTAGCTATACTATCTTAATATGTTAAAGAGGAGGGATTGGTTAATTTATTTTATATTTTCTCTTTAATATCTCCAATATATTTTCTTGGCACTGGCTTCCCTATAAATCTAACTATTCCATATATAATAGCAAATCCTATTAAAAGTCCACCTAATGCTCCTATACCTGTAAATCCTACAATAAGATAGCAAATTGAACCTACAATAGCCGATGTTAAAGCATAAGGCATCTGAGTTTTTACATGATCTAAATGATCTCCTCCAGACAATGTAGAAGCCATAATAGTTGTATCTGAAATTGGTGAACAATGATCTCCAAATATAGCTCCTGATAGTACAGTACTCAATGTAACAATAAGCATATCAGGATGTCCACCCTTTAATACAAAGCTATTAGCTAAAGGCACAGCTAGTGGAATCATTATAGCCATAGTTCCATAAGCGGTACCTGTAGCAAAAGATATTAATCCAGAAATCATAAATACTATGACTGGTAATATTGCAAATGGAAGTTTTTCTGGCACTATACCAACTAGAAACTTTGCAGTTCCCACTGACTTTATTACATCTCCTAATGACCAAGCAAGTATAAGTATCATACAAGCCATAAGCATAGACTTTCCACCTTCAACCCAAGCATCAAAGGCTTCATTTAAACTAAGTATTTTTTGTGATACTCCCATGAATATTGCTACTATGCTTGCAGTGATACTTGCCCAAAGAAGTGCAGCACTAGAATCTGCAGCTCCAAAACAATGTCTAAGTCCTGCTAAACTAAAAGGATTTACATCTACATCTAAATTTAAGTACCCATTATACCAAAGTCCAATAAAAGCAACCAATATTAATATAACTATTGGAACTACTGCATTTAGAACTTTAAGTTCTATATCCTTTCTTATTTCCATATTTTCTAATTCTCCACTAGCCATAGGTTTAGCTGTATCAGATAAAAGTTTTCCTGTTGTTCTAGCTCTTATTTCTGCTTCATACATTGGTCCAAAATCCCTAGATTGAAAAATGACCATAAGACATAAAAACAATGTAAATAAATTATAAAAACTATATGGAATCATTCTTAGAAATACACTATAATAATTTTCTTGAATTCCTATACTTTCAAACACATTTTTAATTAATCCTACCTCATATCCTACCCAAGTAGATATAAGAGCAATTCCTACTACTGGAGCTGAAGATGCATCTAATACGAAAGAAAATTTCTCCTTTGATACTTTCATTCTGTCTGATAATGGTCTCATTGTAGAACCTGCTATTAGTACATTTGCATAGTCATCAAAAAACATGAGTACTGCTAAAATCCAAGTGGCTAATTGTGCCCCTACTGCTGTTTTAACTTTTTTAGATAAATATTCAGCAATGGCTATAGTTCCGCCCATTTTATTAATTACTCCTATCATTCCACCTATCGCTATTGGAAATATAATTATTGCGGCATTTCCTGGATCTCCTAAAGAGCCTACTATGTATTCATCAAGAGTTCTTAAAAATCCATAAAAAGGATTCCATCCATTAACTATAGTAGCTCCTATAAATACACCTAAAAATAAAGATAATAATACCTGTTTTGTAAGAAAGGCAAGTACTATAGCAACTATGGAAGGTAGTAATGAAAACCATCCAAAATGTTCAACTTGTTGAATATTCTCTTTTGCAAATGCAGGTAATGAAATAAGTATTGAAAATACCACTATAAGTATTAAAAAATTTTTCTTATTCATTTTTAGTTCTACCCCTTTCCATATTAGACTATTTTATAGATTCTTCGTAGCAAATAAATGCCATTTTTCTTAGTAAATCTTCTGCCTTTATTACATCTATATTGTTTGAAGCAAAACAGAAAATAAATGGTTTTTTACTGTATACAATTCCTACATCATGAGTAATACCACAATCTTCTCCTGTTTTATGTCCAATTTCTATATTTTGGGGGAGTAAATATGGCATCTTATGATTTAATCTTTGAAGCTTTAATATCCTTTCTATTTCTTTACTAATACTTTTTGAAATAATTTCTCCATCATAAATTTTTTCAAGTAAATAGCCTATTTCATAGGGAGTTATATAGTTTTCTATTCCTTCATTTTGTGCCTTTGCATCAAATAAAAGTCTATTTATTTTAGAATTATTACAGCCTAAATCTTTTAATGTATTATTTATATTCTCCATTCCTAACATATCAACAAGCATATTTGTAGCAGTATTGTCACTATGTATTATCATTAAAGTATATAAATCTTCAATAGTTACTTCTAAATCATCATGCATATAGGTTAATGCACCACAGGATGGAACTTTATATTTCTTCAAAACCTTTACTTTATGATCTTTATTTATATTTCCATTCTCTACTTGCTTTAATGTTTCAACTAATACTGGAATCTTTATTACACTTGCTGCTATAAATAGTTGATTCTCGTTAAAAGATATAACTTTTTTACTTTTTATATCTTTATAATAGAAACCAATATCTCCTGGAATATCTTTGCATAATTTAATAAGATCTTCCTTCATAAATATCACTCCTTGCTTTTTTTGTATTATATATTTGCAATAAACATGCCATGATAAAATATCTATTTACCATGGCATGTTTAAACTATTTTCCGCTTTTTAGGAATGTATTTATTCTTATCTTTAAACCTTTAAGTATTCTTTAACAATTAAAAGTTAGTCCCTATTCTGGGAGTATTTCCTGAAATACGGATTAATTTACTTGTCTTTTATGTATATCTTTTATAATTATATGGACTAAAAATCCCATTACATACCCTGCTATTACATCTGTAGGCCAGTGTACTCCTAAGTAAATTCTGCTAAATCCTATAAGACCTATAAGTAAAAAATTTAATACCCAAATAAATGTATTTTTACCCTTTTTATTTTCTAAAAAAAGATAAGTCATAGTAGTATAAAAGGCCATAGATACCATAGAATGTCCACTAGGAAAACTATATCCTGTCTGTTCAATTAAGAAATATTTTAAAGGTCTTGTTCTAACAAATATATTTTTTAATATGGCATTTACTAAATAAGTTCCTATAATTGATGAAAAAAGTGGAAACATTCCTTCATAGTATTTATTCTTATAGAAGAAAAACAAAAGTACTAATCCTATACCAAAAAAGAATTTAGAAGAACCCAAGAAGGTAATTACCTTCATAATATTAGTCATTGTTTCACTAGGATTTTCATGAACTCTTTCCATTATTTTTTCATCAAACAATATTCCACCTTGACTATCTTTCACAAGTACTGCAATACTAAAAAAAACTATGAAAATAAGACTCATTGCTATAATCTCTAGCGTATTCTTTTTCATATCTATTCCTCCAATGTTTATTTTATTCTATTACAAGTTTTATTTTATTCTATTACAAATTTTTTATAATATAAAAGGCAAGGATTTTTATATTATAAATCACTTGCCTTAATAAATCAAATTTTTTATTTTTTTCTCTTTCTTTTTTTCTTCTTTCTTGGTGGTGCCATATGAATAGCTTGCCCTTCTAAACCTAATGTTGCTTCATAAAATGCCTCACTTAAAGTTGGGTGAGCATGAATAGTTTTTCCTATGTCCTCAACACTTAAATCATTAGAGATGGCTAATGCTCCTTCGTGGATTAGATCATTGGCGTGAGGACCTATGATATGGACTCCAATTATTTTATTTTTTTCATCTGCCAATACTTTAATCAGTCCTTCTCCTTGTCCTAAAGTCAAAGCTTTTCCATTGGCTCCAAATAGGAATTTACTAACTTTATAATCAATATTTTTTTCTTTTGCCTCTTCTTCTGTAAGACCTACATCAGCTACTTCTGGTATTGAAAATACGCAGTTTGGATATATGTCTAAATTGATCTCAGATTCAATGCCCATTATCTTTTCTATTATATATATAGCTTGGCTAGAAGCTACATGAGCTAGTTGGATTCCTACATCATTTACATCTCCTGCTGCATATATTCCTTCTATATTTGTTTCAAAGTTTTCATCTACAACAATACCTTTTTCACTATATTTAATCCCTAACTTATCCAAGCCCAATCCTTCAACTAATGGACCTCTTCCAGAAGCTATTAATACTTTATCTCCTACTACTTCTATTTCTTCATCTTTCTTTTTATACTTTGCTACTACTCTTAGCTTATCCCCTTCTTTAACAATCTCCTTAGCTCTAATATCCATGTAAACATCTATACCTTGTTTTTTCAAAAGGGGAGTTATTCTTCTTGAAATTTCTTTATCTGCATTTTTAAGCATTCTTGAAGCTAAAAGAATAACATTAGAACCTAATCCATTATATATACTTGCAAATTCTACACCTATAACCCCTGCACCTACTACAATTAGTGTTTCTGGGACTTCTTCCATTTCAAGTAAATCATCACTAGTTATGACCCCATCTAAATCTACACCTTTTGTTTCAGTCATAGTAGGCTTAGAACCAGTAGCAATAATGATATTGTCTACAATTATCTCTCTTTCATCATTATTTTTTAATTTAACTGAAACTGTATTTTTATCCTTGAGACTTGCTCTTCCATCAATATATTCAATATTTTTATAGGAAGATATAAGTTTCTCTATACCTTTTACTAATTGATTTACAACTTCATTTTTTCTTTCTTGAAGTCTTTTTCCATCTAAGCTATAATTAGCTACTGTTATACCAAATTCTTCACTATTTTTTAAATCTGTCATTATTTCTGCATTTCTAAAATAAGTTTTAGTAGGGATACAGCCTCTATTGAGGCATGTTCCCCCTAAATCTCTATCTTCAATTAAATATATATTTGCCTCCAATTGTGCTCCTCTAATAGCTGCTACATAACCTGCAGGGCCAGCACCTATTATTGCTATATTTTTTTCCAAATAAAAACACCTACCCTTCGTACTTTAATACTGGCTTCCTTGCTGCTTTTGTTTCATCTATTCTCCTTACTGGAGTATTGTGAGGTGCTTCTTTTACTATTTCTGGATTCTCTATAGCTTCCTTTGCAATTTGCTTCAAAACATTTGCAAATTTATCTAATGTTTCTTTACTTTCTGTTTCTGTTGGTTCAATCATTAGTGCTTCATTTATAATAAGTGGGAAGTAAACTGTTGGAGGATGAAATCCAAAATCTAGAAGTCTTTTAGCTATATCTAATGTTTTAACTTCTAAATTTTCTTCTTTCAATCCACCTAGTACAAATTCATGTTTATATATAGTATCTATTGGAAGATAATAATCATCTCTTAACAATGACATTACATAATTAGAGTTCAATACTGCTATTTCACTAGCTTTCTTTAGACCATCTTTACCCATAGTTAAAATATAACTGTAAGTTTTAACTAATACACCAAAATGTCCATAAAAATCTTTAACCTTTCCTATAGTGTTTGGATAATCATAATTTAAGAAATATCTATTTTCATCTTTTTCAACAACTGGCACTGGTAGATATTCAATAAGACTTTTCTTAACTCCTACAGGTCCACTACCTGGTCCTCCACCACCATGAGGTGTTGATAAAGTTTTGTGCAAATTTAAATGTACTACATCAAATCCCATATCTCCAGGTCTAGTTATACCCATAATAGCATTTGCATTGGCTCCATCATAATATAAAAGGCCACCACAGCTATGAACTAAATCTGCAATTTCTTTTATATCTTTCTCAAACAATCCTAATGTATTTGGATTTGTAAGCATAAGTCCTGCAATTTCATCACTTAATACATTCTTTAAGCTTTCAATATCTACAGTTCCTTCTTCAGTAGATTTCACCTCTAATGTATCAAATCCTGCCATAGCCGCACTAGCTGGATTGGTACCATGAGCTGAATCAGGTACTATTATTTTAGTTCTTTTAGTATCTCCTCGTTTTTCATGATAAGCTTTTATAAGCATTAAACCTGTAAGTTCCCCATGAGCTCCCGCAGCTGGTTGTAAGGTCATTTTATCCATCCCAGTTAATTCACAAAGTGCTTCGTCTAGCTCATGCATAAGCTTTAATGCTCCTTGCACTGTTTCTTCTGGTTGATAAGGATGGATATTTGCAAATCCATCTAGTCTTGCCATATTTTCATTAATCTTTGGATTATATTTCATAGTACAAGAACCTAACGGATAGAAACCTGTATCTACTCCATAATTTTTATTTGATAAATTTGTATAATGTCTTATTACTTCTACTTCACTTACTTCTGGAAAGTCTAATTCTTCATCCCTTAAATATTCTTCAGGAACAAATTCTTTCAAGTCTACTTCTTCTACATCCATTTTTGGAAGTTTATAAGCTGTTCTTCCTTCTTTTGAAAGTTCAAATATCAATTTATTATATTCTCTCATATTATCCCCTCCAATACACTTACCAATTTATCAATCTCTTCTTTACTCCTCTTTTCTGTTACGCAATATAAAATTCCGTTTTCATATTGGGGATAATTCTCGTCTAATATAAAACCACCTAAAACATTTTCTTTTAATAGTTCATCATTTATTTTTTCTCCTGGCATATTGCTAGTTATTGCAAATTCTTTGAAGAAAGGCTTATTAAATAACGGCTTATATTTTCCTGTAGCTATCATTTTATCATAGGCATAATGAGCTTTAGCTATACTTTGGGTAGCTACTTCCTTAAGGCCCTTCTTACCTAATGTAACCATATATACTACACTTGCTAGTACATTTAATCCTTGATTTGTACATATATTTGACGTAGCTTTATCTCTTCTTATATGTTGTTCTCTAGCTTGAAGTGTAAGTACAAAAGCTCTCTTGCCGTCTACATCTGTAGACTCTCCTACAATTCTTCCAGGTAACTTTCTCATATGTTTTTTCTTTGTGGCTATGAATCCTAAATAAGGTCCCCCATAGCTTAATGGAATACCTAATGATTGACCTTCTCCTACAACTATATCAGCACCTAATTCTCCAGGAGATTTTAAAATTCCTAAAGATATAGGATCAGTACTTACTATAAACATAGTTTTCTTTACTTTATGGACCATTTCTTCAATAGATTTTATATCTTCAATTATTCCAAAGAAATTTGGACTTTGAACTATTACTGCCGCGGTATTTTTATTTATATTTTCTTTTAATTGTTCTAAATTTGTAACTCCATCTGATTCATCTATTTCAATCACTTTAAAACCTTGTGTATGAGCATAAGTTTTTAATACTTTTCTTGACTCAGGATGTACAGTCTTTGAAACTATTATCTCTTCTTTTCTGCTTATATTTACTGCCATGATAGATGCTTCACCTATTGCTGAACCTCCATCATATAAGGATGCATTTGATACATCCATGCCAGTCAGCCTAGATATTAAAGTTTGATACTCAAATATATATTGTAAAGTTCCTTGACTTATTTCTGCTTGATATGGTGTATAGGAAGTATAAAATTCGCTTCTGGATATTATATGATCCACTATGGAAGGTATATAGTGGTCATAAGCTCCTGCTCCTAAGAAACATGTAAGATCATTTATAGATTTGTTTTTTGAGGAAAGTTTTGTAATGTATTTTTCAACTTCTAGTTCTGACATAGATTCCTTTAAATTTAACTCTCTACCCAGTTGCACTTCCTTTGGAATATCACTAAATAGCTCTTCTATAGAGTCAACCCCTATAGACTCTAGCATTTTCTTTTCATCATCACTAGTGTTAGGAATGTATGGATACATACATTATTCCTCCTCTTCTAAGAACTTTTCATACTCTCCGCTATTCATTAATTCATCTAGCTGAGATTTATCCTCCAATTCCACTGCAATCATCCAACTTTCATAAGGGTCTTCATTTACAAGACTTGGATCATCCTCCAAATCTTCATTGATTTCCAATACTCTTCCATCCACAGGAATATAAATATCTGCTGCAGCTTTAACAGATTCCACAACTGCAAATGCCTCTTCCATTTCAAATTCATCATCTACTTCTGGCAATTCTACATAAACTATATCTCCTAATGCATCTTGGGCATAATCTGTAATTCCTATATATGCCTTATCTTCTTCTACCTTTAGCCATTCATGATCATTTGTATAAAGTAAATCTTCTAAAATCTTCATTTTATATACCTCCCTTATCTTTTATAAAACCTTTTATTTATTATTTCAGCCTTGACAGGCTTATTCCTTATAATGATATCAATTTCATTTCCAATTTCAGTTTCAGCTATATCTATTAGAGCCATTCCAATATTTTTCTTTAAAGTTGGTGAAAAATATCCAGTAGTTACATGGCCTATTTTATTTCCATTTTTATGAATTTCATAGTTTTCTCTAGGTACACCTCTGCCTTTAAGTTCAAATCCTACTACTTTTCTACTCAAATTTTTATCTTGCTTTTCCAATACTTCTTTCCCTATAAAGTCCTCTTTATTTAATTTGACAAAGAACTTTAAATCTCCTTCTAATGGAGAAATATTTTCTGATATTTCATGTCCATATAGCGGAAGACCCGCTTCAAATCTCAATGTATCTCTGCATCCTAATCCTGTAGGTGCGATACCATATTTTTCTCCCACTTCTAGTATACTATTCCAAACTTTTTTTATGTCTTCACTAGATGTATATATTTCAAATCCATCTTCTCCAGTATATCCTGTTCTGGAAACTAAAGCTTTTACATCTGCTATTATTATATCTTTTTTAAAAGAAAAAGGTTTTATTTCTGATAAATCTTCTTCTGTTAATTCATTTAGTATTTTTTCTGACAATGGTCCTTGCAAAGCAACTTCTCCAATTTGATCAGAAACGTTTTCAATTATTATGTTAAAATTCTTTTTATTGTCAATCATCCATTTAAAATCTTTATCTGTGTTTGCTGCATTTGGTACCAACATATATTCATCTTCATCTATTTTGTAAACTAAAAGATCATCAACTACTCCTCCATCTGGATAGCATAGAAATGTATATATTATTCGATTCTTAGTAAGTTTTGATAGGTCGTTGGTAAAAATATATTGTAGATATTCTAATGCATCTTTACCCTTTACTATTATTTCTCCCATATGAGTAACATCAAATATGCCTGCCGCTGTTCTAACTGCCTTATGCTCTTTCATAATGCCCTCATATTGGACTGGTAAGGCCCAGCCTGCATAATCTACTACTTTTCCCCCTAGCTTTACATGCTCATCATATAATGGGGTCTTTTTTAACTCCATATATTCCAACTCCTTTCTTAATACATACTTTTTTATAGATATACCCTTTAAAACTTTAATTAAACAATTTTTAAATAATAGGAAGCTAGGACTAGCTTCCTATTATTTATTTTCTGTCTAAATTTATATCCTTTAGTTCAATCTTCTTTAAAGAACCTTCTATATCCTCTTCAAAAGCTAATTCTCCATATTTATCTACTTCTTTTTTATCCTTTGGTCCATGATTAAGACTGGCTGGTCCTGCAATACACCCCCCTTCACATGCCATTCCTTCAATAAAGTTTCCATTCAACCTATTTACATTTGCCATCTTTAAAGCTCTATCACATTCTTTAATACCATTACATTTCACTGGTTTTAAATCAATGTCTATTTTTTCTGCTTCAACTACATGCTCAACTGCTTCTGTAACTCCGCCACTTCTGGCAAATATTCTTCCATAATAAGAAGCATTGTTCAATTCTCCAATATTGCAATTTTCTAAATCTACTTCTAGTGCATCTAACATAGCTGCCAATTCTTCAAAAGTTAGTACATAATCTATATCATCTTTCAATTCTTCTTCTAATGCCTCAGCCTTTTTAGCTACACAAGGTCCTATAAATACTACCTTGGCTTTTGGATCTCTAGCTTTTATAAGTCTTGATATGGCAATCATAGGAGAAACTGTATTTGATATTTTGTCTTCTAACTTTGGATAGTTTTTCTTTACATAGGATACAAAAGCTGGACAACATGATGTAGTAACAAGCTTCTTTTCTCCTATTGTATCTGCAACTTCTTTTGCCTCATGGAGTGCAACCATATCTGCTCCAAGAGCTACTTCTACTACATCATAAAATCCTAGTTTTTTTACCCCACATATTACTTGTTCAATACTTGCATAAGTAAATTGGTTTGCTATAGCTGGTGCTATAGCTGCATATACATGAATATCTTTATTTTCTTTTGATTCCTTTAAAATAGATACTACATCTGTAATATAAGATTTATCCATTATGGCTCCAAAAGGACATTGGGTGATACATGCTCCACACTGTATACATTTTTCATCATCTATAACTGCTTTTCTTCTGTCATCAAAAGATATAGCTCCTGCACTACAAGCCCTTCTACATGGTCTCATAACATCTGCAATAGCATTGTAAGGACAAGCTTCTTTACATCTTCCACATTCAATGCATTTTTCTTGATTTATATAAGCTCTGCCTCCTACATGGTATATAGCTCCCCTTGGACAAGCCTCTGAACATCTATGGGCAAGGCAGCCTCTGCAAGCCTCTGTTATAAAAAATCTATTTATTGGACATTCGTCACAAGCTACATCTATTACTTCAATTATGCTTTTATTTTCTCTATTTCCACCCATTGCTAATTTAACTCTGTCTTTAGTAATTTCTCTTTCTTTATATATACAACATCTAGTACGTGGCTCTGGACCAGGATCTACAATATAAGGAATTATATCTATTTTTTCTTTTAAAGTTCCCTCCATAGCTAATCTCGCTACCTCTCTCAATACTTCATACTTAATAAGATGAACATCACTTTCAAATTTTCTCATTTTATTAGTTTCATCCCCTTTACTGTTTTTTATTACTACTTTTCATCCCATAAATATTAAATGTGTAAACTTGTCCAATAATTTATACTTGATAAAACTCTTTTATATCTTATAGAGAAATTTATAATTTAATAATATATATATAAGTATATATTATGTTATTTTTTTATCAAGAATTAATTATCTTTTTTCCTTAAAATTTTTTAATAAATTGTATTTTAGCTTTAATCAAAATTATGACCACTTTCAATTTCATTAAAATATTTAATTATTCCTGAATATATTGACCAAGCAATTTTTTCTTGATATTTTTCATCTTGGAGTAATTTCTCTTCTGTTGGATTTGAAAGAAAACCACATTCTACTAAAATGGAAGGGGCTTCCACCTCCCTTATTAAATAGACATCATCCCTTGATTGAGGAACTCTTTTATTGTCTTCATCTAAAATATTTCTAAGTTCTTTTTGGACCATATACGCTAATTTTTTGCTTTTTTCACAATTTTCCTTATAAAATGTTTGGGCTCCATAATATTTAGATTGAGGGAAACTATTTAAATGTATTGTTAAAAAAATATCACAATTGCTGTTATTTATTAATTCTTTTCTATTTTGTAAATCCTCGGTTTTCTTTTCTCTAATTGTTTTGGATTTTTCTGTATAGAGACCATCTTTATTATCCCTAGTTATAACCACAATTCCTCCACTTTGTTCTATTAGTCTTTTTAATTTCAAACTAATGGCTAAATTTATTTCATTTTCACTAGCTCCTCCCTTCCCTGAAGCCCCCAGATCTACTCCTCCATGTCCTGGGTCTATCCCTATTATTTTATTTCCTATGGGCAAATATGTTGTGATAGCTAGTTTGTTTTTAATAGTATTTAATACTATTATACATATTAATATGGACAGTAAAATATAAATATATTTTCTTTTAATATATATTATTTTCATAAATAGTTTCTTCCTCCTATATTTTTAAATATATTATTATATACTTGTCCATATTACAGAAAATAAAAAACACTGGAATTTCCAGTGTTTTATTATACTCACAGATATTATCTTTTTGAAAATTGTGGAGACTTTCTTGCTTTCTTAAGACCATATTTCTTTCTTTCTTTCATTCTTTGATCTCTTGTTAAGAAGCCTTCCTTCTTTAATACTGGTCTCATTTCTTCATCTGCATTAACTAATGCTCTAGCTATACCATGTCTTATAGCACCCGCTTGACCAGTATATCCGCCACCATGCACATTTACAAGTACATCATATTTATCTAATGTTTCAGTAACAGTAAGGGGTTCTCTAACAATAACCTTCAATGTATCATAATCAAAATATTCATCTAAATCTCTTTTATTAATAACTATTTTTCCAGAGCCAGGAATTAATCTAACTCTAGCAATAGCATTTTTTCTTCTACCTGTTCCAAGATATTGTACTTTAGCCACTTACAATCCTCCTTTCCTCAAAAACTAAAATTCATAAACTTCAGGTTTTTGAGCTTCATGATTATGTTCAGATCCACTATATACTTTCAATTTTCTAAACATTTGTCTGCCTAAACTATTTTTTGGAAGCATGCCTTTAACTGCTAATTCAATAACCTTTTCAGGTTTTTCTTTTACCATTCTATCATAAGATATTTCCTTCAATCCTCCTGGATATCCAGTATGATATCTATATTTTTTTTGTTCTAATTTCTTTCCAGTTAAAACAATCTTGTCTGCATTTATTACAATAACATGATCTCCAGTATCAACATGAGGTGTATATATAGGTTTATTTTTTCCACTAAGTATTTTACTTACTTCAGATGCAAGTCTTCCTAATACTTTTCCTTCAGCGTCTATTACATACCATTTTCTTTCAATTTCATTTGGTTTTGCCATGTAACTTTTCATCAATTTCCCTCCTTACTACAGAGTGTATAATATTTATATGATAAAATCCGGGGCTAGTGGATTTTAAATTCAAACACACTTATATATTTTAATACAAGGTGCCCAGCGTGTCAAGAACTATAGCCATATTAGTAACAAACTTTTTCTAAATATAATCCTTCCGCTGCTGCAGTATGTCCTGCATTTTTTCTATCCTTAGATTTTAATATATTAGGAATACTATCTGACTCAATTTTTCCTCTTCCAATATCTATCAATGTCCCTACTATAATCCTTACCATATTATATAAAAAGCCATCACCATATATTTCAAATTCTATAATATTGTTACAATTAGTTAAAGATATATAATATATATTCCTAATTGTATCTTTAATGCTGCTGCCTGAAGCCATGAAAGCTGCAAAATCATGTTTGCCAATAAAATAGTCCTTAGCTTTGTCCATGCTTTGAATATTAAGCTTATATGGTATATAATAGCTATAATTTCTAAAAATAGGACTTTTAACAGGAGCATTGTATATTAGATACTTATACTTTTTTCCTAATGCATCATATCTTGAATGGAAAAATTCTTCTACCTCTATTGATTCAACTATAGCAATATCTTCTGGAAGATATCTATTTATAGCATATTTAAATTTTTCTTCTGGAATTCTAGAATTTGTATTAAAATTTGCTACCTGTCCTCTTCCATGTACTCCCTTATCTGTTCTTCCGGCACCTATTATTGTGACTTTTTCATCTACTACCTTTTCAATAGCATTTTCTATTTCTTCCTGAATTGTATTATTAGTATTAGCTTGTTTTTGCCAACCAGAATAATTAGTCCCATCATATTCAATTGTTAATTTAATATTTCTCATATTATCCCTCTTATATATATCTAGTGGAAATTAAAATTCCAAAAAATATAGTCATAATAGTTATGACAATAAAATCTATCTTATCCATCTTTATTTCATTAAGTCTTGTTCTATGTTCCCCACCCCTATAGCATCTAGCCTCCATAGCCATAGCAAGTTCATCAGCCCTTCTAAAAGAATTTACAAACAACGGTACTAACAAGGGAACTAAATTTTTTGCCCTATTTAATATGTTTCCACTTTCAAAATCTGCTCCTCGAGCCATTTGAGCTTTCATGATTTTATCTGTTTCTTCTAATAGGGTAGGAATAAAACGTAGTGCTATAGTCATCATCATAGCCAATTCATGTGCAGGTAGTCCTATTATTTTTAGAGGATTTAATAACTTCTCAATGCCATCTGTCAATGATATAGGAGATGTAGTCAATGTAAGTAATGAAGTACCCATTATCAAAAATATTAGTCTAAGAGCCATGAATATAGCTTGATATAAGCCTTCTTCTGACACTGTAAGGGGCCCTATGCTAAATAGTTCTACTCCTTTAGTCATAAATGCATTTATAAAAAAAGTGATTATGATAATAAATCTTAATGGTTTTAATCCTTTAAATACATATTTAAATGGCACTTTTGAAAGTTTTATGACAGTTAATATAAATCCAAGGACTAATAAATATGGATAAAATTTATTTATAAAGAATAAAGAAATTATAAAAACAAATGTAATTAATATTTTCACTCTTGGATCTAATTTATGGACAATTGTATCTCCTGGAAAATATTGTCCTATGGTTATATCTTTAAGCATTGTCTCTTCTCCTTAAATAATTTAATAATTCCTCTTTGGCTTCATCTATAGTCAAAATATCATCTGACACTGAATGACCTTCTGATTTATACTTTTTCATGAAATAAGTTACTTGGGGAATACCAAGTCCTAAATCCTCTAATCTTTCCTGATTCTTAAATATTTCTCTAGGGGCTCCTTCCATAGCAATTTTACCTTTATGCATTACTACAATTTTATTTACTAGTTTAGCAATATCCTCCATACTATGAGAAACTAATATTATAGTCATATTTTCTTTTTCATATAAATTTTGAATTTCACCTAGTATTTCATCTCTACCTTTAGGATCAAGTCCTGCAGTAGGCTCATCTAATATTAAAACTTTTGGATTCATTGCTACTACTCCTGCTATAGCTACTCTCCTTTTCTGTCCTCCACTTAGTTCAAATGGAGATCTATCCTTTATTTTTTCAAAGTCTAATCCTACAAGTTCCATAGCTTTTTTAACTCTACTATCTACTTCAGTTTCATTTAATCCTAAATTTTTAGGTCCAAATGCTATATCTTTATATACCGTTTCTTCAAAAAGTTGATATTCTGGATATTGAAATACTAGCCCTACCTCTTGCCTAATTGCTCTTAGTTTAGTTTCTTTTTTAGTTATATCTATCCCATCAATTATGATTCTTCCCTCTGTTGGCCTAATTAAACCATTTAAATGTTGAACAAGAGTAGATTTGCCAGAGCCAGTATGGCCTATTAAGCCTACAAAGTCTCCCTTTTCTACTTCTAAATTTATATTATCTAAAGCCTTAGTTTCAAAAGGACTTTCCGGATTATATACATAGCTTAAATTTTCAATCTTAATCATCATAATGCCATCACCAATTCTTCAACTGTTAATATATCAGTAGGTAAATCTATACCTTCTTTTCTTAATTCATAAGCAAGTTCTGTTACTTGAGGTACATCTAACCCAATTTCTTTCATTTCTTTTACTTTGCTAAAAACTTCTTTTGGAGTACCTTGCATAACAATTTCTCCCTTTTCCATAACTACAATCCTATCAGCTTCTACTGCTTCTTCCATATAGTGGGTTATATGTACTATAGTCTTATTTTCTTCTTTATTCAATTTTTTAATAGTTTTCATAACTTCTTTTCTTCCTATTGGATCCAACATTGCAGTAGGTTCATCTAATATAATGCATTTTGGATTCATAGCAAGAACTCCAGCTATAGCTATACGCTGTTTCTGACCACCTGAAAGCAAATGTGGTGCATGATTTTTATATTCACTCATTTCTACAATTTCTAAGGATTTATCAACTCTTTTTCTTATTTCTCTAGGGTCTACTCCTTGATTTTCAGGTCCAAAAGCTACATCTTCTTCTACAATAGTAGCTACTAGTTGATTGTCTGGATTTTGGAATACCATTCCTGCAGTTTGTCTTATATCCCAAAGCTTTTCTTCATCTTTAGTATCCATTCCATTTACAAATACATTTCCACTAGTAGGCAATAGAAGAGCATTCATTAGCTTAGCTAATGTAGATTTTCCTGAGCCATTATGACCTAGTATAACTAAAAATTCTCCGCTATCTACTGTTAAATTTACATTTTTAAGAGCTGTGAAACTTTTTTCATCTATGGTTGAATATTTATAAGTAAGATTTTCTATATTTATCATTGTATTCGACATTTTTACCCCTCATTTTCAATGTATTTCCACTATTAATAATAACATAAGAATTTTTAGGAATCAATGAATTTAGGAAACTTAAATAGTTAAAAGGGACTAAGTTATAAAACTTAATCCCCCACTATCTACAACAATTCTATTATCGCCATTTCTGCACCGTCTCCTCTTCGTGGACCCATCTTTAAAACTCTTGTGTATCCACCTTTTCGTTCAGAGTATTTCGGTGCAATTTCATCAAACAACTTTGTTACTACATCTTCATCATATATATATGCTAAAACTTGCCTTCTCGCATGTAAATCTCCTCTTTTTCCAAGAGTGATCATTTTTTCTGCCATTCTTTGCGTCTCTTTTGCTCTAGCATGTGTTGTTTCAATTCTACCATATTTAAATAATTTAGTCACTTGATTTCTTAGCATCGCTTTTCTGTGATCTGTAGGGCGACTAAGTTTTCTTAATTGAGCCATTCTCTTATCCCTCCTTCACTCCTAGTTATTCATCGCTTTTTCTTAGACTTAATTCTAATTCAGCTAATTTATTTTTAACTTCTTCAAGGGATTTCTTACCCAGATTTCTTACTTTCATCATATCTTCTTCAGTTCTTTGAGTTAATTCATCTACTGTATTTATTCCTGCTCTCTTTAGACAATTATAACTTCTTACTGAAAGATCAAGTTCTTCAACAGTCATTTCAAGTACTTTTTCTTTTTTATCTTCTTCTTTTTCAACCATTATTTCTACATCATTTACATGTTCGGTTAGATCTATGAATAGATTTAGATGTTCAGTAAGTATTTTTGCACCAAGAGATGTAGCTTCATCTGCCTTCATTGTTCCATTAGTCCAAACTTCTAGTATAAGTTTATCGTAGTCTGTTATCTGTCCAACTCTTGTGTCTTCTACAGTAAAATTAACTTTTTTTACTGGAGTAAATAGCGAATCTACTGGAATCATTCCTATTGGCTGGCCTTCTTTTTTATTTCTCTCTGCTGTTACATAGCCTCTACCTTTTACCATTTCTAATTCCATATAAAGTTCTCCATCTTCATTTATAGTAGCTATATGAAGATCTTCGTTAAGTATTTCTACATCTGGACCAGTTATTATATCCCCAGCAGTTATTTCCATTGGGCCTTCAGCTTCTATTCTCAATGTTACTGGTTCATCAGAATATATTTTAGCTGCAAGATCTTTAATATTTAATATTATTTCTGGAACATCTTCCAATACTCCTGGAATAGTACTAAATTCGTGGAGAACTCCTTGAATCTTAATTGACGATACAGCTGCACCAGGTAGTGAGGAAAGAAGAACCCTTCTTAGGCAATTGCCTAATGTGGTTCCATAACCTCTCTCCAATGGCTCTAAGGTAAACTTTCCATAGCTTTCGTCATCACTTAATTCAATAATTTCTATTTTTGGCTTTTCAATTTCAATCATTAACAATAACCCTCCCCATATTTAAATATTTCAAGATTCCGAGGGCAACTGATTCTAAATAATAAGTCATTATTTGGAATACAACTCAACTATTAAGTGTTCTTCGATTGGTAGGTCTACTTCTTCCCTTGATGGTTCAGATACTATTCTACCCTTTAACTCTTCAGGACTTACTTGAATCCATTTCACTGTAGTACCTCTGTGTTCTTCTATCATTTCTTTAAATCTAGAACTACTCTTACTTCTTCCTTTTACTTCTATTTCATCCCCTACTTTTACTAAATAGGATGGTATATCTACTTTTTTGCCATTTACAGTGAAATGTCCATGAGTAACAAGTTGTCTCGCCTCTGCTCTAGAAGCAGCATAGCCCATTCTATATACTACATTATCAAGTCTTGATTCCAATATTTTAAGCAGATTCTCACCTGTAATTCCCTTCATCTTATCTGCCATATTAAAGTATTTCAGCATTTGTGATTCTTGTATACCATAATATCTACGAACTTTTTGTTTTTCTCTTAATTGTAATCCATACTCAGTTATTTTTTTCCTTGATTGCCCATGTTGACCAGGAGCATAATTTCTTTTTGCTACTGGACATTTATCTGTATAACATTTATCTCCTTTAAGATAAAGTTTTTGTCCTTCTCTACGACATAATCTACAAACAGGACCTGTATATCTTGCCATTATTTAGCACCTCCTATTAATTAAACTCTTCTACGTTTTGGTGGTCTACAACCATTATGTGGAATAGGTGTTACATCCTTGATTAGATTAACTTCTAATCCTGTTGCTTGAAGAGAACGAATAGCTGCTTCTCTTCCAGCACCTGGCCCTTTAACATATACTTCTACAGTTTTAAGACCATGTTCCATAGCTTTCTTTGCTGCTTCTTCAGCTGCTTGTTGTGCTGCAAAAGGAGTAGATTTTTTTGAACCTCTAAACCCTAATTGTCCAGCACTTGCCCAAGATAGAACATTTCCTTGAGTGTCTGTAAGTGTTACTACTGTATTATTAAAAGTAGATTGAATATGAGCTTGGCCTCTCTCTATATTCTTACGTTCTTTTTTTCTTCTTATACGAGTTTTAGCGCCTTTTTTAGTTGCCATTTAAAATCCCTCCTTTTCCTATCTACTCTTTTTAATTGTAGATTTGTTTGGACCCTTTCTAGTCCTTGCATTAGTTTTTGTTCTTTGCCCTCTTACTGGCAATCCTCTTTTATGTCTAACACCTCTATAACAATTAATTTCTTTTAATCTCTTAATATTCATTGCTGTTTCTCTTCTCAAATCACCTTCGACAGCATACTCATCTACAGTACTTCTTAATTTAGCTATTTCTGATTCAGTTAAATCTTTAACTCTAGTATTTCTATCTACACCTGCTTTTTCCAATATTTCATTGGATCTTGATCTGCCTATACCAAATATATAAGTTAAACCAATTTCTATTCTTTTATCTCTTGGTAGGTCAACACCAGCAATTCTAGCCATTGATCTTTACACCTCCTAATATGCTCTTATAAATATATATCAAAGTTTTACAATATGTTTTAAACTATCCTTGTCTTTGCTTATGCTTTGGATTTTGGCAAATAACCATTACTTTCCCTTTTCTTCTTATTACTTTGCATTTTTCACACATCTTCTTAACTGATGGTCTTACCTTCATTCCAATCCCTCCTATGCTACTTTTTTCGCCATGTAATCCTTCCTCTTGTCAAATCATATGGTGACAACTCAACAGTAACTTTATCGCCCGGGAGTATTCTTATAAAATTCATTCTTAATTTACCAGATATATGTGCAAGTATTTCATGCCCATTTTCTAATTCTACTTTAAAAATAGCATTTGGTAGAGCATCTATTACCGTCCCCTCTACCTCTATAATATCCTTTTTAGTCATTCGGTTATCGAACCTCCTATTCAACAAACCAAAATTTATAATTTCATATTGAAAGGTTCTAATAATTTCCTTATATAGGCGTTGTTTATTTTGGTTCTATTTTTAACCTTTTCTTTTAGTTCTGGCATTATTGTATTATAAATAATTAAATGTTTAACTTTTTTCTTTTTAGGATTATCTAATTTCCTAATATCTCCATCTACAATATATACATACTCATCATCAATTATATCCAAAACTAAAAATATATTACCTTTATCTCGACCAGCTCTTGACTTAACCACTTGACCTATGGTTATGTCGCTAGTTGAATCCATTCACTTCACCTCTTTATGGTGTTTTGTAAACTATCTACCGGTTGGAGAAAGGCAAAGCCTTTCTCATATATAATTATCCTAAAGATTTAACAATATCTTTAAATACTCCTCCAATACTTTGCTTTCCATCTACACTAAATATTATACCTTTTTTAGTATAATAATCTATTAATGGGCTAGTTTCTTTTAAATAAACTTCTATACGTCTAGAAACTGTTTCTTCTGTATCATCATCTCTTTGATAAAGTTCGCCATCACATATATCACATTTACCTTCTTTTTTTGGAGGGTTAAACTCTATATGATAAGTGGCACCACATTCTTTACAGATTCGTCTTCCTATTGCTCTTTTTATTAGTTCGCTACTTTCTACTTCTATATTGATTACATGGTCTAATTTTAATTTCATATTTGCAAGCTCTTCGTCTAATGCTTCCGCTTGATTTACTGTTCTTGGAAAACCATCTAGAAGAAAACCATTTTTACAATCATCTTCTAATAACCTGTCTTTTACAATAGAAACAACAAGTTCATCTGGAACTAATTGTCCCTTATCCATGTACGCCTTTGCTTTTTTTCCAAGGTCCGTACCTTCTTTTATATTAGATCTTAAAATATCTCCCGTAGATATATGGGGAATATTATATTTTTCAATAATAGCTGAAGCCTGAGTTCCTTTTCCTGCTCCAGGTGGCCCTAACAAAACCAACCTCAAGAAAATCATCTCCTAATATTATTTTAAGAATCCTTCATAATGTCTCATAAGCATTTGTGCTTCTATTTGTTTTACGGTTTCTAACGCAACTCCTACAACTATAATTAAAGCTGTTCCACCAAAGTTTACATTTAATTTAAATATAGAAGACAGAATTATTGGCAAAGATGCTATTGCCGCTAAAGATATAGCTCCAACAAATGTAAGTCTTGAAACAACTTTGTTCAAGTATTCGGATGTTGGTCTTCCAGGCCTTATTCCTGGAATGAATCCACCATATTGCTGTAAATTCTGTGCATATTCTACTGTATTAAATTGTATTGCAGTGTAGAAATAAGTAAAGAATATTATAAGAAGAATATTCAATATGGAATATACCCATGCTCCTACTCTTCCACCAGGTGTTAGATACTTAGTTATCCAATCTGATGGTGCTCCCTTAAAAAATAATGCTAATGTTTGAGGGAATGCCAAAAGGGATGTAGCAAAAATAACTGGTATTACTCCTGCCATTGAAACCTTAATAGGAATATGTGTACTTTGTCCTCCATACATTTTCCTTCCAACAACTCTCTTTGCATATTGAACTGGGATTCTTCTTTCTCCTTCTTGCAACACTATAACTACCCCTATAATCACTATAGCAAATACTACAAATAGTATTAGCCCAATAATGCTTGCTGATCCAGCTTTATATAAACCTATCATTTTCTTTACTTCACTGGGTATTCTTGAAATAATACCTACAAATATAATTAAGGAAATTCCATTTCCTATTCCTTTGTCAGTAATTTGCTCTCCAAGCCACATTAAAAATGCAGTACCTGCTGTTAAAGTAATAATTACTATTGCAACAGGTAAAAAACTCTTTGATATTAGAGCATTATTGAAGAAACCAATAGTTATGCCTATTGCTTGAATTAAGGCTAGTATTACTGTACCATAACGAGTCATTTGTGCTATTTTCTTTCTGCCTTCTTCTCCTTCTTTAGCCATTTCTTCTAATCTAGGAATAGCTATAGTCAAAAGTTGTATAATAATTGAGGCAGTTACATATGGATAAATATTTAATGCAAATATACTAAAGTTACTAAAAGTTCCTCCAGCCATCATATCTAAAAAATCTAATACTCCACCTTGAGATCTTTCAAATATGTCTTTTATTACTGCTTTATCCATTCCAGGTACAGGGATACTAGAACCCAGCCTAAATACTAAAAGCATAAACAAGGTAAATATCATTTTCTTTCTAATATCCGGAATTCTCCATGCATTTTTTAGCGTTGAAAGCATCTAAATCACCTCTACCTTTCCCCCTGCAGCCTCTATTTTTTCAGCAGCAGATTTGCTAAATTTATGAGCTTTTACGGTAAGTTTCTTCTCTAAATCTCCATCCCCTAATATCTTAACCCCATCATTTAATTTCTTAACTAATCCTTCGTTTAATAATAACTCTGGTGTTACAACGGTATTTTCATCAAATCTATCTAAATCTCTAATGTTTACAATTGAATATTCTTTTGCAAATACATTTGTAAATCCTCTCTTTGGAAGTCTTCTAAATAAAGGCATTTGGCCTCCTTCAAAACCTGGTCTAACTCCACCACCTGAACGAGCATTTTGGCCTTTATGTCCTTTTCCAGAAGTTTTACCTAGGCCTGAACCAATTCCTCTTCCTACTCTCTTTGTTGCTCTTTTTTTCGCACCTTCACTAGGCTTTAGATCATGTAGTTTCATAGGTACACCTCCTCTTTTATTATCTTCCAATTCTATTCTACTACCTCAACCATATGTTTTACTTTTTCAATCATACCTCTTATTTGAGGAGTATCTTCTTTTTCTACAATTTGACCAATCTTTTTTAGTCCAAGGGCTTCTACTGTCCTTTTTTGGCTTTCAATTTTTCCAATATTGCTTCTAACCAATTTAATTTTAATTTTAGCCATATTTAATACCCCCTAACCTGTTATTTCATCTATTGATTTTCCTCTTAATTTCGCTACATCTTCCGCTTCTTTAAGTTCTTTTAGCCCTTCCATAGTTGCATTTACTATGTTTCTAGGGTTACTAGTACCTAGTGATTTAGTTCTTATGTCTCTAATACCTGCCAACTCACACACAGCACGTACAG
This sequence comes from Anaerosalibacter massiliensis, assembly GCF_024623155.1. NCBI lineage: Bacteria > Bacillati > Bacillota > Tissierellia > Tissierellales > Sporanaerobacteraceae > Anaerosalibacter > Anaerosalibacter massiliensis. Next base: position 438,169 of record NZ_JANJZL010000002.1, read on the forward strand.
CACCACCAGCAATAACTCCAGTACCTTCTCTTGATGGCTTAAGAAGTACTTTCCCTGCACCAAATTCACCTAATATTTCATGTGGTATTGTAGTTCCTACGAGAGGAACTCTTATTATATGTTTACGTGCATCTTGTATAGCTTTTCTTATAGCTTCTGGTACTTCTAGAGCTTTTGCCATTCCGACTCCTACATGACCGTTTTCGTCTCCAACAACTACTAATGCACTAAATCTAAAGTTTCTACCACCCTTAACTACCTTAGCTACACGATTTATACTTACGACTCTCTCTTTTAAATCTAATTCACTTGGTTCAATATATGAACGTTGCATTTATTCCCCTCCTTTCTAAAATTTCAATCCAGCTTCTCTTGCACTATCTGCAAGTTCTTTTATTCTTCCATGATAAATATGGCCGCCTCTATCAAATATTACCTGGCTAATCCCTTTTTCTTGGGCTCTCTTAGCTACTAGTTCACCTACAAGTTTTGCTGCTTCCTTATTGCTTGTATTGTCTACTTTTTCCTTTATTTCTTTGTCTAATGTTGAAGCTGAAACAATTGTATTGCCTACAGTATCATCTATGACTTGAGCATAAATATGCTCTAAACTTCTATAGACATTTAATCTTGGTCTTTCAGGAGTACCAGTTAATTTTTGTCTAGTTCTCATATGCCTCTTTTTTCTTTCTTCGTTCTTATTTCTTTGCTTAAGCAACTATATCACTCCCTTCTATTTACCAGTTTTACCAACTTTACGTCTAACCATTTCGCCTTCATATCTTATACCTTTACCTTTATATGGCTCAGGTTCTCTTAATGATCTAATTACAGCTGCATAGTTTCCTACTTTTTGTTTGTCTATTCCTTTAACTATTATCTTACTTTGTTCTGGTACTTCTACCGTAATCCCTTCTGGATCTTCCATTTCTATAGGATGGGAATATCCTAAATTTAGTACAAGTTTTTTACCTTGCTTTTGTGCACGATATCCAGTTCCTTGAATTTCCAATGTCTTGGAAAACTCTCCTACAGCTCCGTCAATCATATTTGATATAAGACTTCTAGTTAATCCATGTAAAGATTTATGTTTTTTGTTTTCACTTGGACGACTTACTATTATTTTATCTTCTTCTATTTTTATGTCCATTTCTTTGTTCAATTGTTGTTCAATTTTGCCCTTAGGCCCTTTTACTTCAATAAAGTTATTATCATCTATTTTAACTTCTACTCCATTTGGAATAGCTATTGGGTTAAATCCTATTCTTGACATAAGTGCACCTCCTGTCCTTTCAAATTACATATGATATATTACCAAACGTAACAAAGAACCTCTCCGCCTACTTTTTCTTTTCTAGCTTCTTTGTCTGCCATAATACCTTTTGAAGTTGAAAGTATCGCTATACCAAGCCCTCCTAGAACTCTAGGAATTTCATTGTTTTTAACATATACTCTCAAACCAGGTTTAGATATTCTCTTTATTCCGCTAATAACCTTCTCACTATTGTTTCCATATTTTAACTGAACTCTTATAAGCCCTTGCTTTTCATCATCTATTACATCAAAATTCTTTATAAAACCTTCATTCAATAGTATTTGAGCTATATCCTTTTTAATATTTGATGCTGGAATATCTACAGTTTCATGTCTTGCATTGTTGCCATTTCTAATTCTTGTAAGCATATCTGCAATTGGGTCAGTCATCATAATAAGCTACCTCCTTTCAACACATTACTTACTACCAGCTAGCTTTTTTAACACCAGGAATTTGTCCCTTATATGCTAATTCTCTAAAACAAATACGGCAAATACCATATTTTCTTAAATACGCATGAGGTCTTCCACAAATTTTACACCTATTATATTCTCTAGTACTAAACTTTTGTTTTCTCTTTTGCTTAGCTACTTTTGATTTCTTAGCCAAAATATCTCCCTCCTTACTTTACTTTTTAAAAGGCATACCCATAGCTTCTAAAAACGCTTTTGCCTCTTCATCAGTTTCAGCAGTAGTTACAATCACTATATCAAGGCCTCTTATAGCTTCTACATTGTCATATTCGATTTCAGGGAAGATCAATTGTTCCTTTATTCCAAGAGCATAGTTACCTCTACCATCAAATGCTATAGGGCTAACTCCTCTAAAGTCTCTAACTCTTGGTAGTGATATATTCATTAATTTATCTAAAAAGTCATAAGCTCTTTCTCCTCTTAAAGTGACCTTAGTACCAACAGGCATTCCTTGACGAACTTTAAAGTTTGCTATTGATTTTTTAGCTTTTGTAACAACAGGTTTTTGTCCAGAAATTAAACCTAATTCTTCTACTGCACTCTCCAATAGTTTAGGATTTTCTTTTGCTTCTCCAACTCCCATATTTATTACTATTTTATCCACTTTAGGTACTTCCATCACACTACTATATTGGAACTTTTCCATTAAAGCTGGAACAACTTCATTTAAGTATTTTTCTTTTAATCTGGAAGTCATATCTGCTACCTCCTTTCAATTGTCCATTATTAGTCTAATTCTTCTCCACATTCTTTACAAACTCTAACCTTTTTTCCATTTTCTAAAAATTTATATCCAATTCTTACGCCTTTTTTATCTCTATCACAATAGTACATAACATTTGAAACATCTAAAGGTCCCTCTTGGTTAATTATACCGCCTTCTTGCATTGGACCTGTAGATTTTTGATGCTTTGTAAGCATATTTACACCTTCAACTATTACTCTATTTTTCTTAGGAAGAACAGTTAAAACCTTTCCTTTTTTCCCTATGTCTTTTCCAGATATAACTATTACTGTATCTCCACTTTTAATTTTCATAGCATACACCTCCTCTTATAATACTTCAGGTGCTAATGATATAATCTTCATATAGTTTCCACTTCTTAACTCTCTAGTTACAGGACCAAATATACGAGTCCCTACTGGTTGCTTATCATCTTTTATTATAACAGCTGCATTTTCATCGAATTTAATATAGCTTCCATCATTTCTTCTAACACCTTTTCTGGTTCTAACTATAACCGCTTTTACTATCTCACCTTTTTTAACAACACCTCCAGGTGTTGCACTTTTAACAGAACAAACTACCGTATCTCCAATATTGGCATACCTTCTATTAGATCCTCCTAGTACTTTAATAACTAGAAGTTCTCTTGCTCCTGAGTTATCAGCCACCTTAAGATGACTTTCTGTTTGAATCATGAGATTACCTCCTTTCACACCTAGGGACTATTTTGCCTTTTCAATTATACTTACAAGTCTCCAGTTTTTATCTTTGCTCAATGGTCTAGTTTCCATAATCTTAACTACATCTCCAACTTTGCATTCGTTGTTTTCGTCATGAGCTTTAAATCTTGTAGTTCTTTTAATTTGTTTCTTGTATATAGGATGTGTAACAAATGTTTCTACTGCTACCACTACTGTCTTATCCATTTTATCACTTACAACACGACCTACTCTTTGTTTTCTATTTCCTCTCTCCATTTGGAACTAAACCTCCTTTCCTATCCCTAGTTCTCTTTCTCTTGCTATAGTTTTTACACGAGCAATATCTTTTCTTACAGCTTTTATTCTCTTTGGATTATCAAGCTGGCCTGTAGCTAATTGAAATCTCAAATTGAATAATTCGCTTTTCAATTCTAATAATCTACTATCTAATTCTTTATCTGTTAGTTCGCGAATTTCATTAGCCTTCATTAGCTTCACCACCCTTTTCCTCTCCATCTTCACGAGTGACAAACTTCGTCTTTATAGGTAATTTATATGATGCCAGTCTCATAGCCTCTCTTGCTACATCTTCAGAAACTCCACCCATTTCAAATAGTATTCTTCCTGGTTTTACAACTGCAACCCAATATTCTGGTGCTCCTTTACCTGAACCCATACGAGTTTCAGCTGGTTTCTGAGTTACTGGTTTATCTGGAAATATTTTTATCCAAACATTTCCGCCTCTTTTTACATATCTAGTCATAGCTCTTCTGGCAGCTTCTATTTGATTTGAAGTAATCCATGCTGGTTCAAGTGCTTGTAAACCATATTCTCCATAAGTTATTTTATTACCACGATTAGCTTTACCTTTCATTCTTCCTCTATGAACTCTACGGTACTTAACCCTTTTAGGCATTAACATTTTACCTTCCTCCTTCCTACAAATCTATTTAAACTATTTATTTCTTTGGTTATTTCTTATATTCCTTTTATTATCTACATTAGATTCTTTCTCTTCTTTATCGCCCTTCTTAGTAGGAAGAACCTCTCCTTTATATAACCATACTTTAACCCCTATTTTACCATAGGTTGTATCAGCTTCTGCAAATCCATAATCAATATCTGCCCTTAATGTTTGTAGAGGTATAGTTCCTTCATTATATCCTTCAGTTCTTGCCATATCTGCTCCACCAAGTCTTCCAGATACTAATGTTTTAATACCCTTTGCTCCTGCTCTTCTTGATCTTTGAATAGCTTGTTTCATAGCCCTTCTAAAAGCAATTCTTCTTTCAAGTTGAGAAGCAATATTTTCCGCTACAAGTTGAGCATCTAATTCTGGTATTTTAACTTCTTCGACATTTACTATTATATTTTTTCCTGTCATTTTTTCTAATTCTTTTCTTAAAGATTCTACACCTTTACCGCCTTTACCTATAACCATTCCTGGTTTAGCTGTATAGACAGAAATTTTAATTCTATTTGCAGCCCTTTCTATTTCAATATTTGAAATTCCTGCAATGAACATTTTATCTTTTATATATTTACGAATTTCATAATCTTCTATTAGCAAATCGCTAAAATTATTTTTATCTGCGTACCATTTAGAATCCCAGTCCTTAATGATACCAACTCTTTGCCCATGTGGATTTACTTTTTGACCCATTGACTATCCCTCCTTTTCTATTCTCTTTCCTTAACTACGATGCCTATATGACTCGATCTTTTGAGTATAGGATAAGCTCTTCCTTGAGCTCTAGGTCTCCATCTTTTCATAGTTGGTCCATCGTTGGCATAAGCTTCCGCTACATATAGATCATCTCTATCTAAACCAAAATTATTTTCCGCATTTGCAATAGCAGAATTTAAAACTTTTTGAAGTTCTTTCGCACCTTTTTTAGGTGTGAACTCTAATATTGCAAGAGCATCTTCTACATCTTTGCCTCTTATTTCTTTAGCAATGTAGTTTACCTTTAAAGGTGATATTCGTATATATTTTGCTATAGCTCTAGCTTCCACCCTAAACTCCCTCCTTTAACTTTATTTTAATGTAGTTGATTGTTCAGTCCTCTCTCCATGCCCTTTAAATACTCTAGTTGGAACAAATTCTCCTAATTTGTGGCCGACCATATCTTCAGTTATATATATAGGCACATGTTTTCTACCATCATGAACTGCTATAGTATGACCTACCATTTGAGGAAAAATTGTTGAACGACGTGACCAAGTTTTTATTACTTTCTTTTCATTTTTATCATTTAACACTTCAATTTTCTTCAATAAATGGTCATCGCAAAATGGCCCTTTTTTTAAAGATCTACCCATGAATATTCCTCCTCTCCTTATGCTATATTCAAACTATCTAGACCTTCTTCTAATAATATGTTCATTAGACTTTTTATTCTTCTTTCTAGTTTTATAACCAAGAGTTGGTTTACCCCATGGTGTTACTGGACTAGGCATACCAATAGGTGTTCTACCTTCTCCACCTCCGTGAGGGTGATCATTTGGATTCATAGCACTACCTCTAACTGTTGGCCTAATTCCTAAATGTCTACTCTTTCCTGCTTTTCCTATAGTTATATTTTCATGTTCAACATTTCCTACTTGACCAATAGTTGCTTTACAATCCAATCTAATAAGCCTAGTTTCTCCTGAAGGAAGCTTTACCATTCCATATGAACCTTCTTTACCCATAAGTTGTGCTTCTGCTCCTGCAGTTCTGACAAGTTGTGCGCCTTTACCAGGCTTTAACTCTATATTATGGATAGTAGTTCCTACAGGTATATATCTTAATTGCAATGCATTACCAGTCTTAATATCTGCATCTTGACCTGATTCTATTTCATCTCCTACTTTTAATCCATTAGGAGCAATAATATATCTCTTTTCTCCGTCAGCATAGTAAATAAGTGCTATATTTGCAGTTCTATTTGGATCATATTCAATTGCAGCAACTTTTCCTGGTATACCATCTTTATTTCTTTTAAAATCTATGATTCTGTATTTTCTTTTAGCGCCGCCGCCTCTATGGCGAACAGTTATTTTCCCATGAGTATTTCTTCCAGCTTTTCTATTTGACTTAGCAACTAATGACTTTTCAGGTTTCTTCTTGTTTATATCTTTAAAACTTGTAACTGCCATATGTCTAATAGCTGGTGAAGTAGGTTTGTATTTTTTAATACTCATTATTATTCCCTCCTTCTACTATTATTTTCTATTCCATTCCTTCAAAGAATTCAATTCCTTTGCTATCTTCAGTAAGTGTAATAATTGCCTTTTTCCAGCTAGGTCTTCTACCTACATGGACTCCCATTCTCTTTTCTTTGCCCATCATATTTATAGTATTTACCTTATCTACCTTTACATCAAATATTTCTTCTATAGCACTCTTAATTTGATTTTTATTTGCCTTTTTATCCACTACAAAAGTATATTTTCCATCCGCCATAGCGTCCATACTTTCCTCTGTTATTATAGGCTTAACAATTATATCGTGTGGAATACGCACTATGCATACACCTCCTCCACTTTTCTTACAGCATCTTTTGTTATGATGAAGGAATCATATTTTAAAATATCATATACATTTAAAGTATTCGCTATTGTAGTTTCAACATTAGGAATATTTCTAGCTGATTTGATTATATTTTCATTTGATTCACTCATAACAATTAAAGCTTTTTTGCTGGCTTTAATATTATTTAATAAATTAACAATTTCTTTAGTTTTAGGTTCTTCTATATTCAATTCATCTAATACTATAATCTCATCATTCAATACTTTTGAAGTAAGAGCACTTTTCATAGCAAGTTTTCTCACTTTCTTAGGTACTCTATAGCTATAATCTCTTGGCTTTGGTGCAAATGTAACACCGCCACCTTTCCAATGAGGGGCCCTTATACTACCTTGTCTAGCTCTACCAGTACCTTTTTGTCTCCAAGGCTTCCTTCCTCCACCTCTTACTTCTGTTCTAGTTTTAACTGATTGAGTTCCTTGTCTTTTGTTTGCAAGATGATTTTTAACCATTTCATGTACAGCAGTTTCATTTATCTCTACATTAAATATATCATCTTTTAAATCTATCTCTTCAACCTGTTCTCCCAATATATTGTACACTTTAACTTTTGGCATAGGGTTTCCTCCTTTCTAGCAAAACTTATTTAGATACTTTGACACTTTCCTTTATTGTAAGTAGTCCACCTTTAGGGCCTGGTATTGCTCCTTTTATTAATAACAAATTCTTTTCAGCATCTACTTTTACTACTTCTAAGTTTTGAATTGTTACTTTTACATTTCCCATATGACCAGCTAACTTCTTACCTTTAAGCACCCTTCCTGGATCGGCAGCTGCTGCCATAGCACCAGGTGCTCTGTGATATTTAGAACCGTGAGTTTCTGGTCCTCTACCATAACCATGTCTCTTTATTGGTCCTTGGGTTCCTTTCCCCTTTGACACTCCACTAATATCTACTCTATCTCCTGATTCAAACATATCTGCTTTAAGTTCTTGACCTATTTCATATTCATCTGAGTTTTCAACTTTAAATTCTCTTAAATATTTTTTATATTCTACTTGCGCTTTATCAAAATGACCTTTTGAAGGTTTGTTCATTCTATTTTCTTTAACAGAGCCATAACCTACTTGAATAGAATTATATCCATCTGTTTCTAAAGTCTTCTTTTGAACAACTTCTACTGGTCCCGCTTCAACTACTGTAACCGGAATAACCACACCATGTTCATCGAATATTTGAGTCATCCCTATTTTTCTACCTAAAATTCTTTTCATCCTTTTTGCACCTCCTAAGTCTTACAGCGGATTACATATTGTAATCGTACTAAGATATTATAGCTTTATTTCAATATCTACGCCTGCTGGTAAATTAAGTTTCATTAAAGAGTCAACAGTTTTTTGATTTGGATTCAATATATCAATTAGACGTTTATGTGTTCTTTGTTCAAATTGTTCCCTTGAATCCTTATATTTATGAACTGCCCTAAGTATTGTAACAACTTCCTTTTCAGTTGGTAATGGCACTGGACCTGAAACAGTAGCTCCTGTTCTCTTTGCAGTTTCTACAATTTTCTGAGCTGAAACGTCTAAAAGTTCATGATCATAAGCTTTTAATCTAATTCTTATTTTTTGCTTTCCATTTCCTTTGTTTGACATGTAATTCCCTCCTTCTATCGCATGTTATTTACATGCGACCAGAATTGCCTATCCACTTAACCAGGTGTGTTGTGATTTTTTTATAAGGTTAAGTCTGACAATTCAAGTCGCCCAGTTTGCAACCGGACATTCTCAGTGAAAATTTCCTGATAACAGCAACCTTTCACCTCATCGCAATGTCAAAAATTACACACTCCTATATTTTATAGTATATTAACAAAAAACTCAAGTATTTTTTTGCATTTTTTAATTTTTTTATCTATTAGACATTAAAGGAAGGGTACTTGCCCTTCCTTTAATATTTTCATCTTATGCAATAATATTAGTAACAACTCCAGAACCTACTGTTCTTCCACCTTCACGAATTGAAAATCTTAATCCTTCTTCTATAGCTATTGGTGTTATTAGTTCAATTGTGAATTTAGCGTTGTCTCCAGGCATTACCATTTCTGTTCCTTCTTCTAATTCTATATTCCCTGTTACATCTGTTGTTCTGAAATAAAATTGTGGTCTATATCCATTAAAGAATGGTGTATGTCTTCCACCTTCTTCTTTTGTCAATACATATACTTCAGATTCAAATTTTGTATGTGGTGTTATACTTCCTGGAGCTGCTAATACTTGACCTCTTTCAATCTCTTCTCTTTGAA